>SUYV01000008.1 GCA_015060255.1 Bacteroidales bacterium | reverse complement strand
TTTTTGACACATTTCAGGCTCCGGAGATCGGTCAGGAGTTCTCGTTTATAATACCAGAGTTGCCGGATAATATGGATTGCTGGGGTGTGTTTGTCATCGCAGAAAACTATCAGGATATAGGCTCTCCTGTCTGCATCTGTCAGATTACCGGCAAGGTGGCACACTTCACTCCGATTCATAAATACTACAATTATGCAAACGGCAATCGATTCATGACGATGTGGTTTGTGTTGAACAATGACTAGTAAGGATATGCCAAAGATGTCCCACATAGAAATCACACGTCTGCAGGGTGGTCTTGCAGTGGCGAGTTTCAGCTGCGGAGTCCTGATTGCGATGGTGTGCCTGTTCTGGATTGAGCCTCTGGGAGAGATTACATACTCTGCAATCTCGATCGTAAGTGAACTGCTGGTCCTCTGCGGTGCGATCCTCGGTGTGAAGGCATCCTACGACATCAAATTCCACAAGTTTGAAGCTGAGCTGCTGAAAAAGGCAGATAAACACGAATAACACTCCCACTATCACCCGGAGTACTTTACTGTCATTTCGAGTGAGCGTAGCGAATCGAGAAATCTATATACCTAAACTATGAAAAACTTCACCCTCGTTCTTTTCTCTGCCCTGTGTGTAGCCTGTGCGACCACCCGCCAGGCTGCACAGTCAGAGAAGATCATAACAGAAACCCGCATCGAGACCGTCTATCAGACTGACACCGTCTATCTTGAAGTTCCGAAGATCGTCGAGAAAGTTGTTACCAAAGACACCGTATCAGTTCTTGAGAATGAATTTGCCAAGAGTGCTGCTTCCGTGTCAGATGGATTGCTGGCTCACTCGCTGGAGACAAAGCCTGTCCAGAAGCCTGTGGAAGTCCAGACGAAGATAGTCTATCGCGACAGTGTCATTTTCAAGGATGTAGTCGTCTATGAAACAGTAGAAGTCGAAAAAGAACTCTCCCGATGGCAGACCTTCAAGATGAAAACAGGCGGCATAACCCTAACAATCCTCTCGCTCCTGGCACTCGCTGCCATCGGCTGGATCATCATCCGAATCCTCAGAAAACGCGCGTAAAACACAATATCATTAACTTAAACCCAACAAACTATGAAGTACATTCCTTCTATCGCCTTTGAGGAGATGTCAGGCTCCGCAAAAGGAGTGACCGCAGCCAAGGTCCGCGGTCGCAAGTACATCCGTAACCGTGGCTACGGTGGCGGTGTCAGAACATCTGCACAGGCAGCTGTCAAGTCAATCTTCAAGCAGCTCTCGCAGAGCTGGAAAAATCTCACCAACGCCCAGATCCTGGCGTGGAATGCCTTGGCTCAGACCCAGGCTGGAAAATCCGTTCTCGGTACCTCAGCAAAGATCTCCGGAGCCAACCTCTACTCACGTCTGAACTACTGGATCGTGTTCTGCGGTGGCGAAGCCCTCTCCAACCCTCCGGCACTCCAGGGCGTCGAAGCTCCGACCGAAGCCGTCGTAAACCTCACCCCAACCAAGTTCACATTCGAACTCGAAGGAGAACCGGACAACGCAGCTGACCTCAAGCTCATCATAATGGCATCCGCCCCACAGTCCAACGGTGTAACCCGTGCCTACGGAAAGGCAGTCCAGATCGCCCAGCCTCTCGAAGCAGTCTGCGAAGAGTACGACATCAAAGAAGACTTCGACAACAAGCACGGCGCCCCTAACGCCGCCGCCCCAAAAGTCTTCATGAAGTACTTCTTCGTGAACACCAAAACCGGCGAAAAATCCGGCGAAATGCTCACCCTGGTTACTCTCGACGAGGATGCACCTGTAGAGGGTGAGTAATCCTTTCTCCTGTGAATCTTATGAACAAAGAACAGTAAAGATTAAATAATTCTTTGTATCTTCGCAGCGTAGTAAGCCACACAAGGCAACTATATTTTAATCGCAACCGCCCAGGCACAGAACACGTGTCTGGGCATTCTTTTAAAAGGTAGCAAGAAAGTAGCAAGGTTTTTATACGCGAAGTGGCTCTCAGATACCTGAGAGCCACTTTTGAGAGGTGCCTAGCGGAATCGAACCGCTGTAGCAGGTTTTGCAGACCTGTGCCTAACCGCTCGGCCAAAGCACCATTTCCCGTTTGGGATTGCAAATATAGATACTTTTATCTGATTTGCAAAATTTATTTCATATTATTCTACATACAGAAGGAGTCCCTTGAGGTATTCTCCTTCCGGATGGTAGATGTTTACAGAGTGGTCGCACGGCTGGTTCAGGCGGTCCAGGATGCGGACGCTTCGGCCGCACTGGGCTGCCGCCGAGAAGACAGCGAGGGCGAAGGCCTCTTTGTCAACTACCTGCGAGCAGCTGTATGTGAATACGAATCCGCCCGGAGCGACTTTTGAAATCGCGGCAGCATTAAGTCGCTGATATGCCCTGAGGGCATTCTTAAGCGCTCCCCTATGCTTTGCGAATGCTGGCGGGTCTACAATCATGAGGTCGTACTTTCCTTCAGGAACATCACGCAGGTAATCTATCGCATCGCAGCAGAGGCTGGTGTGCTTTGTCTCGTCGAAACCATTGAGAGCGACATTCCTGTCGACCATCATCATGGCCTTCTTGGAGCTGTCTACAGAGTCCACATGCTCTGCTCCGGCAGCTAAAGCATAGATAGAGAATCCACCGGTGTAGCAGAAGAGGTTCAGCACATTACGTCCTTTGGCAACACTGCCGACCAAGGCTCTGTTCTCCCTCTGGTCAAGGAAGAATCCGGTCTTCTGTCCTTCTGTCCAGTTGACGATGAACTTATGACCGTTTTCAAGGACTGCAAGTTCATTTTCATTGAAATCCTCACGACGATACATATATCCGTCGATAAGCTCGAGGCCTGCCTTATATGGCGCGGTGCCGGAACTCTTGTCATATACCGCCTTCAAAGACTCGCCATAAACCTTTTGGAGAGCATCAGAGATATGCTTCTTGGCGCGGAACATGCCCACCGAATGCGCCTGCATGACGCATACACCATCATAGTAGTCGATGATAAGGCCTGGAAGGTTATCGCCTTCGCCGTGAACAAGGCGGTAGCAGTTGGTTGTATCAGAGCCATGGAGGCCGCATGCGATGCGCACCTGAAGCGCACGCGCGAGCATTGTCTCCCAGAAATCCGGACGGAGAGCCGAGTCGTCAAAGCTCAGGACGCGGACTGCGATCGAGCCTATCTGATAATGTCCATATGCGAGGAAAGATCCGTCAGAGGCATGCACAGCAACGATTTCACCCTCTTTAGGATTGCCCTGAACTTCAGCAATCGCTCCTGAAAACACCCAAGGGTGAAACCTGAGCAGAGACTCTTCCCTGCCCCTTCTCAATATTATCTTTATCATATCTGATTTTCTTCTTCTTTCAATGGATTCTTTTCTGATCTTATAAGCTTGAGATACATCTCACGGCACACCCAGGCGTCCGTAGCCGCATATTTGCACTGTGACTCCGAGAGAGTCTCCGCCTCCCAGTTGGAAAGCTGCTGCGTCTTGGATATGCGTATGCCAAGGATGATGGCAGCCATCTTCTTCACCGCCTTGTCTCTGATGCCCCATTCCCATACGATCTTCTGCAGGTCTACGAATGAGGACGGATTGAAGTCCCTATGCTTCTGCAGACCGCGGATGTCATCATGGATAGCCGCTCCGACTTTGATGACCTTGTCGCTTGCAAGCAGGTTGCAGAGTCTGCGATGCATGCCTATCTTGTTGATTCTGAACAGATAGGCCCTGTCCGGACCCGAAAGTTGGAGCAGGGAGACAGAGTATCGCGGCTGCGACGGCGTGAAGGTCGGCCTTGTCTCTGTGTCAAAGCCTATTACCTTCTGCGAGCGCAGATACGCAATGGCACGGTTGAATTCAGCTCCAACCGAATCTATCACTATTATTTTTCCCGGGCAGGAAGCATATTCCAGCTTCTCAAGATCTCCGGGCATTACACATTCCTTAAACATAATCATCGTCAATCAATGCATCAGAAGAACAGGAGCTCCCTGTACTTCGGCAGAGGCCACATCTCATCGTCAATAAGCATTTCAAGATTGTCAGCACCTACCCTGACCTTGTCCATCATATCCTTGACATCACGAGAATAGACCTTAGCCCTTTCAGAAATGTCAGCAATCCTGTTGGCCTTCTTCCTGGCCTCGACAAGTGCCTCCACATCTGAGGACACATCATTTATATATGCAGATATCTTTTTAAGTGTTTCAATTTCAGAAGAGCAATACTGGAGATAGTCACCGCCGAATATCTCCCTGATACCCTTCACATTTTCAATCAGTATGTTCTGATAACGGACAGCTGCCGGAATTACATGATTCAGGCACATGTCACCGATGATACGGGCCTCGATCTGAAGCTTCTTGACATATGTCTCATTGAGAATCTCAAATCTGGCCTCCACTTCATTCGGCGCAAGTACTCCAAGCCTGTCGAACAATTCAACCGTCTGCTTCTCATGATATACCTCATATGCATCAGGCACATTGACAACAGGTCTGAGTCCACGCCTCTGAGCTTCACACTGCCATTCCTGACCATATCCGTTTCCTTCGAACATTATGTCCTTGGATTCAGTTATGAAACGACGTACGACAGCCATCACCGCTGACGACCTGTCCTCACCTGCCGATTCCAATGCATCCACATATGCCCTGAACTCGTTCAGACTCTCAGCAACGATCGAGTTAAGCACATACGCTGCAGACGCAACATTCTGGGACGAACCCACTGCTCTGAACTCAAACCTGTTACCGGTAAATGCAAACGGAGAAGTTCTGTTGCGGTCTGTATTGTCCGGGAATATCTCCGGAAGCGAATTAACTATCCTTATCGATTCCTGACTCGCTGCTGAAACCTTTGCATCTCCCATCTCCATAATTGACTCAAAGACCTTATATAGAGTCGATCCAGAGAACACAGACATTACTGCCGGAGGAGCCTCACCGCCTCCAAGACGATATGAATTGCCCAAGGATGCCACAGATGTCATCAAAAGGAAATGATGCTTGCGCACAGCCCTGAGGACTGATGTATAGAACGACAGGAACTGCAGGTTCTTCGTAGGAGTCTTTCCTGGAGAAAGAAGGTTCACGCCAGTATCAGTCACGACTGACCAGTTGCAATGCTTTCCCGAGCCGTTGACTCCATCAAACGGCTTTTCATGAAAGATAACCTTCAGATGATGCTTTTCCGCAACCTTCTGCATGATGATCATAAGCATCATGTTCTGGTCTATGGCCTTTGTTGCATCACAATACATCGGGGCACATTCGAACTGGTTGGGAGCTACCTCATTATGCCTTGTCTGAAGCAGGATTCCAAGCTTGTATGCCTCGGTCTCGAAGTCCTTCATGAACGAACTTACCCTGGACGGTATGGCGCCGAAATAATGATCTTCAAGCTGCTGGTCCTTCGCCGATGTATGGCCGATTACAGTTCTTCCCGACAGCATCAGGTCGGGACGAGCGTTGTACAATGACTCATCCACCAGGAAATATTCCTGCTCGATACCCAGATTTACCTTGACAGAACGCACCTCGTCATCAAACAGTCTCGCCACAGAAACCGCCGCATCACTCAAAGCGCTCAATGACTTTAAATGAGGGGCTTTGGTATCCAGTGCCTCACCGGTATATGAAACGAAAACAGAAGGGATACAAAGTGTTCCGTCCATGATGAAGACCGGCGAAGAAGGATCCCATGCAGAATATCCGCGTGCTTCGAAAGTATTACGCAGACCTCCGTTCGGGAAGCTTGATGCATCAGGCTCCTGCTGCACAAGAGCGGTACCATTGAATTTTTCAAAGGCAACACCATCCTTGACAGACACAAACGCTTCATGCTTTTCCGCTGTAGAGTCTGTAAGAGGCTGAAAAAGATGGGTATAATGTGTAGCACCCTTTTCGATAGCCCACTTCTTCATACCGGCAGCTATTTCATCGGACAGGCCTCTGTCCAGCTTTGCGCCGAACTTTACGGATGCCTGAACAGCTTCAAAGGCCTCTTTGGACATATATCCGCACATCTTGTCCAGATCCAGAACATTCTGTCCGAAATACGATGAAACAGGCCCCTCCTCTGCGTAGAAACGATGAGTCTGGTGGGAAGCCGCCTCATCCAATGCTCTCTGTCTGAATGTTGCCATATATATTAGGGTAAAAATTGCTAAGTTGGTCGCAAAGATAATAAATTCAAATGAGAGTTTAGATTGAAAACGTTATCTTTGTAGCCGGAATATAAATAAAGAAAGTTAGAACGGACTAAACCCTACATTTATGGCAAACATTTCAAACAAGGCACAGCAGATGCCTGCTTCCGCTATCAGGAAACTCGTACCCTTTGCAGACGCAGCAAAGAAGGAAGGAGTAAAGGTCTATCATCTCAATCTCGGTCAGCCTGACATAAAGTCTCCTGCCTGCGCACTTGAGGCAATTAAGAATTATTCAAAGGAAAACATATCATATTCACATTCTGCAGGACTGATGGAACTCCGTCAGGGTCTCGTGGAAAAATATTATAAGAATATCGGCATTGACATTACCGTCGATGAACTTATCGTAACAGTAGCCGGAAGCGAAAGCGTCAACCTGGCCCTCGAAATAGCTTGTGATCCTGGTGATGAGGTCCTTGTGCTGGAGCCATTCTACACGAACTACAACACATTCGCCTTCATGAATGAGCTGACTCTCAAGGCAATTCCTACCGACATACATAAAGGATTCCAGATACCTGACATCGAAGAGTTCGAAAAAGCCATCACTCCAAAGACCAAGGCAATACTTATCTGCAACCCGGGTAACCCTACGGGAACACAGTACTCGAAGGAAAGCATGCTGGCGCTTGGAGAGATTGCCCGCAAGCACGACCTGTTCCTGCTGTCAGACGAAGTATACAGAGAGTTCTGCTACACTGATGAACCTCATTTCTCAGCAATGAACATCCCAGGATTGGAGCAGAATGTAATCCTTATCGACTCAGTATCGAAACGTTACAACTTGTGCGGAGCCCGCATAGGATGCATTGTATCCCATAACAAGGACGTGATGACTGCTGCAATGAAATTTGCTCAGGCACGACTCTGTTCTCCGGTTCTCGGGCAGTATGCGGCAATCGGAGCTCTTGATACACCAGAGTCATACTTCAAGGAAGTAAAGGAGGAATATATCAGAAGAAGGGATTACATGATTGATGCACTCAATAAGATAGAAGGTGTATATACCCCGCTTCCGATGGGAGCGTTCTACACTATCGCAGAGCTTCCTGTTGATGACACAGAAAAGTTTGCAAAGTGGATGCTGGAAAACTTCCGCATTGACAACGAAACAACAATGGTAACTCCTGCCGCATCATTCTACAAGACCCCAGGAAAGGGTAAGAATCACGCAAGAATAGCATATGTTCTTGAAATCGATGCCTTGAAGAAAGCTATCCACATCCTGGAGGAAGGACTTAAGGCATATCCTGGAAGAACTCTCTGATCTTAGGAACGAGAAGGGAGCGTACAAACTCCTCCTCCATGAAATGGGTTCCGTCATAGATCTGATATGAATCCGCACCGAAGACCCTTCGCCAGGCCCTTACGCTGACCACGCCGCTTCTGCGATAGTGGTCATGGGTTCCGAAATAAGCGAAATATGTATCCTTGCCGCCGTTACGGTGAACAGAAGCGAAGGCTTCTTTCCTGTGACGGCGGTATTTTCTTAATGTCCGGAAGGTGAAATGCAGCGTTTGACGGTCTCCATCCTTCGGACGATAAAGCCAGTCGAAGAATCGCGTGACACCGGGAATAAGCGAGAGCCACGCAAGAGGCTCGAAATATAGCGGTGAATTCAGGGCCGGAGACACGAAAAGATGCGGAAGGCCTTCTATACGCAATGCATGAAGGGCTCCAAGCGACTCACCCACTATCAGACGAGGCTTCAGTTCATCGACCCATGACGCTATCTGGCCTGCGGCGATCTCCGGATCGAAATCATAGGTACGGACTGCCACAGACACATTTTCTTCAGCAAATGCATCTGCCAGGATCGAAGGAATCCTGCTGTCTCCCCCGCCTCCCATGCCATGTATGTAAAGCACATGAGCCATAATCATCGCAAAGTTATATATTTTTCTTATCTTTGCCTTGATGTACATTTGAAGTATAAACAAAACCTTATATTATGAAACTTAAATTCATCTTTTCTGCTGCGGTTCTCGCAATCGCATGCACAGCGCTTTCGGCGCAGGAATACGAATTCACTACAGTGAAGGAGAATCCTATAACATCTATCAAGAACCAGTACCGTTCAGGTACATGCTGGTGTTTCTCAGCCCTCTCGTTCATCGAGTCAGAGATCCTCAGGACCAAGGGTGTAGAGGTTGACCTTTCAGAAATGTTCGTTGTCGGTAAGTCATACCGCGACAGGGCCGTGAAGTATGTACGCCTTGACGGACACCTCAACTTCGCTGCCGGCAGCTCTTTCGGCGATGTCCTTCACGTCATCGACGATTACGGCATCGTTCCGCAGGATGCCATGCCTGGCTTCAACTATGGCACTGACAAGCCTGAGCACTCCGAGCTTGACGCTGCTCTCAAGGGTTATGTAGACGCTATCAGAAGCAACCCTAACCGCAAGCTCTCTACTGCATGGCTCAACGGTTTCGACGGCATCGTGGAGGCATATTTCGGAGAGTATCCTGAAACATTCGTGGTCGATGGCGCAGAGTATACTCCGGAGTCATACAGAGACCACCTCGGCATCAACTACGACGACTATGTAAACATCACATCATTCACACACCACCCGTTCTATGAGCCGTTCATCATCGAGGTATGCGACAACTGGAGATGGGACAGCGCATACAACCTTCCTATGGATGAGATGATGGAAGTGATGTATAACGCAATCGACAAGGGCTACACCATCGCATGGGGTTCTGACGTCAGCGAGAAGGGTTTCACCCGCGACGGTCTCGCCGTAATGCCTGTAGAGGAGAAGAAGGCAGTTGCCGGATCTGATCAGGAGCGTTGGGTCGGCAAGGCTGCCGAGAAGCCTGAGGAGGAAGTCAAGAAGGAACTTCCTGAGGAGATGGCAATCACTCAGGAGATGCGTCAGGACGGTTATGACCGCAAGACCACTACCGATGACCACGGAATGCACATCTACGGCATTGCAAAGGACCAGAACGGAACTCAGTATTTCATGGTAAAGAACTCTTGGGGCGACGCCGGAAAGTACAAGGGCATATGGTATGCTTCAGACGCTTTCGTACGCTACAAGACCCTGAACATCGTTGTTCACAAGGATGCTCTTCCAAAGCACATCGCCAAGAAGCTCGGCATCAAATAACAACAAGACATGAATATCATTAAGCATATTCCGAATACAATCACATCCATGAATCTGTTCTGCGGACTCATGGGTGTGATATTCACATTCAAAGGACAGCTTGACATCGCTTTCTACCTGATGCTTGCAGCTGCCGCATGCGACTTCTGCGACGGCTTCGCCGCCAGACTTCTCGGAGCCTATTCAGACCTTGGCAAAGAACTCGACTCTCTTGCCGACATGGTCAGCTTCGGAGCGCTTCCGGCCCTTATGGCACACAGGCTCATGGTGCTGAACGGTACTGACGGCATTTGGTGCTACATTCCGTTGCTGGTTGCCGTATTCTCGGCTCTCAGACTGGCGAAGTTCAATATAGACGAGCGACAGAGCGACAGTTTCATCGGTCTTCCGACGCCGGCGTGCGCAATGATCTGCGGATCATTCGCCTACTACGTATTCAAGGATCCTTCAAGCGTAATGTGCGGATGGGCCGCGAGCAGATTCTTCATCCCGGCCGCCTCACTCGTGCTGTCATTCCTTCTCGTGAGCGAGATCCCGATGTTCTCGATGAAGTTCAAGAAGAACATCCTCCCTGGAAGTCCGATGCACAAGCAGAGGATCGCATTCGTCGGAGTGATGGTCGTGGCAAGCGTGCTCGTCCTGCTGCTGGGACTCAACTGGTCGATGATCATACTGCTGACATTTGTCTCATACATAGTGATGAACATCGGCATAATGCTGATGCCAAGAGCAAAAAAAGGAACGATGTAACATCATCGTTCCTCTAAAAAAGAAACTCGGTCTTAATCGCGAGGATAACCAGACCGAGTTTCTGCAGAATTTCTAGTAGTTTGTCGGATGGATCATGAAGTAGCTCTTTGCATGCTTGCATACAGGGCAGATTTCCGGAGCCTTCTTGCCTACTACGATATGACCGCAGTTTGAGCACTCCCACATCATATCCTCGTCGCGAGAGAATACGAGTCCGCCTTCAACATTTGCAAGAAGCTTGCGATAACGCTCCTCATGCATCTTCTCGATTGCAGCGACCTTCTCGAAGAGGATTGCGATTTCCTCGAATCCTTCCTCGCGAGCCTCTACTGCAAAACCTGCATACATGTCAGTCCACTCGTAGTTCTCACCTTCTGCAGCGTCAAGAAGATTTGTTGCAGTGTCAGGCATCTCACCGCCGTGAAGCAGCTTGAACCAGATCTTTGCATGCTCCTTCTCATTGTTTGCAGTCTCTTCGAAGAGCTTGCCTATCTGTACATAACCGTCCTTCTTTGCCTTTGATGCATAGTAAGTGTACTTATTGCGGGCCATAGACTCGCCTGCGAAAGCTGTCTGAAGATTAGCCTCAGTCTTTGTTCCTTTCAACTCTTTCATAATTTTATTATTTAACGTTAATAATTATTTTCTTGTGTCCTACAAATATAGAAAACTATTTTGACTTACGTGCAATTTTGTAACCAATCGCTGCAATCAAAATGGACATTATTGGAGACAACAGGTTGAAAAGACAATAAGGAAGGTATGTCATCGTACTGACCTTGAGCACTGTAGCCTGCGTCATACCGCAGGAATTCCATGGTATGAGCACTGATACGACAGTGGCGGAATCCTCGACAGAACGGCTCAGAAGCCTGCTTTCATATCCCCTCTCCTTATATAGCTTCTTATACAGACTGCTTGTCAGGATAATGGAGAGATACTGGTCACCTGTAATCATATTGGCAAATATTCCCGTGCTCACTGTGGCAGATACCATCGTGACGCGACGCCTTATGAATCGTGTCAGCATCTCGGTAAGACTCTGGATCATTCCGCTGCCGACCAGAGCACCGCCAAATGCCACAGCTGAAATAATAAGGAATATGGTATTCATCATTCCTGACATTCCACGAGTCGCGACCAGGTCATTCAAAGCGGCATTGCCTGTATCAATCGCAGTAGAACCATAATATGAGATGAATATGCCCTTGAAGCCATCCAGGAAGGAAAGCGGCTGCGATGGATCCGGAGACAGGCCTGAGGCCACCGAGCCCACGATGTGCGGCTGGAAGAAGACGGCAAAGAGCCCGGCAACTAAAGCGGCTACAAACAACGTCAGCATTGCAGGAACTTTCCTGACAATCAATATTCCAGTGAACACCGGCACAAGGAGAAGACATGCTGAAATATTGAAAGTAGAGGTAAGGTCATGTGTAAAGTCAAGAGTTTCAACCGCGCTTGGCACGTCATGACAAAGGCTCACGACAAGGAAAACAATCATTGCGATGACAAACGATGGTACTGTTGTCACCATCATATATCTGATATGAGTGAAAAGGGGCGTACCTGCCGAAGATGAAGCCAGGACAGTCGTATCTGACAAAGGAGAGACCTTGTCACCGAAATATGCTCCGGAGATGATGGCGCCTGCAGTCCAGCCGGGGTCATAGCCCTGTGCCGTACCGATTCCGACCAGGGCAACACCGACTGTTGCGATTGTAGTCCATGAACTTCCCGTCATGATAGAAATCAAAGCACAGATTCCGCAGGTGGCGAACAGGAATATCTCAGGAAAGATGACCTTCATTCCATAATAAATCATAGTAGGCACGACACCGCTTACCATCCATGAACCGGCAACCGCTCCGATGAGCAGAAGTATAAGTATAGATGTACCTACCGCACGTATATTATCAAGGATTCCTTCTTCAAAATCTTTCCATGGGATTCTGTAGAAAATCATTGAGATCGCCACAATCACACCTGTAGCGAAAAGAAGGGAAACCTGACTGCCTCCCTCAAGAGCATCTGCACCGAACACTTTGATTACAACGACCAAAGTGGCAATCAGCACAATGAATGGAATAATGGAAACTAACCATGAGGGCTTTTCACCCCTGCTGAATAACTTCATTTACTACTACTAAATTACACTACTACTAAAACTTTGCGAAAATAAGAAATTATGACGGATTTTCATTACATTTGTATATGGCCAAGAAGAAAAAACGCAAGAAAAGAAGAAAACGCAGGCAGCTCAAGATCGGACTAAGGACTGTAGCTGTCCTGCTTGCATTATTATGCACACTCATCGCCTGGCCATATCTGTCAGAAAGAAAACGGCCTGAAAAAGGCGCGGAGATCCCATCCGGAACATATTCATATGGAATCGACATATCCAGATACCAAAGCAGGATTCAATGGGACTCCCTTATGGTCATGACCGACAGACAAGGGCGTACGATATCTTCCAAGACATACGCAAAGGACATAAAGCCCGTATCTTATGTTTTCATCAAGGCGACAGAAGGCATCACGTTGAAAGACAGATTTTTCCACAGACACTGGAAAGATGCCGGAGAATCGGGAATAAGACGTGGCGCATACCATTTCTTCCGCTCATCCAAAGATCCTCTCCAGCAGGCTGAATTCTTCATAAGGACTGTCGGACCACTGGCAGAGAACGACCTCCCTCCCGTGCTTGACATAGAAACGATACACAAGGGATGCTCACATAAGCTTCTCAACGAAAAAGCACTTGTCTGGTTGAGTGAGATCGAAAGATATTATGGCAGAAAGCCTATAGTCTATTCTTCCGCATCCTTCATTGACACAATACTGTGCAATGAAATAAAGGAAAACTATCCGATATGGGTGGCGCATTATGATGTGGATCAGCCAAGGTGCAGAAGATGGCATATATGGCAGTTCTCAGACAAGGCCATCGTCCACGGAATAAATGGGATGACAGATCTCAACGTATGCAGCCGCCTAACTCTTGACCAGTTGTAAAATAAAAGGTCGCTCCCTTTCGGAAGCGACCTTATCTGAATCATTCAGGTTCGGATTACTTTGCGATTACGCGAGCCATCTCGAGAACCTTGTTTGAGTAACCCCACTCGTTGTCATACCATGAAACAACCTTTGCGAAGTTAGCGTCAAGGCTGATACCTGCCTTTGCATCGAAGATAGAAGTGTTAGAGCAACCGCGGAAGTCAGTTGAAACAACTGCGTCCTCAGTGTAGCCAAGGATACCCTTGAGCTCGCCCTCTGAAGCTGCCTTCATAGCTGCGCAGATCTCTGCCATAGTAGCCTCCTTCTCGAGAACTACAGTGAGGTCAACAACTGAAACGTCAGAAGTAGGTACGCGGAATGCCATACCGGTGAGCTTTCCGTTGAGAACTGGAAGAACCTTACCAACTGCCTTTGCAGCACCTGTTGATGAAGGGATGATGTTCTCGAGGATACCGCGGCCACCTCTCCAGTCCTTGCGTGAAGGACCGTCAACAGTCTTCTGAGTTGCTGTTGCAGCGTGAACTGTAGTCATGAGACCCTTAACGATACCGAACTTGTCGTTGAGAACCTTAGCGATAGGAGCAAGACAGTTAGTTGTGCATGATGCGTTAGAGATGATGTCCTGACCAGCGTAAGTCTCGTGGTTTACACCGTATACGAACATTGGAGTAGCGTCCTTTGAAGGTGCTGACATGATAACCTTCTTTGCACCAGCCTGGATGTGCTTGCGAGCCTTCTCATCCTCAAGGAAGAGACCAGTTGACTCAACAACTACCTCAGCACCTACCTCGTCCCACTTGAGGTTAGCTGGATCCATCTCTGCAGTGAGGCGGATCTTGTTGCCGTTAACTACGAGTGCACCGTCCTCAACAGCTACTTCGCCCTTGAACTGACCGTGAACTGAGTCATACTTAAGCATGTAAGCAAGATACTCTGGCTCGAGAAGGTCGTTGATACCTACTACCTGGATGTCGTTTGAGAAATTCTCAACAGCTGCACGGAAAACCATGCGTCCGATACGGCCGAAACCGTTAATACCAATTTTAATCATCGTTATAAAAGTTTATATAAAGTTATACTTTAAACTATCTTACCGGTGTGTGAAGCACAACTCCACAAAATCGGTGCAAATTTAGAAAAATTTATCAATATATTGTTATCTTTGTGTAAAATAATATCATTATAAAATGCGCATCCTGATTACAAACGATGACGGTTACCAGGCAAAGGGTATCAAAGTCCTTGCAGACATAATGAAACAATTCGGTGAAGTGACCGTCATAGCACCAAAACACCATCAGTCCGGAATGTCCATGGCCGTATCCCTCGGTTTCAAGCAGATCGCCCACAAGGACCTCGGAGAGGGATGGCACTATGTGGATGCAACACCTGCCAGCTGCGTGAAGTTCGGTCTGAACACGATGTTCCTTGACAACTTCCCTGATGTAGTCGTGTCCGGAATCAATCATGGTTCAAACGCAGCCACGGCGTCATGTTATTCGGGCACGCTCGGTGCCGCAATGGAAGGTGCCCTGAACGGCATTCCTGCCATAGGAGTATCACTGGACACCCTACATCCGGATGCGGACTTCAGCGCAGTGAAGAAGTACTTCGGAGACATCTTCAGGAAACTGATGGAGAACTGGCCGGACAAACACGGAATATATTATAATGTCAATTTCCCGAATATTCCTGCAGAAGAGATCAAAGGTGTACGCACTGGAGTCCAGGGTATGGGAAGATGGATACGCGAGTTCAAGGAATGGGATCTGCAGCATTATGCAAAATATGGCATCACTCCTGAGATGCTCGGACAGAGTTCGAATCCAAAGCTGGAAGAAGGCGAAGATCTCTATATGATGGTCGGAGAATTCACTGACGACCCTCGCAACGCGCCAAATGCCGACCACAGGCTCGTCGGAGAGGGGTACATTTCAGTAGTAGCACATAACATAGACTGCACAGACTACACAGAGACCGAGAATCTTTACAGACTTTTCGATTAAATTCGGTCATTTCGAGCGAAGTCGAGAAAACTGATATTAATATGAAATACTATATTATCGCCGGTGAGGCTTCCGGCGACCTTCACGGTTCAAACTTGATGAAAGGGATATACTCCGAAGACCCTCAGGCGGACATCCGCTTCTGGGGCGGGGATCTGATGGAATCGGTGTGGGGCAGTTGTCAGGACAACCCCTCCCACGACTCCGTCGCGGGTCCCTCCCCCTGCGGCCAGGGGGGTAGCACGGTCCTGACAACTGCCCCACACCTCAAAGCAGAAGGGACCGGGCTGGTACGACATTACAAAGAAGGAGCTGTCATGGGTTTCTTTGAAGTATTCGTCAAGGCCCGCATGCTCCTGGGCAACGTATCCTTCTGCAAGAAGGACATACTCGCATGGAAACCCGATGTAGTCATCCTCATAGACTATCCGGGCTTCAACTTCAAGATTGCAGAATTCGCCCACAAGGCCGGCTTCAAGGTATTCTACTACATCGCTCCGAAAGTCTGGGCATCGCGCGAAGGACGCATAAAGAAGCTCAAGGCATATGTAGACAAGCTATTCATCGTATTCCCGTTTGAAAAGCCATACTTCGAATCCAAAGGCATCGGATACATATATAAAGGCAATCCTCTCGTCGACGCAGTGGATGGATCGCAGGCAATGAATGAAACAAGAGAAGACTTCATTGTCAGATCAGGCCTTGAGAACAAGCCTCATATTGCCATGCTTGCCGGATCGCGAAAAGGAGAAATAAGCACAATGATGCCTGTCCTGACCGGGTTTGCGGCAAAAATGCATGCCTTACCGCAATATGCCGGGCATCAGTTCCTGATAGCTGGAGCCCCTGCCAGATCGATGAAGGATTATGAAGCTTGGATTACAGACGAGAACAAGGACTATGTAAAGGTCCTCTTCGGCGAAACACAGTCCATAATCAGACACGCCGAGGCTGCTGTTGTAAATTCCGGAACGGCATCTCTTGAAACAGTACTTTTCAACACGCCGCAAGTTGTCGGCTACATAACCAATCCTATCACATATTGGATTGCACGTAAGATAGTCAAGATCAGATATATAAGTCTCGGAAACCTGATAATTGACAGACTTGGATTCAAAGAGTTCATCCAGAATGACTGCAACCCGGACGCCCTGGTAAAGGAAATCCGGGATCTCATCGAGAACCCGGAAAGACGTTCTGCTATGCTGGCAGACTATGCTGACATCCGCAACGCCCTCGGTGGTTCAGGGGCATCGACAGCTGTAGCAGGAGCTATGATTGAAGAGTTAAAGAAATTTATTTCTTCTTCAAGATGACTTCCACATTTTCGGCCTGATAATCACCATTATCCCATATCCCGTCGCCGGAATCGGTCTTGACAAGCTTAATGACCATCGTGCTGTCCTCAAACTCTCCCCCGTTATTCTCCCCGTCTGTATCCTCAAAACCGAGGGTAATGTCAGTCATCTCGAATCCGATCATTTCACCTGAAATATGGAATGTTCCATCTGCGGCTGTCCGCACTGTCTGATGAAGGTTTACCGCTGTGACTTCGATGTTTTCCACAGGTGAAGCATCTTCATTCAAAACCCTACCCTTAACTGAAAACTCTACCATCGGAGTACCATATTCCGCAGGAATATCAGGTTCAAGTCTTACTAGTACGTCCTCAGCTATATAAACTCCTGAAAACCAGTGTCCATCTCCAGTTTCCGTCTTAACCAGTGAAACTTCTACATCATCTGTAAAATACCTGCCGTTTTCTTCACCATCTACATCAGTGAACTTCAGGAGTCTCTTTTCTGAAGGAAAGTCGTATCCGCGCACATCAAATGATCCATCAGCTGAAGTGAATGCCGTATCAGCGGACTCCCACATCAGTTCCGGGTCTGCATTTGTGACAGCTATTCCCTTGACAGGCTCGCCCGTCATGGAATCAACTACCTTTCCTGTCATACGAAACTCCATTACCGGAGAGCCATACATATCAGGGCCAAGAATGACATTATCGCATGAGATTGCCGTTGTAACTCCAAAGAGAGGAATAAGGGCGCGACATAATTTCAGAAATAAGTCTTTCATATCACTATTTGTCTAAACGTTTCAGATGGCATAATATAAGATCTCCGTTTTCATCACGAAGATGCATTCCGTTTCCTTCACAATAGCGGAAATACTTACATTCCGCACACTCCCCTTTCCTCATCCATGAACGGTCACGATATGGCTGGTAACGATTCTCCCATACATCTATGAAATCATCCTTATAGATGTTTCCCTGAGCAAGATCACTTCGTATGCTGGCACATGCGGAAATGGAGCCGTCTATCATAACGGAACTGATGCTGGAGCCGGCCTGACATGTGAAAAGATTGTCTCTGACATATCCCTCATACTCACCAAGGAATCCCTCGCATCCGTAGCTCGCTTTGATGCGTCCTTCCTTTCTGGTCGCCTTGATGAATTCCATGAGACCACGGAAACGTTCGTTACTCAACTGAAGTTCCGGATCCTGAGCGGCTCTTCCGACTGGGAAGACAGTAAAAAGACGCCAAGACTTGAGGCCGAGAGCTATGAGATATTCCTTGAAATCGGCAAGTTTCTCATAATTTCTGTTATTGACGCAGGTCACGACATCGAACTTGATGGAAGGTTCATTCGCAAGAATCCGGATAGCCTCTGAAGCATTTCTGAAACTGCCTTGAATGCCCCTCATCCACTCATGGTCATCCTGAAATCCGTCAAGACTGATAGTAGCGGAATGCAGGCCGGCCCTAAGCAGACCATCAATCTTCTTCGGTGTCATAAGAAGGCCGTTGGAAACGATTCCCCATGGAAATTCCATATCATATATTGCCCTTCCGCACTGTTCTATGTCCTTGCGCATCAACGGCTCACCTCCGGTAACTATCACCATCACCTTATGAGAGTCATACTTTTCCTTGATCCTGCGCAGGACCTTGGCAAAATCCTCAAACGGCATATCCGGATGCAGCGAAGACACACGACAATCACTTCCGCAATGACGGCACTTCATATTACATCTCAACGTACTCTCCCAGAAAAGCTGTCTCAGAGGATGCTTTTCCTTCTGATCGAGAATCAGCTGACGCTGAAGTTCAAGGGCGATTTTCTGCTTTATGGACAATCCAGACATAGTATATGAATTATATGGACAACTTAATAACGCTGAAAGTTACATAATACTTCCGTGAATCAATAATTTCTTTGCCCAAAAATTTTGGAACCGATACGAACCATGGTGGAACCATGCCTGATTGCAACAGGATAATCATCTGACATACCTATCGACAACTCGGCAAATCGGGAGGAAAGAAGGGGGAAATCACGCTTCACACGATCGTATATCGACCTGATGCCCGCAAAGTCAGCTTCGATGACAGCCTCATCTTCAGTGAACGTAGCCATGCCCATTATACCCCTGAATGAGATGAATTCAAATTCAGCTGACCGCGAAAGAATGTCATATATTTCTTCCGGAGCGAAACCCTGCTTTGTATCTTCTGCTGCGACATGGGGTTCAAGAAGCACATCGATAACCTTTCCGTTCGCCGCTCCCCAGGAATTCATCGCCTCAAGCAGACGGACAGAGTCCACCGACTGCACGAGCGACACATACGGAAGCACCATCTTGAGCTTGTTGGTCTGAAGATGGCCTATGAAATGCCATTCTATATCGGACATATAACCCGGCTCTCCCCTCTCCAGACGTATCTCTTCCAGACGCTTCACCTTTGCCGACAGTTCCTGCGGACGGCTCTCGGCAAATATCCTCTGACCGGCGTCATATGCCTCTTCGATGGCCTCAAAAGGGTGGAATTTAGAAACTGCCACCAACTTTACAGTTGCTGGCAGTTCGTTGTTCAATCTATGTATTGTTTCTTTTATCATTATCTGCGGTTCTGCTTCTGCATCTGCTGCTGCATCTTCTGAGCCTCCTCAAGTCTCTGCTGCCACTTTGATTTCTTCTTTGGCTGCTTTGCCTTGATCATCATATCGTTTCTGACCTTCTCCTCAGTCACAACGAACTTGCGGATGTACCAGGTCATTCCCATTGTGATGATATTTGAGAGGAGGTAATAGTAGCTGAGCGCCGATGAAAGGTTGTTACAGATGAAGAACATCATTATAGGCATAAGCCATACGCTCATGAACTTCATTCCGACCATGTTCGGATCGTCTGACATCTGCGACGAAGACATCTTTGAGTATACGAACATGGTTATCGCCATCAGGAGGGCGAACAGTGATAGGTGGTCTCCGAGAAGAGGCACGTTCACTCCGAAATCCCAGATGGAGTCATATGCACTGAGGTCATCAGCCCAAAGGAACTTCTGCTGGCGAAGCTCGATAGATGCCGGGAAGAAACGGAACATCGCAAAGAGGATAGGCATCTGCAGAAGCATAGGGAGACATCCACCCATAGGACTGATACCCGCCTTCTGATAGAGGTCCATCATAGCCTGCTGCTTCTTCATGGCATCCTTCTCATTAGGATACTTTTCATTGAGCTTGTCGATCTCAGGCTTGATCACCTGCATTCTTGCTGTCGACTTGTATGACTTGATTGTAAGCGGCGAGATGAGCAGCTTGATGAGGAGAGTCATCAGAAGGATGACGATACCGTAGTTGCTGATGAACTTGCCGAGGAAGTCGAAGCAAGGGATGATCACGATGCGGTTGAACCATGCAACCATCCATCCTCCGAGCGGGATGATCTTCTCATACTTCTGGTCATAACTCTTGAGGGTACGATAGTCGTTCGGACCGAAATAGAACTCATAAGGAATCACTACTTCGTTTCCTCCGGTAAACTCAGACTGAAGCTTGGCTGAGCATGCCATCAGATTGCCCTGAGACTTATACTCGTCCTCAGAGAAGAATTTCACGCTGAAATCCGCAGAAGAGAACTCCTGTGGAGAAGTCAGCATGGCAGAGAAGAACTGCTGCTGGAATGCGAACCATTTGAATCGGGTGGTAACCTTCTCTGACTCATCACGTCCTCTTGCAATCACCTCAGGCTTCTTCTCATCTGCAAAATAATAATTCAGCTTGGAGTACTGCTTCTCGTTCTTATATCCTTTCTCAAGACGAGGGATGATGACATCCCACTGAATATCATACCTTGACACGTTGCGTGGAATGATATTCTCCATTCCAACGAACGACAACTCGTTCTGGAGCATATAACTGTCTTCAGGAAGCCAGTATTTCTGCTGGATATATCCTCCCTGTGCAAAAGGCAGCCTCATCACTACAGACGAGTCTGTCTGCTCTGCAATCTGGAATACCAGATCCTTGGTATTGATATTTTCTCCAACATAGAGACTGATGCCGTACTGGCTCATACCAGGCTTGAAGATATATAAGGCAGTGCTGTCAAAGCTCATATAATCCTTGACCAAAGCCGAATATGGCTGAGCACCCTTAGTTGTAAACTCGATCTCCACCTTGCTGTTCGAGAGCCTGCATATGCTTGCTTCTGCAAGTCTTGCCTCAGTAAGAAGGCTGTCCTTGTATGCCGGCATATTGAGGACCTTCACACCCGACATCTCGCCGTCAGTCACAATTCCTTCCGCTCTCTTTGCCGAGTCAAGGGCCATCGCAGCCATCTGCTCGACTCTTGCGATAGAGTCAAGCTGAGCCTGTGCCTCCATCTGCTTCTCATACTGCTTGGACTGATACCATGTAAAACCGAACATGATCAGTCCGATGAGAATTAATCCGATAATATTACTCTTATTCATCTGTTATCTTAAATGTTTACTCCTGTTCCTCCGACTGGGTAAGTACCCTGATCTGCTCTGCAAGAGCCTTCAGTTCCTCCTTAGCCTGTGCAATCCTCTCCTGCATCTGCTTGATAAGCGGCTCAGAGCTCTTTGACATAGAGAAGAAACCTATATTGTTTTCATATGTCACGACATCCTGCTCCAAAGCATTGTATTTCTGGATGAGGCGTTCCTTCTCAGATAAAGGCCTTGCAGCCCTGCCCTTGCGCTGAGGACGCCCTGTAGGGAACTTGGCGCAAGCTTCCTTGTATGCCTTTGCGACATTATCCTTCTCCTTGAAAGGAACGAATCCTATTTCCTGCCATCTCTTCTGGAAATCATGCATTGCCTGAAGGTCAGAATCATCACCCTTAAGCTCATAAGCCTTGATCTCCTCGATAAGACGCTGCTTTGCCTTGAGGTTTCCGTAATAGTCATTCTCCGGCTTTGCATTCTTGTCCCTTTCAGCAAAGAACTCGTCACATGCAGCACGGAACCTCTTCCAGAGCTGGTCCGACTTCTTGCGAGGAACCGCTCCTATCTCCTTCCACTGCTTCTGGAGAGAAATGAACTGATCGGTAGCCTTCTTCCAGTCTGTACTTGTCTTGAGTTCCTCGGCCGCCTCACAAAGCGCAATCTTCTTATCAAGATTTGCATTTATGCTGTCTTTGTACTCTGAATAGAAATCACGCTTGCGCTCATAGAACTTGTCACAAGCTGCACGGAACCTGTCATAGATCTTCTGGTTCTCCTTCTTGGAAGCGAAACCGATTCCCTTCCACTCCTTCTGGATATCCTCAATCTCCTTAGAGAAAGCATTCCACTCATTTGAGTTGGCAACCTCCCTCCCGGCGATTTCCTCTACCTTCTCACAGAGAGAGGTCTTCTTTGCAAGATTGTCAGCCTGCTGCTCCTTGAGTCCCTCGAAATGAGCCTGATATTTCTTGTTGATCACAGCAGTTGCAGCCTTGAACCTTTCCCATATCGACTCTCTGAATTCCTTTGCGACAGGACCATATTCCTTCCACTGCTCATGAAGCTTCTGCAGTTCGCGGAATGCATCGATCACATTGCCGCTCTCAGCAAGGGTCTCGGCAGTCTGGCAGAATTCTTCCTTAGCCTCGAGATTCTTCTTGAAATCCAGGTCACGCAGTTCCCTGTTTATCTTCACCATATCATAGAACTGCTCTACATAGAGCTGATATGTCTCATTGATATTACGATAGCTCTGTGCCGGTACCGGACCCACAGCTCTCCAACGGTTCTGTATCTCACGGAATTCAGGGAAGGTAGCATTTACATCTTCCTGCTTCTCGAGAAGAGCCTTGAGATCTGCAATTACAGCTTCCTTCTTCTGAAGATTATCCTCACGCTCCTTCTCAAGCTGGCTGTTATATTCGGCACGTTCTTTTCTATACTTATTATATAATTCCTTGAAACCAGCCTCTATCGAAGCAAAAGGATTGTCATCTGTCTCAACTGAAATTCCTGCATCTGCCTTTTCTTTCTGAAGCCTCTTATAGAAGGCAGACTTTAGGGCCTCGGCTTCCTTGGACATCCTCATCCTGTCTTCGTTGCCAACAAGTGCCTCGAAGCATGAAACAAGCTCTGCAAGATTCTTTTCTGAATAATTTACAGCCGGTTCTGCCATTTCCGCAACCTCGGCCACTACTACATCTGATGTGATTTCTACATCAGGGATCATCTCTTCACTCATAATAATGGAGTTATAGGTTTATAAAATCATACAAGTCGCAAATATACCATTTTTTTAGTAAAACTCGCATCAAAATGCTATTTTTGCAGTCGTTAACAACTTTTTGAAAACATCTGTGATGAGAATTGACATACTTACAGTAGTGCCGGAACTTCTGGACAGCCCGCTCAGCCATTCGATCGTAGGACGCGCCATCAAGAAAGGCCTCGTGGAGATCCATATCCACAACCTCCGCAAATACGGAAAAGGACCACGTCAGCAGGTCGACGACTACAGCTACGGAGGAGATGCCGGCATGGTACTCATGCTTGAGCCTGTATACAACATGATTCAGGAGCTCAAGGCAGAAAGAGAGTACGACGAAGTCATATATATGTCTCCCGATGGCGAGATCCTGAACCAGAACATAGCCAATGAACTATCCCTTAAGGGAAACATCATCATTCTTTGCGGTCATTACAAGGGCATCGACCATCGTATCCGCGAACACCTTATCACAAGGGAGATTTCATGCGGAGACTATGTCCTCAGCGGCGGAGAGCTTCCTGCCGCCATTCTGGCAGATTCCATCATAAGGCTCATTCCCGGTGCTCTGTCAGATGAGACCTCGGCACTCAGCGACAGTTTCCAGGATGGTCTGCTCTCCCCACCTGTATACACCAGACCTGCCGAGTTCAACGGATGGAGTGTACCGGAAGTACTTTTGAGCGGCAACCCGAAGCTTATCAGGGAATGGCAGGACGAGCAGGCCATAGAAAGGACCAGGAGACTACGTCCAGGACTCTTGTCAGAATAGTCAATCTATAGAGATTTTATAATCCATTGACTGCATTTTTATAAAATTTTAGAGTAATTTATTTGGATGTAATAAATTTTTACATAAATTTGCAATCGACATAACGATTTTATGTCATTCAGACGTTTCTAACCACTAATAATTAATCATCCCCAAAAGGGAATACACTACACTACTAACTAACCAAAAAATCCCGCAGTGATGCGGGATTTTTTACTTATCTTTGCAGCCGTTATGGAAGATACTACACAATATTTCGACAAATACGAAGAAAATCTTCAGAGAGAGATCCTGAAGATGTGCTCAAGCCTTGGAATGCTTGACGGCGAACTGCTCGCATCCGAAGACATTGACTTCAAATGGAAGGAATGGGCTCCTGAATACATAGCCGTTGCCCTTCCCGAAGTGAACAACTACCCTGATTTCGCCATCGCCTGCGCCGGTTATGCCGGAATGGCTGCGGCTCATTGGTGGGATGAAGACTGGGGACGCCACCATAGTGCGGAGTTTGACAGTCTTCTCGGTCCCAGAGGCTTTGACGACATGGATGAGCACATCGTGCAGAAGATCCTTGGGCTTACTCTCGACTCGGTGGAAGCGAAGCAGATCATGAACATCCTTCTCTGCTGCGCTCAGAAAGCATCGACCTTCATCCGTCACGAGCAGATTGAACATCAGACCGTGAAGGCTTTCCACATTTTCGCCCGCACGGTCAAGGTAATGTTCAGGACAGGAGCTGCGCTTGAGCTGAAACGCCTCGGCTACAAGTTCCAGAAAGTCGATCTCAACCGTCAGCTTCCGTCTTAAAACCTCCAGCTGACCTTCAGCATACAGTTTATCGGAGCCTGTGGATAGACGCCAATGCCGTCTGCCACGGCTCCGTCTTCTTCTACCAGGTTCTTCCAGCACCAGCCGTCGGCGTAGTACATGTTGTTGAATACATTGTTTACATAGAAGGCTATCCTTATGCTGGATTTGTCCTTGTTGTCATCTCGTGCGAAGTCGAGAGATCTCTTATTCAAAGGGATGGAATAGCTCACGCCAAGATTTGAAACGAAGTATGCCGGGATCGATCGGCTGTCAGTCATCGTATTGTCCATATACTGTTTGCCGACATATTTTCCATCCATAGACAATTCCATGGTCTTCAATGAGTTTGAAGCATGACACCAAGGCTTGAATGACAGTCGGGCCATTCCTGTGAGAGATGGAGACATCAGCATTGTTGTGGTACCGTAATTCATCGCCGTAGTCTTTCCGGTCTCGCTCCAGTTGTCATATGTGTCGACATGCTGCACATAATCTGTATAATCCTTGATCCTGTTGACACTGAGGGTAAGATTGGCATCGGCACGCAGCCAGGCGAGAGCCTGCCATGATGCAGCCAGTTCGACTCCCCTTCGCCATGAACGTGCGACATTCTCTTTGATCGCATAGCCCACATTCGACAGACGACCCGTCTCCAGAAGCATGTCCCAATATTCCATAAGATATATATTGGCAGAAGCTGAAATCTTCTCAGATGCGAATGTATAACCCAGCTCGATATCGAGCATCTTTTCCGGTTTCAGCGACACGCCCTCATTTGCCACTCCCGCCTGATCGGCTATCCATGCGTTCTTGATGTTTTCCTTGATGTCGCTACGACCAGGCTCGCGATGTCCCAATGCAGCGGAAACGTACGCCTTATGACGAAGATCCCAATGGAACGAGAGTCCCGCACGTGGGTTAAGGAACTGCCACTGAGTAGAATAGTCCAAAGGAATCTGGTCGTCTTCCGGACCGCTCATATCAAGCCACACTCCTCTATATTGCAGGTCAGCATATGCTGTCATCCAGTCGAGAGGATTCCATTCTGCACGCACGAAAGCATTTGCCTCCTGCTTGAGGCCGTTGTTGAGATACCATTTGTGCGATGCATAGTCATAATCATCTCCCAGGATATCGCTCCACAGCACTTTTCCTATATGGTCACCGTCATAACGGGAAAGGTTGATTCCGGCCGTCAGAGCAAGACGGTCTGAAGAATATTTAAGGTCGGAGTTCAGCACGAAATAGTGATTGTCCATCGCCTCCTGTACTATGAAGTCGCCTTTGGAATCCTCTTCAAATATGAAATTATACTTACTGAACCTCTTGCCTGCCTTGTAATTCTCGTAATATCCCTCTCCCTTTGTCCAGTTGAAAGTAGTGGTCCACACAAGACGATCCGTAAACTGGCGCGTATAGTTCAACTGAAGATGATGCTGCGTATAGTTGTCAGTATCATTGTCATAGTAACGCACATTGCCATACTGGTCATAATATTCTCCGGCAGGGTTGTACCTTCGGTCTGCCTCATATTGAGCCAGGTCTATTCCATGCCATGTGATGCCGGTGTGCTGGTCTCCGAACAGCCAGGTCAGTCGGAGCGAATTCTTCTCATTCATCCAGCCGAGGACCGCAAATGCTGACTGGACATCAGCGTATGCATTCCTTATGTATCCGTCTGTCAGACCACGAGAATACGCGAAGTCGAAATATAATCCCGACTTTGTCAGGCCTGTACCGACTGAGGCCGCTGCCGTAAAAGTACCATATGATCCGTAACCCAGATCTACGGAAGCATATGGGTGAGCGCCTACAGAAGCTGTACTCATGTTGATACTGGCGCCAAAAGCGCCGGGTCCGGCAGCAGATGTGCCCAGACCTCGCTGAAGCTGAACGCTGGACAGAAGGCCGGAAAGGGCAGGAATGTTCACCCAGAACACTTCCTGTGACTCTGCATCGTTGAGAGTTATGCCGTTGAGAGTCACATTGATCTGAGAGCCCTTTGAACCACGGACAGTCATCTTTGAATAGCCAAGACCTGTACCGCCTTCATTCACCGTCACGACTGAGGGTTGAAGGGCCAATGCCATCGGAAGGGAATTCATAGGATTCACGGCACGTAATTCTTCGCGTGAAACCATAGTGTAGGTAACCGGTGTGGACTTACCTGCTCTTGAGGTGGATACCACTGCACTGTCAAGCTTCTCGACCGTGCCTTCGGGCTCCGCACCTTGTACGATGCCCGGGATCAGCGTCATGAACGCTGCAAAAAACAAAAAACCTCGCATAATGCTTACACATTTATGCAAGGGGCGTGTATACGATATACACATGAGATTCTGCTTCCTACGCCGGCATTATCCGGATCAGGTTCCTGGGTATGATCTCAGCCCCGGTCGCCCGGAGCACCCCTGCAATTGTTATATGGTTCCCCGAACAGGTCGGGGATGACGTCAAATTCTCCACGTCAGGTATGACGTTACTGTCTTACCAGTTTTATTTCGTAAAGTTTCGGCCAGTTCTTTCCCGTAAGATAGATCTTGCCGGTCTTTTCATCATAGGCTATGCCGTTAAGCACATCTGTATCAGGCGTATGCAATTCCTTTGGCAGAAGTCCGCGGCAATCGATGATTCCCTCTACCCTTCCATCCTTCGGATTGATGATCACGATCTCGTCGGATGTATATACATTCGCCCAGATCTTTCCATCAATATATTCAAGCTCATTAAGCCAGCGTACCGGCCTGTCTTCAAACTTCACTGTCACCTTGCGGTCCAGACGGAAATTCTCATCCATGAAATAAAGGAATGCTGAACCGTCAGACGCAATCAGCTGTCTGCCATCTGTTGTGATTCCCCATCCTTCACGAGGGTACTTCCATGATGACTTATGCTTCAGAGTCTTGGCATCATACACGAAAGCCATCTTCGACTCCCAGGTAAGAATGTAAAGGTTGTCACCCAGCATCACTGAGCCTTCGACAAAATATTTATCGTCAAACCTGATGATATCCTTCACCTCACCTGTCTCCGGCACTACCTTGCGAAAAGTTGATTTTCCATGAAGGCCGGTGCTTTCATACATTTCACCATCCTCGAAGAACAGTCCCTGAGTATACGCCTCAACATCGTGAGGATGTTCAGCAACTATTTCAAGGCTGTATTTCTTGACCGATGCATCCGCACAGGAAAGAAATAAAAGCGATGATATAAATATGACATATATTGCTCTCATAGATGACAAATCTATTCTAATCTTCCACAAAAGTAATCAAAAAAAGCATATTGAAAAAATTTGATTAATTTTGCAGAATATTTAGACGGGAATGAATACATATTATATAACAATGATTGCAATGACAGTAATGGCTGTCATTGTATTCGTAGCCTTGTTTTTCTTCAAGGCCGGCTACGGATATCTGTCGACATCGAACTGGGGGCCGAAGATCAGCAACAAGGTCGCATGGGTACTGATGGAAGCCCCTGCTTTCATCTTCATGCTTTATTATACGATCAGGTTCGCTCTTTCAGGAGCAGACACAGGCAATTCCAAGGCCGTCCTATATATAATGGCATCATTCTACCTCCTTCACTACTTCCAGAGGTCGTTCATCTTTCCTCTGATGATGAGAGGCAAGAGCACAATGCCGATAGCCATCATGCTCATGGGCCTCACATTCAACACATTGAATGCATATATCATAGGAGGATGGCTCTACGGAGAGGCACCGGCAGGCATGTACGGAACAGAATGGCTATGGAGTCCGCAGTTCATCATCGGAGCAATCGTATTCTTTGCAGGAATGGCCATAAACCTGCATTCCGACCACGTCATTCGCAACCTCCGCAAGCCAGGGGACACTAGACATTACATTCCGCGCAAGGGATTCTATAAATATGTGACATCGGCAAACTATTTCGGAGAACTGACAGAATGGATCGGCTATGCGATCCTCACATGGTCTCCTGCAGGACTGCTCTTCGCAATCTGGACCTTCGCAAACCTTGGTCCACGTGCCAAGTCCCTGACCGAGAAATACGAAAAGGAATTCGGCGAGGAATACACTAAACTCAACAAGAAACACATTATACCATATATCTGGTAATGAGCGAATTATTTACACCATACAGAATCGGTCCGCTCGAACTGAGAAACAGGACCATCAGGTCAGCGGCATTTGAAGCCATGTGCCCCGGCCAGAAACCGTCAAAAGAATTGTTTGACTACCACACAGCCGTAGCGCGCGGAGGTATAGGCATGACAACTGTAGCATATGCTGCAGTATGCAAGAGCGGTCTCTCGTTTGAGAACCAGCTATGGATGCGCGAGGAGATCGTCCCTGAGCTCAAGAAGCTCACTGACGCGATTCACGCAGAAGGTGCAAAGGCATCGATCCAGCTCGGACACTGCGGCAACATGTCCCACAGAACGATCTGCGGATGCATGCCATATGGAGCAAGCCGCGGCTTCAACCTCTACTCCCCTACATTCGTCCAGAAGATGAACATGGAGCAGATCAACGAGGTTGCTGACGCATATGGAAAGGCAGTCGAACTTGCAATCGAGGCTGGATTCGACGCAATCGAGATCCACGCGGGACACGGATACCTTATCTCGCAGTTCCTTTCTCCATATACCAATCACCGTCGTGACGAGTTCGGAGGAAGCCTTGACAACAGGATGCGTTTCATGAGAATGTGCGTAAGCAAGGCGGTAGCCGCCGGCAAAGGCAAAGTGGCTCTGTTTGCAAAACTCAACACACGCGACGGATTCAAGGGCGGACAGGAGACAGACGAACTGATCGAAGTGGCAAAGGAGCTCCGCAATCTAGGAATCGAGGCTATTGTCCTTTCCGGTGGATTCGTAAGCCGCCACCCGCAGTATGTGATGCGTGGCCAGTTCCCGGTAAAGACCATCGTCCATTACTTCCCTTGGAGCAAATGGTGGCTTAAGTTGGGAGTGACACTTGCAGGAAAGATTGTAGCGCCTACAGTGCCTTTCAAGAAGCTCTTCTTCATGGAAGACGCTCTTAAGTTCCGTGAGGCGATGCCCGACTTCCCGTTCGTATATGTAGGAGGAGTTGTAGACCGGAAGAGCGCAGATGAAGCCATAGACAAGGGATTCCCTATGATCCAGATGGGACGAGCCGTCCTTGAGGACACTGATTTCGTCAACAAGATGCAGGCGGACGAGAATCACTGCAGCGGATGTACTCACAGCAACTTCTGTATCGGCAGAATGTACTCTAAGTCAATGCAGTGCCACAAGCATTGCGAAGACATCACTCCGGCACTGATAAAGGAAGTCGAGAGGATGAACATGCAGAATGACAAGATGGAGCGTAAGCTCGGCTATAAATAGGTCTTTGAAATATAGGTAGAACGTTTCTGTCGCGCCCGCAAGGGTGAGGAAAGTCCGGACTGGATAGGGCGACCTGCTGTGGAAAGCACAGATGGGAGTAATCTTATGAATGCCGTAACAGAAAACAAACCGCCCGAAAGGGTAAGGGTGAAACCGCGAGGCAAGAGCTCACGACGTCATATGGCGACATATGGCGGTGACGGCACCAGGTCCAGCAAGGCCAAATATACTGGAATGCCCGCAAGGGTAAGGAGGCTGCCCGCTTCTTTCCAGGGGGTAGGCTGCGAAGATAAATGACAGATTAAAACAGAAACCGGCTTACGGTTCTGCCTATCATCAATAAGGACGTGCCCTTGCGGACACGTCCTTATTTCATATTGCCATATACCTTAGCATTGACAGACCGTCGCAAGAAAGACAAGATCTTCCTGAGCGTCTGACGGATTCCTGAGACTATGCGTTCCTCCTTTAGGACAGTAAAGACAGTCTCCTGCCGCCACTTCGTGTTCCATTCCTTCTTCTAGAAGAACACCCGTGCCTGAAACCACATTTATGACTTCACAACTGTCTTCGTGGGTATGGACACCTATGGACGCACCTGGAACCAGTCGTCCACGGAATATACGGTTAGTTCCGTCAAAGAACATGTTTGCGGCAAGTTCCTTCTCTCCTCCTTTGAAAGCAGGAAGATGAACCAATGGAATATCGTCATACTTAAGAATCATATCAGCGTACGTCTAAAAGAGTTATATCAAAGATCAATGTTGAAAAAGCCTTTATAGGGCCTGAAGGACGGGATCCATAACCGAGATTATATGGAATGACTATCTCCCAGCGGGATCCGCACGGCATTTCCCTGAGGGAAGTGATCCATCCTGTTATCAGTTCATTGAGTCGGAATGTTGCAGGACGTCCCTTCTGAGTCTGATCGAATACCTTTCCATTGATAAGTTTTCCCACATAATGTACCGTAACAAAACTTTTAGGAGAAGGCTTGGGGCCGTTACCTTTGGAAATCTCACGATACATCACTCCATTGAACATTATCTTGACACCAGGCTTCTGGGCATATTCCTGCAGAAACTCCTGATTCCTTAACTTATAAGTATTATCGACCTGCGGCATGATTTGGATATTTTTGACAAATATAATTATCTTTATGAAAAATTTGAATAGTTGTAATTAAGGAACATAAATTGCTTCTGAACAGGAAAATCTAAATATTATGGCAACAAAATTCTACAAATGCCGCATATGCGGCAATGTAATCCACAAAGTAGTGGATTCTGGCGTAAAAGTCGTATGCTGCGGTGAACAGATGCAGGAACTCATTCCGAATACCGTAGACGCAAGCAACGAAAAACATGTTCCTGTCGTAACTCGGATCGACGATTGCCACATAAAGGTAGAAGTCGGAAGTATTGCACACCCGATGACTCCGGAGCATCACATAGTATTCATTTATGTCGAAACGGAAAACGGAGGTATCAGAGTCGACCTGACAGACAAGCCGGAAGCTGTAATCTGCACCTGTTCATGTAAAGTCAAGGCTGTGTATGAATACTGCAACATACACGGACTCTGGAAAACAGAGATGTAAAGCACAACTACCCCATTAACGACTAAACTGACCGATATGAAATTCAGAAAGACCCTATGTGCCGTAACGGCAGCAGTCCTCGCATTAGCATCATGTGACAGGGAACTGCCATCATATGATCACATTCACGGCAAGCCAGACAAGGAAGAACAGGAAGAAGAAAAACCAAAGGATGAGGAGACACCGGTCACCCCTACTCTTGGATATGAAGTTGCCCCAACCGGCACAGGAGCCTTCATCGATGGTGAACTGACTCTTGAGTTCAAGTCTGCCCCTGCTCTGGGAACAGAAGGCAAGATACAGATCTTCAAGGAAGACGGCACTCTGGCAGACATGATCGACCTGGCGGATGTTGCCGCACCGGCAGTCAAGCTTATGGACGATACTCCATACAACACCACACACGACCTCCTGGGCCCAGCTTCACTCAAAAGATGGAGAGTCGTGAACTACAAGCCTGTAACCGTCGACGGCAACAAGGTGATAATCCGTCCGCACAGCAACAAGCTTGACTATTCTTCAGCATATTATGTAACGATAGATGCGACTGCAATAACTGCAGAAGGATTCAAGGGAATCGGAGAAAAGGAATGGAACTTCAAGACCAAGGCAGAGCCGACCTCCAAGGAGACTGTGACCGTCGCCAAGACAGGCGAAGCGGATTTCCACACTATCCAGGGAGCCATCGACTGGTCATACAAATGCGGTCCGAACAGTCCTATGACAGTGAATATCAAGAACGGAACATACGAGGAGCAGCTGTTTGCCCGTCAGAACAACAAGATAACTTTCAAGGGCGAAAGCCGGGACGGAGTGGTCCTGCAATATGCCAATGCTGAGGAATTTGCAAACGGAGTCGGAGGTTCGACCGCAAAAGCGGCCGTCATCGGAGAAGGCGTCGGCAAGAGCGGAGGACGCGCGGTGATCCTCTTCGAGAACTGCGATGACATACGCTTCGAGAACATGACTATGAAGAACACATACGGCAAGCCGGGACAGGCGGAAGTGATCTACAATAACGACAATAACGGACAGTACAACCTGACATTCGTCAACTGCGCCCTCATAAGCCTTCAGGACACGTTCAACACAAAGGGACACTGCTGGATGTACAAATGTCTCGTGGAAGGCGACTGCGACTTCATCTGGGGATCGGCAAAAGTCTGCCTCTTCGAAGAATGCGAAATCAGAGCTGCAGGTGACGGCTATATCGTTCAGGCACGCTGTCCTTCTGCTGAAGACAAAGGGTTCGTCTTCCTGAACTGCAACATCACGAAAGCGGCCGGAGTGGCTGACGGTACCATGACACTGGCCCGTTCCGGAGGATCCGAGAGCTATTTTGACAATGTAGCATACATCAACTGCAAGATGTCGTCCGTAATCCCAGCCAAGGGATGGCATGGCGACCCGGCGCCAAATCCTGCAAAGGCGACTGCAGTATCAGGATGGAAAGAATACGGCAGCACGGACGCCGCAGGCTCCCCTCTCTCAGTCACAGGACGCCTCGCCGCATCATACCAGCTCACAGCTGAGGAATACGAAGCTGAATATAAAGACAGAACTGCAATATTCAAAGGTGCATCAGTCGGAACCGACTGGCTGAAATAGATTATATAGATATAATTATGGCTTACAGCCACAGGCGGTCCTTCCCACTTCGTGGGCCCCTTCCCTTTTCGGGAGCCAATGCCGCCAGTGGCTGTAAGCCATAATTTATTAAAGCTGCTTCAGCGGCTTGATGTCCAGCTTGACAGGCTTGATCATGTTCTCAGGAGCAAGAATCGTGTCAAGGTCTTCCTTTGAAAGGATGCCATGCTCAAGGACAAGGTCGTAAACGCTCTTGCCTGTCGCCATCGCCTCTTTAGCTATCTTTGTAGAATTCTTATAGCCGATCACAGGATTGAGGGCTGTTACTACTCCGAAACTGTCATGGATATACTTGCGGCACTGCTCAGGGTTTGCTGTGATGCCGTCTACGCAGTTTATACGGAGAGTGTCGAAACCGTTCATCAGGATCTCTGCAGATTCGAAGCAGCACTGTGCCATTACCGGTTCCATTGCATTGAGCTCCATCTGAGCCTCCTCTGACGACATTGCGACGCAGAGGTCGTTTCCGATCACCTTGTATGAAATCTGGTTCATCACTTCAGGAATCACAGGATTTACCTTGCCCGGCATGATTGAAGAACCCGGCTGACGAGCTGGGAGGTCGAACTCGTGCAGACCGCAGCGAGGGCCTGAAGCAAGGAGACGGAGATCGTTGCAGATCTTGTTCATCTTGGTAGCGATGCGACGCATTGCTGACGAGTAACCGACCATGCAGGATGTATCTGATGTTGCAGCAACGAGATTATCGGCAAGCTTGATGTCCCAGCCAGTGATCTCTCGAAGAGCAGCGATACACTTCTCGGCGTACTCAGGCTCTGAACAAATGCCCGTACCGATTGCAGTAGCACCCATATTGACAGTTAGGAACTCCTCTGCAGCGAAATTGATGTTGCGGATCTCATCCTTGAGAATGGAAGCAAAGGCACCGAATGTCTGACCAAGAGTCATAGGCACTGCATCCTCGAGCTGTGTACGTCCCATCTTGAGGATGTCAGCAAACTCGACTGCCTTCTTCTCGAACGCCTCAATGAGAAGAAGATAATGCTTCAGGAACTCCTGATGAGTAGCATAAAGACCGAGATGGATAGCTGTAGGATATGCGTCATTTGTTGACTGTGAGCAGTTTACATGGTCGTTTGGTGAGCAATGCTTGTAGTCTCCAAGTTCATGGCCCATGATCTGAAGCGCACGGTTTGCGATAACCTCATTCGCATTCATGTTAGTTGTCGTACCTGCTCCACCCTGGATCATATCCACAGGGAACTGGTCGTGATGCTGTCCTGCGAGGATCTCTCTGCAGGCCTGTGCAATAGCCTCATACTGCTCGTCAGTAAGAAGACCGAGCTCATGGTTTGCCATTGCGGCACCAAGTTTTGTGAGAGCAAGACCGTTGATGAACAGCGGATGCTCAGAGAGACGGAAACGGCTGATCGGGAAATTCTCGATTCCTCGAAGAGTCTGGACTCCATAGAGGGCCTCAGCAGGGACCTCCATCGATCCTATCAGATCGCTTTCGATTCTTTTCATATCGGAAATAAGTTAGTTAGTAATATTCTTACAATATTCTTCAAATTTAGGAAATATATTTAAAATCTCTAAATTTGCAGAAACAAATCGCAATAATATGGAAACAGGACTGCCCAAAGACCCTATAATGCTGCTGGGCTTCATAAACATGAAACTGAGAGACTTCTACCCTAGTCTGGACAGTCTATGCGAAGACTTGAACATTGACAGGGCAGAACTTGAATCGTCTTTGAAGGCGGTCGGATACGAATACAGTCCGGAAAACAACAGGTTCTGGTAAAACTACAGGCTGCTGCCTCCGATAAAGCTTCTGAGGAGAGAGGTCGCCGGCACATCCTTGTCTGAAACCGGAGTGAAATAGCTCAGGAACTTCATGAGCCTGTGCACCTCTCCATATTCAGGACAGTTCTTTGGAACGGTCATCAGAATGCGTTCTGCATGAGCCCTGATCACAGGGAATTCCACAATATAAGACGAGTTGAACAGCACATCCGCATTTTCCTGGTACGGATAGATCCACTGCACCTCCGAGCGTCTCACATTGTGCCAGTGCATGATGGAATCACGAGCCGAGAATGCTCCCTTGTTGAAGTCGCGGACTATGCGTCTGATCAGACGGTTGTCGCTGGTAGGAATGCAGTTGTGATTGTCCAGCGAGATGCTCGTTATGGTGTTGATGAATATCCTGTATTTCGATGCTTCAGGAACCTTGTCGGTCAGACGAGGATTGAGGGCATGGATTCCCTCGATGAGAAGGACCATTCCCGGTTCCAGTTTCAGCTTCTTTCCATTGAACTCACGAAGACCTGTAACAAAGTTGTATTCAGGCACTTCCACGGTCTCACCCGCAAGAAGCTTCAGCACGTCGCTCTGGAGATATTCATGGTCTACGGTATCGAAATTGTCAAAGTCGAACGAGCCGTCCGGAAGGAGCGGCGTATCAAGCCTGTTCACGAAATAGTCGTCTGTCGAAAATGATATCGGATGAAGTCCGCAGGCCTTGAGCTGGATGCTCAGACGCTTGCAGAATGTGGACTTTCCGCTGCTTGACGGGCCTGTGATCAGGACAAGCTTCACGGGTTCATCAGACTCGACGCGCCTCTCGATCTCTTCTGCGATCTGCACGATCTTCTTCTCCTGGAGAGCCTCAGCGATCTTGATGAGGTCACCCGCCTCTCCCCTCTGGCATGCAAGATTCACGTCACCGACATTGTCAAGTCCCATGATCTTGTTCCATTTGAGGTTCTCGCTGAACACCTCGAAAGTCTTCGGCTGCTCATAGAATGGAGCCAGTTCTTCCGGCTTGTGCCTGTCCGGCACGCGCAGCAGAAGTCCGTCACGGTAAAGGGACAGGTTCCATACCTTAAGATATCCGGTGCTTGCCAGCAGAGCCTCATAATAATAGTCTGCTGTATCCTCAAGGGTATAATAATTCACATATACATCTCCAGAAGTTTCCAGAAGACGCACTTTGTCTTCATAACCCATTGAACTGAAAAGTTCTATGGCCTCTTCGATCCTGACTTCATGCCTGCGGAACGGGATATCGGCCTCTACGATTTCGCGCATCCTCGCTGTAATCCTGTCGACATCCTCCTGTGATACCTTAGTCCCGTCATGCTTCTCTAACGCACAGAAATATCCCTTGGATATAGGTCTGCGAAGTGTTATGGACGACTCCGGAAACAGGTCACGCGCCGCCTTGCAGAGCAGGAAGCACAGCGAACTGCAGTATACGCTGCGGCCGGCATATGATGTATAGTCTATGAACTCGACCTGTCTGCTGTTGAACGCACGGTATTTCAGTCCCTGGCAGACATTGTTGACCTTTGCCGCGAGAATCGGATAAGGTGTCTCGAATTCGGGAGCGAACTCAGGAAGCATGTCCATGAGTGTAGTACCTTCAACAAAGGTTTTGCTTGTCTGGGTGTTGACGCAGAATATCTTTACCATCGGTCAGGATTTTAGTATCAATCTTAAATATTAAATTTCAGAACATTAAGGCCATCTTCAGCAGAAGTACCTCCATAATACGCAACATACTCGCCCGGAACACCTTCCATCTTTCCGGTCTGAGGGTTGAAGAGGTCGATGTCTTCTGCACCCATAGGTATCTCCACCACTACAGACTCGCCTGCCTTGATGTGGACTCTGCGGAAGCCTCTGAGACTCTTTGCAGGGCCTTCAGTATCAGCGACAGCCTTGACATAAACCTGCACTACCTCGTCCCCGTCAACAGCACTGACATTTGAAACCGGTATCCTGAGGATTCCGTCTTCGAGGACAGCCTCTCCATATTCGAACGTACTGTAGCTCAGACCGTGTCCGAACGGGAAGAGCGGAGTGCCTTCGAAGTAACGATATGTATGTCCCGGCATGTCGTAATCGCCGAAATCAGGAAGGTCGGCATCTGACGCATAGAATGTCACAGGAAGCCTTCCTGCTGGGTTATAGTCACCGAAGAGAACATCTGCCACAGCCTCGCCGCCAGCCTGTCCGCCATACCATCCCTGGAGGATGGCATCACAGTTAAGGACTTCTGGAGCAATGGCCACGGCCGATCCGGAAAGGTGAACGAAGATCACCGGCTTGCCGAGGGATGCAAGACGTGAAATATATTCGCGCTGAGTCTCAGGGAGCTCGATAGATGTCCTGTCTCCACCTTTGAATCCCTTATAGTCCACCTTCATCTCCTCACCCTCGAGCTTTGGAGAAAGGCCTCCTACATATATGATGGCATCGACATCGGCAAACATTCCTGCATCGAACCCGCCCGCTGCTGCGCCTTCGGCCGCAGCCTTCACAGACTCGTCATGATAATTGCCTTCGGTTTCGCTGTATTTGCCATCATCCGTCATCATTGATGCAATCTCGCACCCCTTCGCATATACGACATTTTCCGCTCCCACCTTGGCAATGACACCTTCAAGGACAGTAGTCGTCTTGCGTGGAGTGCCGTTATAATTACCCCACATAACGAGTGAATCGGCAGCATTAGGACCGACCACGGCATAACGTGCATTCTTGGCAAGCGGAAGCACAGAGCCATTGTTCTGAAGCAAGGTCATGGTCTCACGAGCCATCTTGAGCGCCAGCTCGTGATGCTTGTCGCACGCAAGAAGCTTCTCAGGAATCCTTGACCATGAAACCTTCCTCTGCGGATCCATCTCGCCAAGCTCGAATCTTGCCTTGAGGACGCGAAGGAGCGCGCGGTCGATCTCTTCCTCAGGAAGAATGCCGTTCTGAACTGCCTCTACCAGGGCCGGGAATGAGTTTCCGCACTCGAGATCGGCTCCGCTGCGGACTGAAAGCGCAGAAGCAGAGGCCGGATCGTTCGGATAAAGGTTATGACAGCCCTCGGTATGGAAATCACGCACTGCCCAGCAGTCGGTCACTACAAGTCCATCATATCCCCACTGGTTGCGAAGAATCTGGATAAGAAGCTTGTCGCTACCGCAGCAAGGCTTGCCTTCATAGGCATTGTATGCACACATGACCTCCTTTACGTCAGTGGTTTTCACAAGTCTTTCGAAAGCATAGAGATAAGTCTCCGAGAGGTCTCTCCATGACATTTCCTCTACATTGAAGACATGACGCTCATACTCAGGACCGCTGTGGATAGCAAAATGCTTCAGGCATGCGTGGAGTTTATAGTAATCCGCCTCAGGACCCTGAAGTCCGTTCACTACGGCACGGCCCATGACAGTGGTCAGATATGGATCTTCACCATATGTCTCCTGGCCGCGTCCCCATCTCGGATCCCTGAATATATTGATATTAGGTGTCCATACGGTCAGACCGTTGTATCTTGTCACTCCGCCGCCGGCACGTGCGATGTTATACTTGATGCGCTGCTCTGTGGAAGCCACGTCGAACACTTCCTGCAGAAGTACATCGTTCCAGCTGGCCGCCATGCCTATGGCCTGCGGAAATACCGTAGCAAGTCCATTGCGGGCAGAACCATGAAGGGCTTCATTCCACCAGTTATACTGCTCGATTCCCAGTTCAGGTATTGCAGGGCTTTCATAGTTGATCAGGGACACCTTCTGCTCGAGAGTGAGTCTGCCGATAAGGTCTTCCGCTCTGGTCTGAGCATCAAGAGACGAGTCCTGGTAAGGATGCTTGTCAGCGCAAGAAACAGCTGACAGGCACAGAACGAGTGCCGTTGTGGCGAAGAGGAGTTTTTTCATATGTGGTCATTTTTTCCAAAGTTAGCATAAAATTCATTAAATTCGCCGTCCGATAGAGAAAGAATAATGGAAATTACGGCATTATATATATTTCTGCTCGCATTGGGTGCCAGTTTCGTGCAAAGGACTACAGGATTCGGATTCGGCATTTTCATAATGACAGTCCTCCCGTTCCTCATGCCGTCTTATGGAGAAGCAACCGCCCTGTCCGGACTTCTGGCTTTGACAACCTCATCTATAATTGCATTCCGGCTCAGAAAGAATGTCACCTGGAGCAGGCTCCTGCCAATACTTATGACATTCATAATAATATCTGCTGCAGCGATCTGCTTTCTTACGCGGATACACGACAACACTTTAAGAAAGATACTCGGAATCGTACTGATACTCACAGGCCTCTACTTCGCCTTCTTCAACAAGAAGATCAGGATCGGCACTACAGTTCCCTGGCAGGTGGGAGCCGGCACACTGAGCGGCATCATGGGAGGTTTCTTCGGCATGCAGGGACCGCCCGCCGTGCTGTATTTCATATCATCAGAGCCCACGAAGGAATGCTATATGGCAATGACACAGATGTATTTCTGCATCGGAAATGCGATGATGACCATAGTACGCGCCTGCAACGGCTTCGTCACCGCCGATGTCGGCAAGGGATACGCCATCGGCCTCGGCGGCCTGGCCCTCGGACTGCTGCTCGGCGAATGGACATTCAAAAGGATACCGGGCAAGATATTCCCATACCTTGTTTACTCATACATTGGCATAAGCGGAGCATTTATTTTCTTTACTGCCTAATCTATATGAATAACAGAGTGATTTTACTACCTTTGCAGAACAGGTTACGGTAAAATACGATTATTATGAAAAGGATATTTGCAATTGCAGCTGCGATTGTCATATGCGCATCTGCACATGCTCAGGATTGGGCAAATTTCGGAAGGTATAAGAATGCCAACAAGTCTGTCAAGGAAAAACCTACGGCAGTTTTCATGGGTGATTCCATCACAGAAGGTTGGGCCAATCAGGACCCTGACTTCTTCAGTACAAACAACTACATCGGCAGAGGAATCAGCGGACAGACATCATCGCAGATGCTTGTACGTTTCAGAAAAGACGTGGTTGAGCTTGCTCCAAAATACGTAGTCATCCTTGCTGGAACAAACGACATCGCAAAAAACGGAGGAGACATTGATATTGAGAATATCTTCGGCAACATCAAGTCTATGTGCGAGATTGCCAAGGCAAACAAGATCAAGCCTGTCATCTGCTCCGTACTGCCGGCCGCAGCATATCCATGGAGACCTGAAATAACCGATGCTGCCGATCAGGTAATGAAGCTCAATCAGCTCCTGTACGCATATGCCATCAGAAACAAGATCAAATATGTGGACTTCCACACACTTCTGCGTGACGAGCACAACGGACTGTCGAAAAACCACGCACACGACGGAGTCCACCCTAACAAGAACTGCTACAAGATCATGGAACAGGTAATTGTAAGATACCTGTAACATAAGATTCGAATACTTCCTTCTCCGCATTGTCATCAATGACTTTGCGGAGAAAATTTATATATTGCGGGTATGACTCGATCTTACCGAACCTTTCCAATTCTTTCTTCACCTTTTCTTCTGCCCTATGAAGAGCGAAACTGACGCGAAACATAGGTATACCTGTCAGGGACACCGCGTCTTCATGCGGTACATCATCCAGGACACATAAGGCAAATAACATTCTCTGGCCTGTCGTCAACCTTTCAGATGCACGGCAATATATTTCCCAGGCCTGTTTGGTTATATAATCATCCTGATCCTGGACCTTCGGCGAGGAGGTAAAATACAGGCCCGGCCTTTTCCCGAATATATAAAGCATTCTGCGTCGTGCAATCCTCAACCTGGACATCCGGCACGTCGCAGACAATATCCAATAATGCAATGGAATCGAAGGATCATAATGTTCCATATGCTTCCAGACATACGTAAACACATCCGTTACTACAGCCTTGCTGTCCTCACTGTCACACAATATCCTGAAACTGGTTCTTGAAACCATATCAAAATACTTCTGTATCAATTCACTGAATATTCTTTCTTTTGCTGTTTTCATAATATCATCGTCCAAACAAAGTATGTGCCTGTACGGCTGTAAACAGAATTTACATAATGTGTTAAGAAACTTTACAGCATCAGAATCAAGCAATCCGCACAAAACGCTGCTCATCAATAAGTTAGAGAAACTGGCACATCAGGTGTTACATCTTGGCACGGATGAAAATGACAATTATATAATATGAATATCATCAGAAAAATCACATGTCTTGTTGCTGCGCTTGGATGCGCTGCGCTATCGTATGGCCAGGAAATCATGACCCTTGAAGATGCGATACATACGGCAAGGTACAATTCAGTGGAAGCTCTGGAAGCCCGCCAGGCGTTCATCTCTACTTACTGGGCATACAGGTCCTATAAGGCAAGCAGGCTCCCTTCCGTATTTCTTGAAGGCGATTTAATGCATTTCGACCGTTCCCTCGCCTTGCTTCAAAGTCCGGAGGACGGCTCGCTGAACTATGTCAGTTCCAACTACCTTCAGAACAGGCTTGGACTGAAGATGAAGCAGAACATTACTTTCACAGGCGGTGTGCTTACAGTACTCTCAGATCTCAGCCGTGTAGACCAGTTCAACGGCAACAAGGGCCATGCCTGGTATTCCAGACCGATCACCGTTGAATATTACCAGCCGCTCTTCAACTACAACCAGTTCAAATGGGACAAGAAGATCGAGCCGAAGGCATACGAAAAGGGCAAGAGGGATTATCTGGAAACCATGGAAGGCATTACTATCAATGTAGTATATGCATATCATAATCTCCTCCTTGCAAAGATGAACAACGACATCAGCCAGAGCAATTATGAGAATTCCGGGAACATGCTCAGGATCGCCAAGGAAAGGCTCCAGCTGGGCAGCGTGACCAAGGCTGAGTACCTGCAACTTGAACTTCGCATGCTCAACGACAGCATCGCCATAAATGAAACAGCGGTGCAGGTGCGTGAGGCTCAGATGGTGCTCAATTCCCTCCTCGGTTATGATGAGTCATTCGAGATCATTCCGGACATAGGCACATATCTGCCGGACATCCAGATGGATTATGACCTTGTGATGGAGAAGTCCATGGAGAATTCAAGTTTCAGTCTCAATAACGAACTGAATCTGCTTTATGCTGAATCAAATGTGGAACAAGCAAAAGCATCGCGAGGCTACTCGTTCACACTTAATGCGCGCTTTGGTCTCTCGCAGACCGGTCCGACATTACCTCAGGCATACAAGAACCTCCTCGATCAGGAAACTGTCGGCATTACCTTCAGCATACCGATCTTCGATTGGGGCCTCGGCAAGGGAAAGGTCCAGAAGGCGAAGGCTGCCCAGGAGGTCGTGAAGGCTCAGGTGCGTCAGTATGAGAATGACTTCAGAAGGCAGATGTTCACCGCTGTAAGCCAGTTCAATAATCAGAGACAGCAGTGTCTTGTGTCCGAGAAGGCCATGAAAGTCGCTTCGGAGAGGTACGAGCTTACCATGCACCGCTTCCGTGAGGGAAACGCCACTGTGACCGACCTGAACATGGCCCAGACCGAAAATGACAGTGCGATACGTCAGTACATCAGCGACGTAAGCAACTTCTGGACATTCTATTACAGTCTCCGTCAGTACACTCTGTATGACTTCATAAACGGAACCGACCTTGAAATCGATGTAAATGAAATGATATTATAACTTATGGATAGAACTATTGAAAAGAAAAAAGGCATAGCCCTGGCATTCACCAGGAAGGCTCTCCCCTATTGGTTTGGAGGATTCATGGCCATTTTCATCCTGTGGCTCATATTCCGGGATGATTCAAGCACACTTCGTGTCAATCAAGAAACACTTTCGATAAGCGAGGTACGCGCCGGCGAATTCAATGACTATATACGCATCAGCGGTCAGGTTCACCCAATGACCACTATTCAGCTGAGCCCGCGCGAGGCCGGCATTGTCGAAGAAATCGTCATCGAGGAAGGCACGCAGGTAAAGGCCGGCGATGTCATTATCCGCCTCAGCAATGATGACCTTGACCTGGAGATTCTCAATTCCGAGGCGAATCTTGCAGAGAAGGAGAATGCCCTGCGAAACACCATGATCCAGATGGAGCAGGAGAAGATGCAGCTCAGCCTGAACATTCTGGAACTCGAGACTGAAGTAAAGAGAAAAGGTCGCGCACTGGAGTCGCAGAAGCGTCTTTTCGACGACGGACTGATCGGCAAGGAGGAATATCTGCGTTCAGAAGAGGACTATACACTGTTTTGCAAGAAGCTGGAGGTCACTATAGCCAGAGCAGAGCAGGACAGCATGTACAGAGAGGTGCAGATCAGGCAGATGGAGGAAAGCCTTAAGAACATGAAGATAAACATGCAGCGGATCCGCAACAGAAAGGCGAATCTTGACGTGAAGGCGCCGATCGACGGAGAGCTCGGACTGATCGAAGTCGGTCTCGGAGAGTCTGTCGGAAGCGGAATGAAGATCGGCCAGATCAATGCGGTCGGCAGCTATAAGATTGAAGCTCAGATTGACGAGCATTATATCGACAGGGTCAGCGCCGGGCTGACAGCCACATTCGAGCGCCAGAACGAGACTTTCGATGCAGTCATCCGCAAGGTCTATCCGGAAGTCCGCGGGGGCAAGTTCCAGGCAGACTTCAAGTTCAGCGGAGAGCAGCCTGCCAACATCCGCACAGGTCAGACATACTACCTGAATCTCCAACTCGGCCAGCCGGAAAGCGCAGTCCTTATCCCTCGAGGTACATTCTATCAGAAGACAGGAGGAAAATGGATCTACGTCGTGTCGCCGGAGGGCGGAAAGGCAGTGAAGCGTGAAATCCGCATCGGCCGTCAGAATCCTCAGTTCTATGAGGTGCTTGAAGGATTGGAAGCCGGAGAAAAAGTGATAACTTCGGGTTATGATAACTTCGGGGATAATGAAGTGCTGGTCTTTTAACGAGATTGCCGGTCAAGCCGGCAATGACGCCCACGTCATCCCCGACCAGATTGGGAGATCTCACCCCTAACGTCATCCCCGACCTGATCGGGGATCTAAAACCATGATTTATGAAAGTGAAGGAAACAATAATAAAGGCGTTGTCTCTCGGTACGGGAGTAGCCATCGGTCTGATTCTGATAGCGAAGGTATGCTATGAGATGAGTTATGACACCTGCTATACTGATTACGATCAGATTTATCAGATACGAACCGTATATACCCAGCACGGCGAGGATAGGGATTTCACACAGATTTCCGGTGCCATTGCTCCGGGATTCAAGGAACATGTTCCGGGAGTGGAGGTTGCGACTCGTTGGACATTTCTAGTCAACAGCGACAAATTTATAGACGAGCAGAAGAATGTCATCACAGGAGAATGCATTGCAGCAGACACTTGCTTCTTTGATGTTTTCGATACTGAGATTCTTGCCGGCAATCCGAAAGAGGTACTCGGTAAGATTGCTGTTGCAATGGTGTCCGAATCATTCGCAGAAAAACTCGGTGGAGTAGATGAGGCAGTAGGACAGATTATCTACAGCGAAGAAATGCCGAACTTCAAGGTTGAGATCGGAGGAGTATTCAAAGACTTTCCACATCACAGTTCCATCAAAAACGATGTACTTCTTTCAATGGAGAGTCTCGTCAAGGAATCTACAGAGAACTGGTTCGGAAACGACCGTTACAGAGGATATGTAAGACTGGCAGAAGGCACTGACCCAGATATGCTCGCTCCCGCAATCAGACTGATGCAGGAGAAAAACTATCCGCCTGAGGTGAAGCAGATGGCGGAGACTTCCGGTTTTGACATTCATTTCTTCCTTGCCCCTCTGAAGGGTGAACACATCTCTTCTGCGAGAATGAAGAACATGATGGTCATACTGACCGTAGTTGCCATACTTCTCATCCTGATTTCGCTCCTGAACTATATCCTGATGTCAGTTTCGGCGTTGGTGAAGAGATCAAAGGAGATGGGAGTACGCAAGTGCTATGGAGCAGCTGGCGCAAATATCTATGGAATCATGTTCAAGGAAGCGGCTGTTGATGTCGCGACGGCATTGGTCGTGGTTGCTGCCATAGTGCTTTCGCTCCAGACTGTCATAGAGGATATCGTCGGAGTTCCTGTCGATGCACTTCTTGTAAGAGGAACATATATGACAGTCATCGTAGTCATATTGGCTGTATTCTTCATTGCAGCGCTTGTGCCGGGCTATCTCTATTCGAAGATTCCTGCCGGAGCAGCCATCAGAAACTACAAGGAGAACAAGAAGATATGGAAACTGGGACTTCTGTTCGTCCAGACCGGAATCTGCGCGCTTCTGCTCACATTGATGGGTGTGATCTCCGTACAGTACAACAAGGCAGTGAATGACAAACCCGGATATGAATACGATGATCTTCTCTGGACTGTGCTTACAGGAACAGACAGAAGCGTTCATCAGGGAATAATGAATGACCTCATGCTGGTCCCAGGAGTGCTTGACGTTCAGGTATCGCATACGCTCCCTCTTGATTCGTCATCAGGAAACAATGTGTATCTGCTTGACAACGGTCAGGAAAACCTCTTCAATATCGCCGATCAGTATTCTGGCTCGGCTGGACTCTTCGACATGCTTGAGATTCCTTTCATAGAAGGCCGATATCCTCAGTCACCGACAGAGATCGCTGTGAGCGAGAGTTTCGTGGAGAAGATGATGGAGTTCAGGGACTGGAGCGACGGTGCTGTAGGAAAGCAGGTGTATATCACTGAACATGACGACCAGATCGGTGCGGTAACGATCAGCGGAGTGTATAAGGATTACAGAATCAACACTCTGACCAACCAGGACACACGTGCCAGCATCAAGTTCTATGGAGAGGTAGGAAAGGATCATATGCCGTTCATGGCCATCAAGGTGTCGGAAGTCAATACGGAGATGATGGCAAAGGTGGAAGAAGTTATCCAGGCAAGGATAGAGAACAAGGATGTGGTAGTGAAGTCTTACAAAGACTCTATGCGGGAGGCCTATTCCAGCGAAAGAAGGATGAGGAATACGGTCATCATAGGATGTCTGGTCTCTATCATCATCGCCCTTTTCGGACTCATCGGATATGTCCGTGACGAGTCGCAGCGAAGGAGCAAGGAGATGGCTGTCCGCAAGATCAACGGAGCGACAGTCAAGGAGATAATGGGAATATATGTGGCAGAGATAATGAAACTCAGCATCCCGGCAATCATCCTCGGCAACGTGGGAGCCTGGTTTGCGGCTTCAGCGTGGCTCAGGAACTTCTCGGAGAAGATCGCGCTTTCACCGTGGTTCTTCATCCTTGCGGACGTGGCGATCATCCTCCTGGTATCCGGATGCGTGATATATAACAGCCTCCGCATCTCGAGGAGCAATCCTGTAGAGTCCTTGAAGAATGAATAGACGTTTTACACTTCTGTAAAATATCTTTACACTGCATGAATATATGTTGGATGAGTAATATATTGAATATCAAATAATTAACCACTTTGGCACAATAATTACTTATTATTTGTATAAACAGAAACAATAACAATTAAACATAATCACTATGATCAAAGTAACAGACCTCAGCAAGGTTTTCCGCACAGAGGAAATCGAGACAACAGCTCTTAACAAGGTTTCATTCGAAATCAATGACGGTGAATTCGTGGCCATCATGGGCCCTTCGGGATGCGGCAAGTCTACCCTCCTGAACATCCTCGGACTTCTTGACAATCCTACTGATGGAAGCTACATGCTTCTCGGACAGGAGGTTGCGAAGCTGAAAGAGAAGGACCGCACCAAGTTCCGCAAAGGCAACATCGGCTTCGTGTTCCAGAGCTTCAACCTCATCGATGAACTCAATGTGTTCGAGAATGTGGAACTCCCCCTCCGCTATCTTAACATCAGCTCCTCAGAGCGCAAGCAGCGTGTGACCGAAATCCTCAAGAGAATGAACATAAGCCACCGCGCGCAGCACTTCCCTCAGCAGCTCTCCGGCGGTCAGCAGCAGAGAGTGGCCATCGCCCGCGCAGTTGTTTCCAGCCCTAAGCTGATCCTCGCCGATGAGCCTACAGGTAACCTCGACTCAAGGAACGGCAAGGAAGTCATGGACCTCCTCACAGAACTTAACAAAGAAGGCACAACAATCGTAATGGTGACTCACTCTCAGAAAGACGCTTCATGCGCGCAGAGAGTCGTAAACCTCTTCGACGGCGAGATCGTCAGCGATGTAAAGAACGAACTGTAATGAATTTGACGATATGTTCCAGCGACCCCCGCCTCCCCTGCTACCGCAGGCTGTTCGCTGCAAAAGCCCACTGGGCTGTTTGCTTTATCGCTCACGACCCCTAGCCGGGGGTGGCATGTCGCTTCCACATATCGCCAAATTCATACAAAACCCACGCAAATAGACACGAAATAACCCCATAACAACTGACAAATGGCATCATTCAACATATTCAGACGCGGCAGCTCGGCAATGTCAGGCATACTCAATGTGCTGGGCATGGCTGTGGCGTTCGCAGCATTCTACATCATTCTCGTTCAGGTAGATTACGACCTGAACTTCAACAAGGGCATCAAGGATTCGGAGAAGGTCTTTGTGATGTCTTCCGGCAGCATGGACGGAGACGCTGACAAGAGACAGCTGAACTTCTGCCGCCCGCTGGCAGAAATCATCCTTGAGGCATCTCCGAATATCGAATTCGGAGGTATCCTGAGTTTCAGTGGCACTGAGGACTCAAGATACTGGATCGAAAGAGATGGTGTAAAGCAGGATATAGACCTTGGCGTCACCAATTTCTCCGGAACGGCTCTGGAAGCATTGGGAGTGGAAGTGGTGAGCGGCTCAATCGAAGACCTTTCCGATACGAAGTCGTTTGCCATCAGCGAAAGCATCGCCGAGAAGTTCGATCTTGAGATAGGAATGAGCCTCGGTTATGAAGGATATGCCAACCTCAGGACAGTCAAAGCCATCTTCAAGGATCTGCCGGAAAACTCTCACTTCAAAGATGTGAAGGTCCTCAGGAATCTGGGAGATGACGGGATAACCAACTTCTCGGAATGGGGATACCATTATTTCCTGAAGGTTTACGACCCTTCTCAGATCAAGGATATGGAGGAGAGCCTGTCCTCGGTCACCCGGGAACACCTGATGAAAGATTATTTCGGCAACTTTCCGTCTGCGGAAGAACTTGGAATGACCCAGGAAGCGATGGATGAAGCAATCAGCACCTTCCTGGCAATGGCTGAAGTACAGTTCATGCCTCTTGAAGGCCTGTATTATGCCTCCAACATCTCCACCCCTATCGAAAGAGGCAGCAAGACGACTACAGTCATCCTGATCATTGTAGCGCTGCTCATCGTATGCATCGCATTCATCAACTACATCAACTTCTTCTTCGCGCAGATTCCCGAGCGCATCAGGGCTGTAAACACAAAGAAGGTGCTCGGATGTACACGCCGTGAACTGATCATCAGCACGGTCATAGAAAGTGTAACTTTGATTCTGTTTGCGCTTGCGCTTGCATTTGCATTCGTGATGCTCTTCAACATGAGCCAGCTCACTCACCTCATCAGTGCGGACAGCGCCTTCAGTGCAAATATCGGCGTATCAGTCTTGACAGTGATTATAGCAGTCATCATTGCAGTCGTATCAAGCCTCTACCCTGCCTTCTACATCACATCTTTCGAGCCTGCATTAGTGTTGAAGGGATCATTCAGCGGCACAAAGACCGGACAGAGACTCCGCTATACTCTCATCGGTCTTCAGTTCGTCATTTCGCTAGTTCTTATCATCTGCTCAAGCTTCATCATCCTCCAGCGCAGATATATGGTAGATTTCGATATGGGATTCGACAAGGAGCAACTTCTGTTTGTCCATACCACCGAGTATATCGGACAGAATGCAGAAACTGTGGAAGAGCAACTCAAGGCAAACCCTCAGATTCTGGATGTCAGCTGGGCGGCAGGTAATCTCCTCGCAGCGACAAGAATGGGCTGGGGCCGTGACTTTAACGGCACAGTAGTCAACTTCCAGTGCTATGCGGTATCATCAGACTTCCCCGAGTTTATGGGCATAGAGATAACTGAAGGCCGTTCATTCCGCAAGGAAGATGAGAACAATCCGAACGGTACATTCATTTTCAATGAGGCAGCAAGAAGGACATATGGATTCACTCTTGAAGACAGGGTAAGCGGACACGCAGACCAAGATGCTGCAATCGTCGGATTCTGCGACGACTTCAGTTTCAAGACCCTTAAGGAGGAAGTCACTCCGTTTGCACTCTATGTCTTCGGAAGCGAGCCTTGGTGGCATCCTTCCACAGCATTCATCAGAGTGGCTGCAGGTGCTGACTACAATGAGGTGAAGAAGCATATCGGAAAAGTCCTGAGTGAATGGAGGTATGACTTCTCACCGGATGAATGGGAGATATATTTCTTCGACGAGAACATCAACTGGACATACAGAAAGGAAGAGTCGCTTTCACAGCTCATCAGCCTCTTCACCCTGATCGCAATCATCATCTCGCTGATGGGAGTGTTCGGACTGGTGATGTTCGAGACACAGTACCGTCGCAGGGAGATCGCCCTGCGCAGAGTAAACGGCGCAACCGTAGGTGAGATCCTGGCGATGTTCTGCAGCAGGTTCGTGAAGATCGTGCTCATATGTTTCGCTGTTGCCGCTCCGATCGGATGGGTCATCGTGGACAGATACCTTGCCACATTCGCGCACCGCTGCCCTATGTACTGGTGGGTGTTCGTCCTCGCACTCGTGGCTGTGCTTGCAGTGACCATCGGTGTGGTGGTCATCAGAAGCTGGAAGGCGGCAACCGATGATCCGGCCAATGCACTTAAGACTGAATAATCAACTCGCTGATAAAACCAAAATAATGAAGAATTTCATAGCAATCCTAAGGCGCTACAGCGTAGCGATGGTAATGAATTTTGCCGGTCTTGTCATGGCACTGACAGCATTCATGGTACTTATGCTTCAGGTCAGATATCAGGTCAATTTTGACAAGGAACATCCGACTTCAGGACGTATATACAGGGTCGACAAGGCTGGTGCCGCTGACGACGACATATTCAAGAATATTATCCCAAGAGGATACGCAGATGATATCATCGGTTCTTCACCGCACATCATTGCCGGAACGATCGACTGCCCTTTCATCGGAGAGACTGTATTCAACGCCATCCGTGAAGATGGCATGCCGGCATTCGTCTTCAAGTCGAAGGCAAATATCATATATCCTGATTTCTTCGAAGTTTTTGGAACAGAGTTTATTGAAGGCAGCGCAGGTGCGTTAAATGACCTGTCGCAGATTGCCATCCCAGAATCTCTTGCAAAAAAGCTATATGGGAATGAGTCTGCAATCGGCCATATTCTGACACATAATGAAGGATACCAGTTCGGAGCCGGGAGGACAAAAGAATTCAGCGTCGGAGCAGTTTACAAGGACTTTCCCGCCAATTCTCAGATAGGAAACAACATATATCTGAATGTTGGTCAGTTGCACGAAGGCAACTACGGCGGAGCTAACTTCGCCTGCTGGGTGCTTCTGGATTCTTCTGACAGCAAGGAACTTGTGGAGCAGAACTTCAATGACAACTACAATTACGAAGACACTGATTGGCTCACCGATATAGAACTTACTCCAATAGAAGATATATACTTCGATGATGCAGGCAGCACTATCTGGAAGACCGGAAGCAGGAAACAGGTCTGGATGCTCATATGCATTTCAATACTCGTAATGCTCATAGGAGGAATCAATTATGCCACATTCTTTACTTCCCTTGCTCCGATGCGCGTAAAGGCAGTCAACACCAGGAAAGTCCTTGGCAGTTCAGTAGCGAAACTTCGCAGCGAACTGATACTTGAGGCTGTCCTGTTCAGCATTGCAGCATTCGCAGTTGCTCTTGGTATCGTTTCTCCTGTCAGTCAATGGCTTGTGTCGCAAGGAGTGTCAGACATGGCATTCGACTTCGCATCACAATTCCCGGTGATGCTGACGACAGGAGCGGTTTCGGTTGTAATCGGTCTGGCTGCAGGGCTGTATCCAAGTTTTTACGTCACTTCCCTGCCGACAGCATTTGCACTCCAGGGCAACTTCGCATTTTCATCAGCAGGCAGGAGATTCCGTATGGTAATGATCACGCTTCAGTTTGCCATTACTTTTGCCCTGATGATATTTGCCTTGACGGTCTACAGGCAGAATGAATATATGACCGGGTATGATACAGGCTTCGAAAAGGACAGGATAGCGGTTGTCCAGATATCTGCGGAACAATATCAGTTCAAGTCAGAGTGGCTTCAGGAAAGGCTGTGTTCGCTTCCGGAGGTGGAAGACGTTGCTTTTGCATTGGAAGGAATGGGCTTTTCTGACTCTTATTCGACATTCACACTTGAACTGGGAGGACAACAGGTCAGATGCTTCTCCATCTATTGTTCACATAACTTTCTGGATGTGATGGGAATACCTGTTGTTGACGGCAGAAACTTCCTTGTGTCTGATGTAGGAAACGCTATAATGAACCAGACTTTGAAGGATTTAGGTGGAAAGATTGAGATCACAGAAGGAATGGGAAGCATTATCGGACAGACCGGTGACGTCAGAATCAATTCATTAAGAAACGACACAGCCCCGATTTGTTATATCTATGTTCCAAAGGACTTTGCAACACTTGGATACACATACATCAGGCTCCAGGACGGGTATGACAAGACCGATATGACCGAAAAGATCAATGCCATACTGGCTGAAATGGATCCGTCATATCTCTTTGAGGTAGAGTTTTACGATGACGTGATGGAAAGGGTTTACGAGTCCGAGATAAAACAGGGCAAGATCATCTCGATCTTCTCTCTGCTTGCCGCTGCTCTCTCGCTGATCGGAGTCTTCGGACAGGTACTTCTTGACGTCCAGTACAGAAGACGCGACCTGGCTGTGAAAAAGGTATATGGAGCAGAAACCGCAGGTCTTGTGCTTGACGGACTGAAGAGATATGCGATGATAGGTATTGTCTCATATGCCATAGCAGTTCCGGCAGCATATTACGCAGTCAGCAGATGGCTCGAGAACTTTGTAGATCACACCGGCATGTCAGCATGGACATTCATATTGACATTTGTCATGATTATAACGCTGACAATTGCTGTTGCAGGCTTCCAATACTGGAGCAGCGCAAATGCTGATCCGGCCGAAGCGCTGAAGAAAGAATAAATCATATGAATTCTCCCGCTGAATCGGGGAATGGGTTTGTTAGTTGGAAACAAAATACGCATCATAATTGGCTTAAGTTTCGCAAGTGAATTTTAGCCCGTCAGGCCGGGATGGCCAGCTTGTCGAAGGCGACCTTCACTGCGTTGATTTGTTTATCGTTTGATATTACTTGTTTAGTCAGAGCCACGGTATCGCAT
>SUYV01000058.1:2058-8945 GCA_015060255.1 Bacteroidales bacterium | reverse complement strand
TCGGTGGCCTCGCTGGCCCTCGGCTCGCGTAGGTTGTATGACTATATGGACTACCGTCAGGACCTGGTGCTGAAGGATGTGGCATGGACCAATAACCCGTTCAGGATTGCTCAGAATCCGAAGGTCATGGCCATAAACTCTGCAGTCGAGATCGACCTTACGGGACAGGTGTGCGCCGATTCGGTCGGCACCCGCATCATTTCCGGCGTCGGCGGTCAGCATGACTTCATGTATGGCGGCTCCCTCTCGGAAGGCGGCAAGACGTTCATAGCCATTCCGTCCATGACTGAGAAGGGCGTCTCCAAGATAAAGCCTGTGCTCACGGAAGGCGCCGGCGTAGTGACGACCCGTCATATGATCCAGAACATAGTCACAGAATACGGCGTAGCCCAGCTCAGAGGCAAAAGCCTCGCCGAGCGTGCCCGCGCCCTCATCGCCATCGCGCACCCTTCTGTCCGCGAAGACCTCGACCGAGCCGCCGCAGCCCGCTTCGGCCACTCCTACCTTCGCCTGAAATGATCCTGGCGCTTAATGCTCTATGTGTCAGTGACTTATATAAACCTCGTGCTCCCCAAAGTCGGCACGAGGTTTGCGTAATATGTTGATAGTCAGTGCTATGGGTGCCAGCGAGAAAAAGTATCGACAAACGGAAAAATTTTGTAAATTTGTGATTCTGCTTTAATGTAGACAGAAGATGGAGAAGAAGAACGACTATATAGAGATAGTAAAGGCGCGTGCGCATAACCTCAAGGATGCGACCCTTTCGATACCGAGGGGGCAGTTTGTCGTGGTTACGGGACTGAGCGGCAGCGGAAAGTCTTCGCTGGCGTTCGACACCATATATGCCGAGGGGCAGAGGAGGTATATGGATACGCTTTCCACATATGCCAAGCATTTCATGGGCATATTGGAAAAGCCTGAGGTAGAGTCCATCACAGGTCTCAGCCCTATCATTGCCATAGAACAGAAGACCACCGGAAACAATCCTCGTTCGACCGTAGGCACCATCACAGAGATATACGACTTCCTGAGACTTCTCTATGCACGTGCATCGACCGCATATTCTCCTCAGACCGGCAAACCGATGGTCAGGTATACCGACGAACAGATCGTGTCGCTCATAATGGAGAACTATGCCGGCAGGAAATGCTACCTTCTGGCTCCTGTCGTAAAGGGACGCAAGGGCCACTACAAGGAGCTGCTCGAGCAGATGCGCAAGCGAGGATATACCCAGATCCGCATCGACGGAGAACTGTATGAACTGAGCGAAATCAATGCTCTGGACCGCTACAAGGCACATTTCATAGAACTTGTCATAGACAGGCTGAAGCCGTCCGACAAAGATGAAAAACGCATCAAGAGCTCGGTGATGTCGGCTCTGAACTTCGGCAAAGGCTCGCTCGCCATCATGGACATGGAAACCGGCGAGGTCAGCCATTATTCGAAGCATCTCGTATGCCCGGACACGGGCATTTCGCTCGCAGAGCCGGCTCCTCACTCGTTCTCATTCAATTCTCCTCAGGGATACTGTCCTCATTGCAAAGGCCTCGGAATCATCGTAGACGTGAATATGGACACGATCATCCCTGACCGTAGCGTATCCATTGCCGACGGCGGCATCATCCCTCTCGGAAAAATCCGTGAAACGAAGAAATTCGATGTCATAAGGTCCATCGCACGCAAATACAACTTCTCCCTATACGACCCGATCGAAGAACTGCCGGACGAAGTCGTATCGCTGATCGTATACGGTTCTGACGAACTCTTCAGAGTAGGCGAGGGAACCTCATCAGAGATGGTCTCATTTTCGGGAATCGTCAGCGACATACAGGAAAAGATCGTATGTCCGGTCTGCGGCGGAACCAGACTCAACAAAGAAACGACATACTTCAAGATAGACGGAAAAACCATATCTGAAGTGGCTGCAATGGAGATTTCGCAGCTCGCGGAATGGTTTGCGTCACTCGACGGCAAGCTTGCGAAACGCGAGAGCCTCATAGCCAGGGACATTCTCAAGGAACTCAAGGACAGGACCGCCTTCCTTCTGGACGTCGGCCTGGACTACCTCTCGCTGGACCGCGCCACATCATCCCTTTCCGGAGGAGAAAGTCAGCGCATCCGCCTTGCCACACAGATCGGCTCCAAGCTCGTAAACGTGCTCTATATCCTCGACGAACCGTCAATCGGCCTGCATCAGCGCGACAACCGCAAGCTCATCGCTTCGCTGAAAAAGCTTCGCGACGAGGGTAACTCGGTGATGGTCGTGGAGCATGATGCCGAGACCATGATGTCTGCCGACTGGCTCGTTGACGTGGGGCCTGGCGCAGGCGAAAAGGGAGGAGAAATATGCTTCTGCGGCCCTGTGAGCGATATCGGCAAAGGTTCCTCAATGACATTGGACTATCTTTGCGGCATCCGTAAGATAGAGGTGCCGAAGGAGCGCAGGAAAGGTAACGGCCTCACTCTCGGCATTCGCGGAGCCCGCGGAAACAATCTGCGTAATGTCAATGTGGACTTCCCGCTCGGAATGCTGATCGGCGTGGCGGGAGTCAGCGGCAGCGGCAAGTCGTCTCTCATAAACGAGACCCTCATGCCTGTCCTGAAGAACAAGTTCTACAACGCAAAGATGCAGCCCCTGCCATACGACGAACTCGTCGGGGTTGAAAATATAGACAAGCTCATCGAGATCGACCAGAGCCCGATCGGACGTACGCCGCGAAGCAATCCTGCTACGTTCACAGGCGTGTTCAACGATATCCGTAATCTCTTCGAGGCCACTCCGGACGCCAAGGTCCGCGGATTCAAGGCCGGAAGGTTCTCTTTCAATGTGGCCGGAGGCCGATGTGAGGAGTGCAAGGGAGCAGGAATCAAGGTCATCGAGATGAACTTCCTTCCGTCGGTGAATGTTGTGTGCAACGAATGCCGTGGCAAGCGTTACAAGAATGACACGCTCGCCGTGAAGTATAAGGGCAAGAACATCAACGACGTCCTTGAGATGCCTATAAGCGAGGCCTATGAGTTCTTCGCGAACATTCCGTCGATCGCCCAGAAGCTGAAGGCGCTGGTGGATGTGGGCCTGGGATATGTGCAGCTCGGACAGTCCGCGGTGACGCTTTCCGGCGGCGAGAGCCAGCGTATGAAGCTGGCGGCGGAACTGGCCCGCAGAGGCACGGGCAACACGCTTTATATTCTTGACGAGCCTACCACAGGTCTGCATTTCGAGGACATAAAGGTCCTGCTGGATGTGATGCAACAGCTTGTGGAGCAGGGAAATACGGTAATCGTCATCGAGCACAATCTCGATGTTCTGAAGTCTGTCGACTACATCTTCGACATGGGACCGGAAGGCGGAAAGGCCGGAGGAATGATTGTTGCGGAGGGTACGCCCGAACAATTGGCTAAGGATCCGGCATCTGTCACAGGTCCGTTCTTAAAGGAAATTTTATAATCACTCATATATGGAAGACATCAGGATCTATTGCGAAAACACCTCATCGTATGTGAAGGTGGCAATGGGAACTACTCTGACCCAGCTCTGCGCGAGCCTGGGCATATGTGGCAGCGGATCTGCGGTTCTCGCTGCGCTCGTGGACAACAAGCTCAAGTCCCTTGACTATAAGATCATAAACCCTCACAATGTGAGGTTCATAGGATATGACCATCCGGACGGCAGACGCACCTACATCCGTTCGCTCTGCTTCGTGCTCCAGAAGGTCATCCGTGAGATGTTCCCGGACAAGGTCCTGGCCATTGACTACTCTCTTCCAAGCGGTCTCTATTGCGAGGTCCGCGAAGTGAAGCCTATGGAGGATGGCCGTCCTTCCGTATATTTCATCACTGACGAGGAACTGGAGAAGGTCGAGGCCAGGATGCATGAGGTTATCGCCGCAGACATTCCTTTCGGCAAGACCATGCTGAGCCTTGAGGAATGCTGCAGGATATATGAACATAACCACCAGCCTGAAAAGGTGCGCCTCCTGAAGACCCTCGGAAGATTCAATTACAATGTATATACTCTTGGAGATCAGGTGGATACATTCTATGGTCCGCTCGCCCCTTCGACCGGACTTCTTGAAACATTCAATATTATCGGATATAATGACGGCTTCTGTCTGCAGTATCCTATGGATGGCGAGACGGAGAAGGTGCTTCCGCTGAAAAGACAGTCAAAGCTGGCTACGGCCCTGAAGGAGCATTCCGACTGGTGCTCGGTCATGGGCGTGCGTGGTGTCGGCAAACTTAATAAAAAGGTTCTGTCCGGCGAGATCGTGGACCTCATCAACCTCTCCGAGGCTCTGCATGAACGTAAATATGCAGACATTGCAGACCAGATATACGCCCGTCGCGGCAGCGTGAAGATAGTCTTCATCGCCGGCCCTTCCAGCAGCGGCAAGACATCCACATCCAAGAGGTTGGCGCTCCAGTGCCGCATCCTCGGCCTGAATCCGCGTGTCATCGAGCTGGACAACTACTTTGTAGACAGGGAGTTCACTCCTCGTGACGAGAATGGGGAATATGACTTCGAGGCGCTCGGAGCAATGGATCTTGACCTGCTCGGCACTCAGCTGAATGCCCTTCTGGACGGCAAGGAGGTGGAACTTCCGCGCTTTGACTTCAAGGACGGCCGCAAATATTTCGAAGGCAACATGATGCAGCTCCATGAGAAGGACATACTCATCATGGAGGGAATCCATGCGCTGAATCCGGCCATGATCCCTGGCGTGGACCCTTCCAAGGTCTTCCGTGTATATGCTTCCGCCCTTACATCGCTGTCGATCGATGAAAACAACAACATCTCGACATCGGATAACCGCATGCTCCGTCGCATGATCCGCGACAACCGCACGCGCGGCGTCATACCTGAGGATACCATCATGCGCTGGCAGAGCGTCCGCAGAGGCGAAAACCGCAACATCTTCCCGTTCCAGGAGAACGCCGACGCCATATTCAACTCGGCCCACATCTTCGAGCTTCCGGTCCTGAAATACTACGCAGAACCGCTCCTGCGCCGCATTTCACCGTCGTCCCCGGCCTACACCGAGGCCTCCCGCATGCTCAAGTTCCTTGACTACATCGTAGCCCTCTCCCCAGCGGAAATCGCGGCAATCCCGCCGACATCCATCCTCCGCGAATTCATCGCAGGCCAGACGCTGTAACCTTTGTTACTCTGCCTGTGCTATATTCTGCTGAATATCAATGACTTACTTAAACTGCGTGCTCCCCTTTGACGGCACGCAGTTTGTGTATCGCGTTGATACTCAGCGAGTTTCTCCCCAGGAGGAATGAGGTCAGCAACGGCCGGGAGGCGAGGAGAGCCCATCGGGCGAGCTCCCCGCAGCCTTCCCTGAGCCGTAGCTGCCGGAAATCATATACTCCGGCAGCGGTGCTGTGTCAAGACAGTCTTGCTACAAAATGCTTTTGGGAGTAATATGTAGAAATCGACAGATCTGTCGGTAAGTCACGTTGAAATTCCGATGTAATTCTTTACTCAATGAGATTTTGTCTTCATTCAGGAGTGTTGTTACTTTCCTTGTCATCATTCCTGGCCGGGAGTTTTGAATGTACTTGATCATTTCGTGGAATACATGATCAGACTCGGGTTCCCACTCTTCATGAATATCATGCTCACTACCGGTGTTTGAATGCATTGCAGTCAGCATCGTCTCATAAGAATCATAATATGAAGACAGTTCCGTATAGTCGAATGGCAAATACTGTTTGATGATATAATCGATAAGCTGTTCTGTTTCTTTATCATTCAACTTTTGGGACATCCTTGTTAGTCTTCCATGCTTTAACGGTAGATTCATCTCTGCCAAATTGTCTACTTCTCTCAATGCAACCCTCAGTGCGGTAGAAGCATATTCCTTTCTGAGAGGTTCAGAAAATGGGTTGTTGCTGTATGCGAATGCGAGGAAATTCCATCTGTACTCTTCAGCTCTTTTGCACAACTTCTTCTCTACCGGATTGTTTCCGACATAATTTATAGCGTTCCTGACGGCCTTCTCATCCCATTTAGGTGCGCTTCCGAAGTTTTTCTTCAGGAGTTTGCCCTTCCTTCCGATGGATCTGTTGTACTCTGTGACGTACCAAGATGTAAACCTATCCATAAAATTGCTCAACTCCTGAACTGATGAGGTGCGGATGAGAATATGAAAGTGGTTAAGCATAATGCATAGCTCAAGTACCTGAATCCCCGAACTTCTTGCACAGACTGCAAAGATTGTATAAAAGACGATAAAGTCTTCCCATCCATAAAACAGATTGACTCCATTTATGCTCCTTTGATAGACATGATTAACCTGCCCACGATAAAACCTTCTCTTCTTTCTCATGTGTTCTTTATTTATAGATGCAAATCTATGTGCTTCGGCTAAGAATGTGTTTAAGAAAAAGAAAAATGTGACGAAATAATCTTTAGATTTTTGCAAATTGGTCGGAATGTCGTTATATTATTAATTTAGCCTGGGCTGTAAGTGGCTGATACTCAACGATATACTTAAACTGCGTGCCGCCAAAGGGGAGCACGCAGTTTGTGTATCTTGTTGATGCTGAGGGAGTTTCTCCCCAGGCGAGGGAACGGAGGGTCAGTCGTCGTATGGTTCGTTGAAGGGGAGGAGGAACGGGTTGGTCATGCCTTCGGTAGCGAGATCGGAGCACGGACCGTGGCCAGGGATGACTGTGACGGACGTATGGCGGGAGGTGGCGGCAGGAGCATCGTCAAGCGGGAGGAGGCGGGTGAGGATGCTGTTTATGAGCTGATCGTAGTCGCCGCCGGGATGATCGGTACGGCCGATGGCTCCTGCGAACAGGGTGTCACCGCTGAAGAGTACCCTCTCGGCAGGTTCGTAGTAGCAGACGCCGCCACGGGAATGGCCAGGGGTGAA
>SUYV01000058.1:0-1958 GCA_015060255.1 Bacteroidales bacterium | reverse complement strand
CCGCGGCCCGAAATGAATGAAACAAGCTGCGAAAGTTCCGCCTCGGAAGAACATCCCGGGTCTACGATCGCACAAACTGAAGTGTCGCCCCACACCACGCTGCAGCGTGTCTGGAAAGCATTAAAGGTAAAGTGTTCTATGTGTATCATTCAAAAAATCCGTTAAAACACACAAATTTACATTAAATTTTAGTATGTTTGCTAATTATTAGTGAAGATAATAATTTAAAATAGATATAATATGCATATCGCGATAGCAGGTAATATAGGCAGCGGAAAGACAACGCTCACCAAAATGCTCGCCGCTCATTACGGATGGACTCCCAAGTTCGAGTCAGTTGACTACAACCCATATCTCGCAGACTTCTATGAGGATATGGAAAGATGGTCATTCAACCTCCAGGTATACTTCCTCAACAAGAGATTCAAGGATGTAGTGGACATCTCCAAGATTGACGAAGTCATCATCCAGGACCGCACCATCTATGAAGACGCACGCATCTTCGCCCCTAACCTCCACGGAATGGGCCTCATGAGCACAAGAGACTTCGAGAACTACTCGGACCTCTTCGACCTGATGATGTCCCTCGTCAATCCGCCTGATCTTCTCATCTATCTCAGAAGCTCGATCCCTAACCTCATAGGACAGATCCAGAAGCGTGGCCGCGAGTATGAGAAGAGCATCCGCATCGACTATATCACAGGCCTTAACGAACGATATGAAAACTGGATCAGGGACTACAAGCACAACCTGCTCATCCTTGACGTAGACCGCATCAAGTTCGAGAACCGTCCTGAAGACTTCCAGGAAGTTGTCGACAAGATCGACGCCGAACTCTTCGGTCTCTTTCCGAAAGAATAACCTATGAATGCGTCCAGGTGACGCCAAGTACTAATACTAAACAGCAAAGTTATGGCAGAAAAACTGACAATTATCGACTTCGTAGAGAAGTATGTTGCCAAGTATTCAAAAAATCCTTTCCTGTGGGAAAAGAACCTTGATACCAATGTATGGGAGCCTACAACCTATGAGGAAACCCTCAGCAAGGCAAAGCGTATCGCAGCCGGCCTCATGGCCCTCGGAGTGCAGAAAGGCGAGAAGATCTCATACCTCAGCGAAGGCCGCGACATGTGGGTCATCGGAGAACTCGGAGTCCTCTATGCAGGAGCAGTGAACGTACCGCTCTCCATCAAGCTCGGAGAAGCTAATGACCTCGTGTTCAGAGTAAAGCACTCTGACTCGAAATATGTGATCACATCGAAGTTCCAGCTCCCTAAGATCAGGACCATCCTTCCTGAATGCCCGATGGTGGAGAAGGTCATCGTCTTCGACAAGATCGATGACATGAAGGAGAACGAGATCTACATCGGCGACATCATCGAGATGGGAGACAAGTTCCTTGCAGAGAACGAGGACCTCTTCATCCAGAGATACAAGTCAATCGGACCTGACGACTACGCAAACATCAGCTACACATCAGGTACAACAGCAGACCCTAAGGGTATCCTCCTCACCCACAGAAACTACACTGCAAACGTAGAGCAGGCACACTCTGTAATCGGAGTAGGACCTGAAGACAGGATGCTCATCATCCTCCCTCTCGACCACTGCTTCGCACACGTCGCAGGATTCTACACAATGATGTCATACGGAGCTTCGATCGGAACTGTCCCTTCAGGAAAATCCGGCAAGGAAGCCCTCAGAAACATATCTCCAAGTATCCAGGAGCTCAAGCCAAGCGTAATGCTCTCAGTGCCTACACTTGCAAAGAACTTCAAGAAGAGCATCGAGACAACAATCGCAAAGAAAGGCAAGACAGTGGAGAAACTCTACAACTTCGCCCTCAAGAACGCCATCGCATACAACAAGGAAGGCTACAACAAGGGCACACAGTTCGTGGACATCTTCCGCAAGCCGTTGATGCTCCTCTTCGACAAGATCATCTTCAAGGCAGTACG
>SUYV01000007.1 GCA_015060255.1 Bacteroidales bacterium | reverse complement strand
AAGGAATTTTTGAGAAGTATTTCGGTGTGATCTAAAAAATATCTTTTGTCCTCCCTGAAGAAGTAGATTTTGAGGTGTTTTGAGGTCACCTTTTGCATTGCGGTGACCAAAAGTGACCATTTTTGAGGTTTTGATAAAAAGACAATCCTGTAAGCGATTGGCTATCAATGCTTACAGGATTGTATCGTACCCGGAGCCGGGATCGAACCGGCACGGATTGCTCCACTGGTGTTTGAGACCAGCGCGTCTACCGATTCCGCCATCCGGGCAGGTGTGCTGTTTCGGTTGCCTGTGGGCGGTTGGCTTCGTATTGACGTTGTGCGCGGCTTGAAAGCATAAGCGCAGCGGCGAAGCGGACGCGTTGGCCAGGTCTGAAAGTGAGCACGGGAAGGATAGACCTTCTGGTTAAGGAATGCAAAGGTATCGGATTTTTCGGAAATTGCAAAATTATTGTGGTATGGGTGGCGGCAATTATGTATATTTGTAGATTGTAAGTCATTCAGATATGGATCAGATAAATATATATTCAGCAGACGAGGTCATAAGCCGTATCATTGTCGAGGACGGCATAGAAGCGCTGGAGGCGTGCCTCGAGCCGTATGCGGGCGTATATGTGGTGATGGACAGCAATGTGGCGATGCAGTGCCCGGCAGCCTATGAAATGTCGCAGATGCTCAACCGCAGGGGAGTGCCCGGAATGCTCCTGGAGGTGTCAGAGGAGGCAAAGAGCATGGAGACCGTGATGGACATATGCGGATGGCTTCTGGACAATGGCGCGGACAGGGACGCGCTCGTGCTGGCGGTAGGTGGCGGCATAACCACAGACATGGTGGGCTTTGCGGCGTCGCTGTATAAGAGGGGAGTGCGTTTTGCGTATGTGCCGACGACTCTCCTGGCGCAGGTGGATGCGGCGATTGGAGGCAAGACCGGAGTGAATTTCGGAGGCTATAAGAATATGCTCGGAACGATCCGCCAGCCGGAGTTCACATACATATGCCCGCAGGTGCTGGAAAGCCTTCCTATGGAGGCGTTCCAGGCAGGTGCTGCTGAGATGCTGAAGACATTCGTCATAGAGGATAATGACAATTACAGGCCTGCCGTGCAACTTCTTGCAGGGCTGGCTTCGGAGTTCATAGCGGCAGCAGAAGGTAATACATACAGCTACAGCATGGAGAAATGGCCGGAGATCCTTTCGGAGAGGCTGTCGGAGCTGACGCCGTTCATAGCGGCCGCTGCGAAGGTGAAGGCCGGCGTGGTGTCGCGTGACCAGTTCGAGGGCGGGGAGCGACGCAAGCTCAACCTGGGCCACACGTTCGCCCATGCGATCGAGGCCCTGGCCCATAAGCAGCATAATGATATCGACCATGGCCATGCAGTGGCCCTGGGAATGGTATATGCGGCACGTCTGGCGGAGAAGCTCGGTCTGGCGGAGGAAGGGTTCGCGACCATGATTGAGAAGGACCTGGACAGCTGCCTGCTGCTGGTGATGAGCCCATACGGCGTGCGCGAGATGGCAGACGCGATGGGCAAGGACAAGAAGGCGGAAGGCGGCAAGGTGCATTTCGTCCTGCCGCGTGCAGTCGGTGACGTGGTGATCCACGACATGACAGTGGAGGAGGCGGTTGCACTCTTGGCATAAATACGCCGCTCAAAACGACGAGAATATGATTTGTACAACAATACAGAACAAGACCGCAGAGCAGATACTTCAGGCTCTGGAGCAGTGTGAGATGGCGGAGATCCGTCTGGACAGGTGCGAGTTGTCAACAAGAGAGGTGGAGGATGTGTTCACATCTGATGTGCCTCTTGTGGCAACCTGCCGCATAGCTGATGTGATGCGTACGGAGCCGTCTCTGCAGGACGAGTCTCTGACGGCGCAGAGCCGCGAGGTGAAGGCGATGCAGATCGCCGAGCGCAGGCTCGTCAGGGCCATAGAGGCCGGAGCCCGTTATGTGGATGTGGAACTCGAAGCGCCGAAGCAGATGTCCAAGAGGGTGCGCAATGCAGCCCATGAAAACGGTACCATATTCATACGTTCATACCATGATTTCGAGGGCACGGACTCTCTGGAGGCCCTCAAGGCCATAGTGGAGAAGTGCATATATCATGGAGCGGACATGGTCAAGATTGTGACTACGGCACGCAGCCAGGAGGATGTGCAGAGGGTGATGTCGCTCTACGGGTGGTTCCGCAACGAAGTGAAGGACCTTCCGGAAGGCTCGCTGATAGCATTCTGCATGGGAGAAGAGGGACGTCAGTCCCGTCTGGACTGCCTGAAATATGGTGCTCCATATACATATGCTGCATTGTCGGAAGAAGAATCGGCAGCTCCGGGCCAGTGGCCTGCAGAGGAGCTCCGCAAGGCTGTGTATGGCGGTTTCGGGTTCATAAACAGCGAGGCATTGCAGATGCCTGTGTCCAAGAGTTTTGCGCAGAGAGCAATAATCGCTGCGGCATTGGCAGATGGCATATCACATCTGAAAGGATATACCCCATGTGGAGACAATGAGGCTGCGCTGCAGGTTGCACGCAACCTCGGAGCGGAGGTGTCGGTTGATGGTACATCATTGACCATCAAGGGTATAGCTGCACACCTCGGCAGCATGGGCGCAGACGAATATACTCTCCACGTAGGAGAGTCGGGCCTGCTTACCAGGATGATGATTCCTCTCATGACCCAGCTCTGCCAGGGTCCTGTGCATTTCACTGGTGAGAAGACCCTTCTGGGCCGTCCTCTGACAGGAGCAAAGGAAATCCTCGAGGCATTCGACGCCAGGATCATCCGCGAAGACGATGAAGCGCCGGTATGCGTGCCTCTGACCGCGACAGGCCCGCTGAAGGCCGGCCGTGCCGAGATCTCCGGCAAGCACGGCTCCCAGCTCATTTCGGGCCTACTGATGGCCCTGCCGTTTGCAGAACGCAACTCATCGCTCATAGTACATGAGCCCAAGAGCATTCCATACATGTTCATAACCCTCGAAGTCCTCAAGAAGTTCGGCATCAGGATCGGCAACGACATGCTTGGCGGAAGAGACTTTCTCGAGTCGGACGGAGACTGGTCGCTGTGTACTGAAATGGTCTTCAAGGTCAAGGGAGGACAGAAATACAAGGCGGCAGACATAGACCTGGAAGGTGATTGGAGCGCAGCTGCCAATTTCCTTGTGGCGGGAGCAATATTCGGCAAGACCGAACTGCAGGGACTCGACACGACATCCCTTCAGGCAGACCTTTCCGTGATGGACATACTCATGGATGCCGGAGCCAGCCTTTCGCAGCTTGACGGCGACACAGGCAATATAACAGCCCAGAGGGCACCTCTTAAGGCGTTCAGCGTGGACGCGTCAAACTGTCCTGACCTCTTCCCGATCATCTCGGTGCTGGCCGCATTCTGCCATGGCACCAGCCGCCTCGCCGGCGTCGGCCGCCTGGCCAACAAAGAGAGCGACAGGGCAAAAGCGATTCTCGAGATGCTGAACCAGATGGGAGTCAAAGCGTCCATAGAAGGTGATGAAATGGTCATTGAGGGACATACCCTCACGCATAGACTTCTGACAGGAAACATGCTCAAGGGCGGGGCGTATACTTCCCACCACGACCATCGCATGGTCATGGCCCTGAAGGTTGCCGCCCTCGGAGCAGACAGCCCGATCGTCATAGACGACGAAGCCTGCGTATCGAAGTCCTTCCCGGACTTTCAGCAGACCTTCGAGACGGTCGCGTCCAGCGATTAGGCATAACGTAAGTTTGTAATATAGGAAACAAGTGATATGAACAGTTTTGGAAGAAAGTTCAGAGTGAGCATTTTCGGAGAGTCGCACGGCGAGCTTATAGGCGTCGTGCTGGACGGCGTCCCTGCGGGACTGGAACTGTCCGAGCAGGACTTCGAGCAGGACATCCTGCGCAGGAAGAGTGGTGCCAAGGGCACGACTCCGCGCGTGGAGGAGGACAAGCCGCAGATCGTTAGCGGTATGTTCGAGGGACATACGACAGGTGCCCCGCTTGCTATAGTGTTCAAGAACAACAATACTCATTCTTCCGACTATGAGCAGTTCGCCGCCATGCCACGTCCCGGCCATGCAGACCTCACGGCAGCAATCAAGTGGGATGACTGCCAGGATCCGCGTGGCAGCGGCCACTTCTCCGGAAGACTGACGCTTCCGATAGTGGCGGCCGGCGTTGTCGCAAAGAAGGTGCTTGCTGACGCTACTATTCTGGATGATGCTCCGGTTAATGAGGTCAATGCCAGGATTGTGGAGATGGGGGGAGTAGATTTCTCGACTTCGCTCGAAATGACAGGAGGGCCGCTTGAAATGACAGGAGGGCCGCTCGAAATGACAGGGGAGGCGCAGAAGGTTCTGGAGCAGGCCATCAAGGACGGCGACAGCATCGGAGCCGTTGTGGAATGTGTAGTGCCGGATATTGACCTCGGTTATGGTGAGCCGTTCTGGGACAGCGTGGAGTCAGTCATATCACATGCCATATTCTCGATTCCGGGCGTGCGCGGCATAGAGTTCGGCGACGGATTCAATGCTGCTGCAATGAGAGGCTCTGAGCATAACGATCCGATAGGCCCGGACGGACGCCCTCTGAAGAACGGTGCCGGCGGAGTGAACGGCGGCATAACCAACGGCGCTCCGATAGTCTTCCGCGTGGCATTCAAACCGACATCAAGCATCAGCCGCCCGCAGCAGACATTCAATTTCCAGATAGGCGAGATGGACACCCTGGCGGTCAAGGGCCGTCACGACGTATGCTTCGCCCTCCGCACGCCGGTCATAGTCGAAGCAATGACCGCCATAGCACTCGCAGATCTCGTCGCCATGAAATAGCGTCACGGGCGCTGGTAGATGCGGAGCCCAAACTCAGAGGCCATGGTCATCAGGTGGTCGAATATGTCCGACTGCTGTCTTTCGTAGATCGCCCATGTCTTTATCCTGGTGAAGAAATATACTTCTATAGGGAGGCCATATGCAGTGGCCTCCTTTTGTGTTACTATGATGTCCAGGTCGGCGTTTACGTCGGGATGCTGGCGCAGGTAGGTCTCTATGTATGCCCTGTATAACTGAACGTTGGTGGTGAATTCCTTCGTCTCGAGAACTGAAAGGCGGTCGGCCATTATCGGGAATTCCTGCCGTACTTTTTCGAGAGTTTCATCTGTGCATATTTCGAGGCTGGTCATGTCTATGTATATGCATTTGTCTGCCCGGCGGCCTCCGCTTTCCTGCATTCCGCGCCAGTTCTTGAACGGGGTGCTGACCAGAGTGTATGGTGGAATCATCGTCAGAGTGTTGTCCCAGTTGCGTACCTTTACGGTGTTCAGAGTGATCTCCTCCACCGTGCCGTTTGCGGTGCCGTCCGGCATCTGGATCCAGTCTCCCAGACGGACCATATTGTTCTGCGCCAGCTGCACGCCGGCCACAAATCCCAGTATGCTGTCCTTGAATATGAGCATCAGCACTGCAGCAGATGCTCCCAGGCCGGTCAGCAGGACGACCGGAGACTTGTCTATGACGACGGCTACTATGATGATGCCACCGACAAAGTAAATAACCACCTTCAGGGCCTGTACGACTCCCTGCAGCGGATGTGTCTTGTGCTTGTCAGTCTTGTTGTATATGTCAAGAGCAGTGGAGAGAAGCGCGTTGCAGATCATTATGACCACAATGATCAGATATACGACATCTATGCGATGCAGCACCCTGACCATTTCGTTATTGCGTCCGAATCCTATCCATACAAGTATGTAGAAGAATATGCCCGGTATGAGAAGAAGTGCATGGTGCGCTAGCTTGCGCCGCACCAGGATTGCATGCCACTTGGATTTCTTGAACTTGTTGCTGCGTTCCGAGATCCATCTGAATATGCTCTGCAGGAGCCAGTTGAGGCCGATGCAGAATGCTGTGAGGACTGTGATGACTATAGCGTCATCCAGAATATTTGCAAAGCCTTGCGACATCCCCATCTTTCCGGTAAGTATGTCACCGAGCCATTTAACGAGCGTTGTCATAGCAAACCTTTTTCAATGCCCCATGGCAACATCCGTGCAAAAACAAAGCGCCCGGCCTCCAGGGAGGCCGGGCGCTGCTATGATTGTGAATCTATCTTAGCGAATGGTAAGATTCGAAGGATAGCTCTTGAGTGTCATAGGCATCTTGCTGAAGTCAATACCGCTCTTGAATTTCTTCACTGAATGAGTTGAGGTTCTTGCAGCAGGAGTGATTGTCATAGGGAATGTAGGGTATCCTGTCTGGAATGTACCTGAGATATATGAAAGACTGTTGTCTGATGCAAAGTATGCAACGAAGAGCATATCATTTACAACATATGGGAAAGTAGATCCGTCTTGCATTTCAAGTTCTCCTTCGAATGGGAGACATGCCATTGTTCCATCTTCAAGCATTCCACCTACGCATATAGGAATTTCGTTGAGGAACAGATTACCTTCAACGTCCTTGCCGATAAAATAGATGTCGCCATCCCCATCCGCACCGAAGTTGTAAGTTCCGAGTTTTTGGTTATTAATCTGCCAGTACTGGTTCTCTGCGTCCCAAAGTACGATTACTTCCAGGTCTGCCTGACCTTCATAACCTGTCATCTTGAATGTCTTGTTTGCGGATCCTTTAGAGAATGTAACAGTCTGTGTGAGGTTGTTGGCTCCTGTGAATGTCCAGTCTCCAAGCCATGCTTCATACTCTGGAGTCATCTCTTCCTCTACGATTGTGATCAAGTCAGAAATTGCATAAAGACCGGTTGCGTTTCCTTCTTCGTCAGCTCCAATAGCAATTATATACCAATCAAGACCGTACTGTGTATCAATGACATCAGCAAAAGTCTCCATGGTGCTTCCAACTGTAAGGACATCTGCAAATGTATATTGACTTCCGCTCAAATATTCAAGCCAGCTGCCGATTTCTGCTTCAGCTACAGCCTTAATGCCTGTCTGGTCGAATGCTTCTTTTGGCCAAGCTGTAAGGAAGTATGGATTTTCATCTGTAGACTCCAGCACAGCTACGTGTGTGTATAACTGTCCCTCCTGCTCGTAATCGCCTATGTATGAAATGGTCCACGCTGCGTTCTCAGCATATTCAACATCTCCTTTTGCAGTAGTGAACTTCACAGTAGCAGGCTCACTGAATGTCTTGCCGTCAGCAGTGATACCTACGGCTACGAATGTATACTCGGTTTCAGGCTCGAGGTTTCTTACTGTCATTGTAGTTTTTGTCGTCTTCTTAAGAGTGACGTTTCCTTCTGCCAGGATGTCCTCGATTGCTTTTTCAATGTCAGTCTCTGTTGTAGCAAAACCGTACCATGTGTCTTTTGTAGTACCATTGTGCTCAACTTTGATCTTTGCCTGGTCAGCCTCGACTTCAGCTACTTCAAGAGTGAAAGTAAGATTTTCTGTGTACTCAGTTGATGGCTTTGATGGGTCACCACCTGGTTTTGTTCCATCATTTTGAGGATCCTTTTCGCAGCCGAGGAGTCCGAATGTGACTGCTGCGATCGCTGTTAACATAAAAAATTTCTTCATATCGTATTTGTTTTAAGAAAAATGCGAATAATTTTCAAATATATGAATATATATCAAAATATCCAAATAATAGGTTTCTTGCTACCTAGTATCCTCCACCGAGGGCCTGATATAGATTGATGACGCTCTGGACCTCGTCAAACCTGTCTGAAGCCTCTGTAAGCTCTGCCTGCAGAAGGTTCTTCTGGGCTGTGAGGACTTCCAGATAGTCTGCGTTTCCGTGCTTCATGAGGAGCTGGGTGTTCCATACGGCGGCCTGCAGGTTGAGGACCTGCTTCTTGTCCAGCTCGACGCGTTTCTTGGCTGTCTGCCACATGGTCAGAGCATTGTTGACTTCGACTCCGGCATCCAGGAGGCTCTGGCGGAAGAGGTAGGCCGCCTGCTCGTGCTGCGCCTGTGCAGCCTGGAGACGGGCCTTGTTGACGCCGCGGCCGAATATCGGCTGGGTGAGTCCTGCTATGAAGTTTGCTATGAGGCTGCCCGGATCGAGGGCTATGTTTCCGTTGCCTGTTGTCCATCCGATCGCTCCGCTGAGAGTGATGTTCGGATAGAATGACGCTCTGGCGGAGTTGACCGAGTAGAATGTCTGGGCGAGGGCGAGCTCGGCATGTCGGACGTCAGGGCGTCTGCTGAGCAGGTCGAGCGGCACGCCGGCAGAGAGTGTCGCCGGAAGTTCCTGCATGGCCATGCTGCTTCTTTCCACAGGCATAGGCACTATGCCGAGCAGCGCGCAGAATGAATTCTCCACAGCGAGGATCTCCTTCTCAAGAGTGAGAATGCTAGCTTCGACACTCAGCTTGTTGGCCTTGGCCTGAAGCACGGCCGCCTCGTTGGTCTTTCCGGCACGTTTGAGGGCTTCGAGTGTCCTGATGCTCTCCTCCCAGGTGTTCTTTGTCCTGGTGCTGATGCTCAACTGCTCGTCGAGCATGAGCAGAGTGTAGTAGCTGTTGGCGATGGTGGCTACAAGCTGGGTCTGGACGGCCTGCCTGTATGCCTCACTCTGCTCCAGGGCAGCCTGCGCCCTGCGCTTCGCGTTGCGCAGTCCTCCGAATATGTCGGTCTGCCAGCTGGCACCGATGCTTGCCGAGAACTGGCCTGGCAGACCTCCCTGCGCGCTGAAGTCAGCGCCCGGGAGCAATGCCCACCTTGCGGCAAGCAGAGCCGCCTCGGCTTCCTTGACTTTAAGTCTTGCGACATTCAGGTCTGTATTGTAGGCCAGCCCATCCTGTATCCATTCATGCAGGATAGGGTCTGTGAAAATGCGGTCCCATGCTATCGAACCGGTCGATATGCTGTCCTGCGGCACGTTCATCCTCCTGTAGAGGCTGTCCACGAAGTGCATCTCCTCGCGCTCATACTGCTTGTAAAGTCCGCAGCTGGAGAGCGCCAGTGCAGCAATTGCAATGTATATTATCCTTTTCATTCTCTGTCTCGTTTAGGCATTACCTTCTCCTCGATATACTGGAATACGATGAACAGCGCAGGCACCACGATGATGAGCGCAAGCGTTCCGATGAGCATTCCTCCCACGGTTCCCACACCGATGGAGATGTTTCCGTTCGCTCCCACGCCGCTCGCGAACATGAGCGGAAGCATACCGAAGATCATGGTGAGCGAAGTCATCAGGATCGGCCTCAGACGTGCCTTGGCGGCAGACATCGCGGCCATGGTGATGGACATTCCTTCTGCTCTCTTCTGCGAAGCATACTCGGTCAGAAGGATGGCGGTCTTGGCCAGGAGTCCTATGAGCATCAGCAGACCGATCTGCAGATAGATGTTGTTCTCCAGTCCGAACATCCTTGCGAAAAGGAAGCTTCCGGCAAGTCCGAACGGTACTGAGAGGATGATCACCACAGGGATGAACAGGCTCTCATACAGCGCGCAGAGGATGAGGAATATGAACACTACGCATATGCCGAAGATCACAGCCACCGAGTTTCCTGTATCAGCCTCTTCGCGCGACATGCCTCCGAATTCATATCCGTATCCTGCCGGCAGGGTCTGGGCGGCCACTTCGCGGACGGCCTGGATGGCCTGTCCCGAACTGTAGCCCTCGGCCGCCTGTCCGTTCACCGAAATCGCGGTGAAGAGGTTGAAGCGGGAGATGGACTGCGGTCCGTATATGCGCGTCAGCTTGAGATACTGGTTGATTGGAGACATCTCGCCTGCAGAAGTGCGTACGAACATGTTCTGGAGCGATTCTGTGTCCAGACGGAACTCCGGAGCAGCCTGCAGCATCACGCGGTAGAGCTTCGAGAACCTGTTCATGTTGGATGCATAGCTTCCTCCCACATATCCGGCGAGCACGCTGAGCACATCGCCCGGCGAAATGCCGTTTCTCTTGCACTGTACGGCATCCACCTCGACCAGATACATAGGGAACTTGGTGTCGAACGAAGTCTTTGCACGCGACACTTCAGGGCGTTTGTTCAGTTCTATGATGAAGTCGTTGGTGATCTTCTGCAGGTCTTCGAGCTTGCCGCCCTTCTGGTCCTGCACATACACCTCGAAGCCGTTGCTGGCACCGTATCCCGGAATCATTCCTCGTGTGTATATCATGATATCGGCCGAAGTGATGTCCGCCGTGCGGGCATACATTTCCTCGATGACCGAGTCGATGTCGTCGCCCTTGCCCTTGCGGAGATCCCAGTCCTTGAGCCTGATGACGAAGTTACCGGTAGACGAGCCCTGTCCGAACATCATTCCCCATCCTGTAGTCCTCGAGTATGCCTCGATCTGAGGGATGGTGCTGATCCTGCGGTCTATCTCAGTGAGGACCTTGTCGGTTTCGGCGATGTTGGTACCCGGAGGGGTGCGGATGTCCATGTTTATTGATCCCATATCCTCCTTAGGTACGAGTCCTGTCTTGGTCGTGTTCATGAGATAGACAAGTCCACCGCAGGCGATGACAAGCAGTATCGCTGTCAGCCACTTGCGCTTGAACATGAAGAGCACGATGTGCTTGTATTTGTTCACTACGGCTCCGAATGCCGAGTCGAAAGCCTTGTGGAAGCGGCTTGAGAAACTGGCCTTCTGTCCTTCGATGATTTCCTCGTGCGGAGTCATTATCAGGGCGCAGAGGGCAGGGGAAAGGGTGAGCGAGTTCACGAGCGAAATACCCACCGCTACTGCCATCGTCAGACCGAACTGCGTGTAGAATGTACCTGTTGTTCCTCCCATGAAACTCACCGGGATGAACACGGCCATGAATACGAATGTAGTTGCGATGAGGGCGGTGGAAATGCCACCCATGGCGTCTACAGTTGCCCTGTATGCGGATTTGTATCCCATGTCGAACTTCGCCTGGACCGCCTCCACCACGACGATGGAGTCGTCCACCACCGTTCCGATGACAAGCACAAGGGCGAAGAGAGTGATCATGTTGAGGCTGAATCCCGCCACCATCAGGAAGGCGAATGTGCCGACCAGCGACACGATGATCGAGATAGTCGGGATGATGGTCGAGCGGAGGCTCTGAAGGAAGATGAACACCACGAGGATCACCAGAAGGATGGCCTCGAATAGGGTCTTGATCACATTCTTTATGGATGCGTCGAGGAAGTCCTTGGTACTCATGAGGTCTATGATGTCCAGACCTTTAGGGAGGTCGGCACGGATCCTCTCAACCTCGGCGTCAACCGCCTCGATGATCTCGTTTGCATTGGATCCTGATGTCTGTGAGATGCTTATGGTTGTTCCCGGGTGGCCGTTCACCAGACCTACATAGTCATAACTCCTCTCTCCGAGCTCGATGCTTGCCACGTCCTTGAGTCTCAGCACAGTACCGTCGCTTTCCGCACGGATGACCATGTTTTCGTAGTCGGTCACGTTCTCATAGCGTCCCCTGTATTTGAGCACATAGCGGAATGTGTTCTCAGACTCTGCTCCGAGGGTGCCGGTAGGAGCCTCAAGGTTCTGCTCTGCGAGCACAGCAGATATGTCCGATGGCATCAGGCCATACTTGCCCATCTTGCCCGGGTCGAGCCATATACGGAGCGAATAGTCGCCGCCTCGCACATCGACCTCGCCGACTCCTGCGATACGCGAGAGTCTCGGCTCGATGTTGATCTTCAGGTAGTTGGTGATGAATTTCCTGTCGAATGAATTGTCAGGGCTGTATACCGCCAGCGTCTTGATGCGGCTGGTCTGGCGCTTGCGGACAGTCACGCCGCTTCGCGTGACTTCCGCAGGCAGAAGACTCTGAGCCGAGGCGATACGGTTCTGCACGTTCACCATGGCCATGTCTCCGTCGGTTCCCTGTCTGAAATAAATCTGGATGCTTGCCGATCCGGAGTTGGTGGCTGATGATACCATGTACATCATGTCCTCCACTCCGTTTATTGCCTCTTCGAGCGGCACCAGCACGCTCTTCTGCACAGTCTCGGCATTTGCTCCCGCATATGCCGCCGACACGCTCACGGTCGGCGGAGCAATCTCCGGAAACTGCTCCACAGGCAGCTGGGACAGGCCTATGATACCCAGCAGGAGGATGAGCACCGAGATCACACCCGCAAGGATCGGGCGGTCTATGAATGTCTTTATGTTCATTATTCCTCCGCCTCCTTCTCGCTCTTGCTTCTGATTGTTGTGCCTTCCTTTATGAGGCCGGCGCCCTCGGCTACTATGACGTCTCCGACTTCAAGTCCGTCCTCTACAATGTATTCCACTCCGTTGTTCTGCGGTGAGATGTGGATCTCGGTTGCTGACGCCTTGCCGTCCACAACTTTGTATACGAACACTCTGTCCTGGAGTTCGTATGTGGCTGCCTGAGGGATCACTATGCAGTTCTTCAGGGTCATCGGGATGATGATTGTGCCGCTTCCGCCGTTACGGAGGAGGTGGTTGCGGTTATTGAATACGGCCCTGATGCTGACTGCTCCGGTGCTTTCGCTGATGGTTCCGCTTATCGCATTGATCTTTCCTGTGTGTTCATATTTGTCTCCGTTACTCATTATGAGCTCAACTTCCGGCATCTGCCTTATGGCGTTGTTCAGCGAGCCGTACTGCTGCACCATGTCCAGCATCTGGTTCTCAGCCATTGAGAAGTATGCATATACGCGGCTGTCGTCCGACACTGTCACCAGCGGCTGCGCTATGTTGCTGTTCACGAGCGCTCCGACGCGGTATGGGATCATGGATGCCACTCCGTTCACCGGAGAGCGGACTTCTGTGTATGAGAGGTTGTTGCTTGCATTGACTTCCTCGGCCTTGCAGAGGGCGAGCTTTGCTTCCGCTTCCACGAGGTCGTTCTGCGCTGTCATGAGGTCGAACTCAGACACCACATCCTGCTCGTACAGGTCCTTGTTGCTCTCAAGGATGAGCTTTGCTGTCGAGAGGGCCGCCTCTGCGCTCTTGACGTTTGCGACGGCGATCTCGTATGCCGCCTTGTACGGGGTCTGGTCTATGACGAAGAGCACCTGTCCCTTTGTCACGCTTTCTCCCTCCTCGATGAGGATGTCGGTGATCATTCCGCTGATCTGCGGACGGATTTCGACGGTCTGCACACCGCTGATGGCTGCCGAGTAGCCTGTGGTCAGTGTGCGGTCACTCCTGGTGACCTCCATCGTCTCGTAATAATTCTCTTTCTGTGTGCTTTTTACCTGCGTCTGATGGCAGGCTGCCAGTGCTGCCGCACCGATGATGAGTGCTAGAATCTTTCTTTTCATTAAGGCCTGTGATTTTATCCTGCAAAGATACTTTATCTTTGCTTTCTTTAAAAGCATAAAAAGGCTGGATTTTGTGCTTTTAAATAGTAAATTTGTGCTTATAAACACAAATGATCCCGTTTTTGTGCTTTTAAAATGATGAATGAACTTTTAAAGAGATGCGCGGCTGACATTGAGGCTGCGGCATCATGCAGGATTGCTCTTGATCAGCAGGTTCGTGCGTATGACCTGCTTGAAGCGCTGCTGGACCCGTCGGGTCCGCAGGTGGCGGAAGATGCCGCACAGGCATATCTGCAGGCATATTCTGCGAACGCGCCGACTGTGGATGTCTCTGCTCTGAAGGTTGAGCTGGAGGCCCGTATGGAGCCGCTGCGCGCGGCGATGAACGACGCCCGCTTCGAGGCGGCGGCAGCTGCGAGCCTGCACGAGTTCGCCAAGGAGGTCTTCGACACATGGCAGCACGCCGGCATATTCGCCCGTCGCCGCGCTCTGCGCGAGCTCCGGGAAAGGGCCGGCTTCCGCCTGGAGAGCCACCGCATAGGCAACTATGTGGCCAAGACATTCGACCTGCAGAATGAGGCTCAGGCCCGCTTCTCACGTACCCAGCAGGCAGTTTTTGCCGCTGATGTCGCATATAAGATAAAGCCTGGGACATTTGCCGCCATATATGATATGTTGAAATCAAGATAACCGCTATGCATACACTAAAGAATGAAGTGCTGACAGTCACTGTCAGCGACCACGGAGCCGAGCTCCAGAGCATCCGCAAGGGTGAGACTGAATATCTGTGGCAGGGCGATCCCGCATATTGGGGACGCCGCTCGCCGGTGCTTTTCCCTATAGTCGGAAGCGTCTGGGAGAAACGCTACAGGGTTGATGGAAAAGAGTACGAGCTCGGTCAGCACGGCTTTGCCCGTGACATGGACTTCACTCTGGTCAGCGCATCTGACACCGAAGTCCGCTACAGACTTGAGTCGGACGAGGAGACTTTGAAGAAATATCCGTTCCGGTTTGTGCTGGAGATTGCATACAGACTTCATGGAAACAGCCTGGATGTCATCTGGGAAGTGGTCAACCCATCAGACGGTGAACTCTATTTCCAGATCGGAGCCCACCCGGCATTCATCTATCCGGATTATGATCCCGCAAAGCAGGAACGCGGATTCTTCGTCTTTGACAGGAAAGACGGCCTGGAGTGCATCAGGATCAAGGAAAAAGGCTGCGTCGATGCTCTCACAAAACACCCTCTCGTGATTCCGGAAGACGGCAGACTCCCTATTGAAAGGGATACTTTCGATGCCATAGACACCATCATGCTGCAGGACTCTCAGATAGGTCGCGTGGACATGCTCCGTGCAGACGGCTCTCCATGGCTCGCCCTCTCGTTCGATGCCCCTGTCGTGGGCATCTGGTCACCTCCGGGCAAGGTCGCCCCGTTCATATGCATAGAGCCGTGGTACGGCCGCTGCGACAGAGCCGGATATGAGGGTGAGTACAAGGACAAGGACTGGATGAATCATCTTGCCCCGGGTGAGAAGTTCTCAAGTTTGTACACTATCGAGATAGCATAATCCCCATAAATGATGATTTAACGGCACGATTTTAATCCGTACCTTTGCTGCGCTTTAGCAGCAAGACAGAAATGAAACTATCGGAACTGAAGACAGGGGAGCGTGGCGTGATCGTAAAGGTGTACGGTCACGGTGGTTTCCGTAAGAGAATAATAGAGATGGGCTTTGTGAAGGGCAACAAGGTGAAAGTAATCCTTAACGCCCCTCTCAGGGACCCCATTGAATATGAGATAATCGGATATAAGATATCGTTGCGCCGCGAAGAGGCGGCAAAGATCGAGGTGATCAGTGAGAGCGAAGCTAAGGAACTTCATACCTCCGGCGAGAACCTGGCGGCCCTTGAGGCTGACGGTTCGTGGCTGGAGAGGGAGATGGACACTCTCGCCGAGGAACGCCGCAGGAGCATAAAGGTGGCCCTGGTCGGCAATCCGAACTGCGGAAAGACATCTCTGTTCAATATGGCCTCCGGCGGTCATGAGCATGTAGGCAACTTCAGCGGCGTGACAGTAGACGCCAAGGAAGGCGTGTTCGAGCATGGGGGATACAAGTTCACGCTGGTCGACCTTCCCGGCACATATTCGCTGTCGGCATATAGTCCTGAAGAGTTATATGTAAGGAAGAATCTTCTTGAGGATATGCCCGACATAGTCGTCAATGTAGTCGACGCATCAAACCTGCAGAGAAACCTCTACCTCACCACCCAGCTCATAGACATGAACCTCCGCGTGGTGATGGCTCTCAATATGTATGACGAACTTCAGGAGAAGGGCGACAAGCTGGATATCAAGCAGTTGGGTTATCTGCTGGGTATGCCTGTGGTGCCGACGGTCAGTCGCACAGGCAAGGGCATAGACCAGCTCTTCGACACAGTCATACAGGTCTATGAGAAGAGCGATCCGCATCTTTCCCGTCACATCCACATCAATCACGGATCTGAGATTGAGCAGAGCATAGACCGCATAAAGCTTCTGCTCCAGAAGAATGATGATCTGCGATATAAGTATTCAACCAGATACCTTGCCATCAAGTATCTTGAGAATGACAAGGAAGTCGAGGCTGTGGTGGAGTCTCTGCCGAACAGGGACGAGATCATCTCGGCCCGCTATGAGGAGAACTCCCGCGTCCGCGAGCTGATGGGCTCGGGACTGGAGTCGTCGCTTGTCGATGCCAAGTATGCATTCGTCCAGGGCGCGCTTGCAGAGACATATCAGCCTAATGAGGGCAGAAGGAAGAGGCATACCGTCACGGACAAGATCGATGCTGTCGTGACTAACAGGTGGCTGGCATTCCCTGTGTTCATCATATTGCTCTACGCGATGTTCCAGGGCACTTTCGTCATAGGAGAGTATCCTATGATATGGATAGAATGGATTGTGGAGCATGTGGCTGCATTCGTCTCTTCTGTAATGTCTGACGGATGGCTGAAGGATCTCGTTGTCGACGGTGTCATTGGTGGCGTGGGCAGCGTGCTGGTCTTCCTGCCGAACATTCTCTTGCTCTATATGTTCATATCCCTCCTGGAGGATTCCGGATATATGGCCCGTGCTGCCTTCATCATGGACAGGCTCATGCACAAGATGGGTCTGCACGGCAAGTCATTCATACCTATGATCATGGGTTTCGGCTGCAATGTGCCTGCAATCATGGCGACGCGTATGATAGAGAGCCGCAAGAGCCGTCTGATAACCATACTGATCATCCCTCTCATGTCCTGTGCAGGCAGAATGCCGGTGTATATACTCATAGCGGGCGCATTCTTCCCACGCCATGCCGGCCTGGTGCTCCTCGGGCTCTACGCCCTCGGCATCATCCTGGCCGTCCTCGCCGCCAAAGTGATGAGCCGCTTCTTCAAGGATGATGACCTGCCTTTCGTAATGGAGCTTCCGCCATATCGTGTTCCGACAGCGAAGTCTGTCTTCAGGCACACTTGGGAGAAGGGCAGACAATATCTCCAGAAGATGAGCGGAATCATTCTGGTATGCTCGGTGGTTATCTGGTTCCTGGGATATTTCCCTAACCATGATGCATATGATTCTGTGCAGGAGCAGCAGGAGCATTCATTCATAGGATATATCGGCAAGGCTATGGAACCTGCCCTCGAACCTCTCGGCTTCGACTGGCGAATGGGCGTCGGCATTGTGGCCGGAGTCGGTGCCAAAGAACTGGTAGTCAGCACTCTGGGAGTGATGTATGCAGACGATCAGCCGGTGGGGGAGCTCTCCACATGGATAGAACCTCAGACTCCTCCGGCAGCTGAGGCCGACAATGTCTCGTCGTCGGCTGTGGCAGACACCGGAGCCGAGACCCGTCTCCAGAAGGCTCTCGTCAGGTCTGTCACCCCGGCCGGAGCCCTGGCATACATGGTCTTCATCCTGCTGTACTTCCCATGCATCGCCACCTTCATCGCCATAAAGAACGAAGCCGGCGGCTGGAAGTGGGCGATCATCACGGCGGTCTACACCATCCTCCTCGCCTGGCTTGCCGCCTTCATCACCTTCAACCTCGCCAGCCTTTTTATATAAGGTTTATCATGCTTTCTTTTGGAAATTATTGATAATCAGGGTTTTATAAAATGGCGTATGTTTAACCCATACTTTAAAACAGGGGTTAAACACACTTTGCTTTATAACTGATTGATCTGTAGTGTTATACGAATAATGCTGTGTTAGACTTCCTACAGCTCTACCGATGACGGGTCGATCAGGTTGTTGAGGAGGGCGTAGACTGTCAGTCCGGCCACGGTCTTGATGCCTGTCTTGCGTGTGATGTTCTTGCGGTGAGTGATGACAGTGTGGATGGATATATTGTAGAAGTCGGCAATCTCTTTGTTGAGCATTCCCTTGGCCACACAGACCAGTATCTCCTTTTCGCGTGACGAGAGGTCATATCCGTCTGACTCAGGAGCTTCGTCGTGGGAGGCGAGCGACTCGCGGAGCTTCTTGACGACGGCGACAGGGGAGTCATACATGCTGACCACTCCGTCATACTGCCTGATCTGCTCATCCTCCATCGGGATGGTCTTCAGAGCGACGACTGCTGCGCTGGAATGCTCCGCCAGGCGGGCTCTTCCGGACGCGCGTGACACATAGTCAAAGACAACCGGATCAATGATGATGAGATCCACATCCATGTTCCTCAGACGTGCTTCAGAAGCATGTGAGAGGTCCGCCAGGATGCCTTCCACACGGAATTCTCCGTGCTCGGCAAGCGCGGCCTCAAGCCCTCTGGCGACAATCACAGAAGGCATTATGAGCAAAACTTTTCTGAATCCTGTCTTCATCATGCCTCCATTCTATTTACTATCGGTATGAGCACCCTGTCCTCGATGATGGTGTGCTTGGCAAGGTCTTCATCCAGACGATATATCCTGTAAAGCACTTCGTTGCGAAGGACAGTATCGCATGTGTCTGGAAGATATTTCATGACGATGTTCTTGAGGTCTCCGAGTGTCTCGTCTATGTTGCTGTGATTCTCCTCGAACTGCTCGATCGAGTATCCTTCCATCATCTTGCCTTCCTTGAGAGCCCTCACATATGGGAACACAGTCATCTCCTCATAAGCAAAATGCTTCTCGACCTGCAGCTTATAGTCAGCGACAAACTTCGACACGATCTTCTTCTGCATGTCGTCGCACGGCTCCACCATGGCCTTGATGTTCTTCTCGAGGCTTGCGAACTCCTTGTCCAGGTAGAATGCATGGGAACTGTGCAGATAGTCAACTATGGTCAGAGGGTCCGCCGACGAGAGAAGCTCGGCAGACGGAACATAGTCGTCATAAGTATATATGTTGCATATCAGCAGGAAGGATTCGAGATTGATTCCCTGCCTCTGGCACACTTCCCTTATGGTATTCTCGCCGAATCCCAGACTGATTCCCAGACGGGAAAGGACATTGAGAAGCTTGAAATTGACATCGACAAGGTCGGCAAGCTTCATCGATTCGGAAAAGACGATTCGCTGTATCTCGGTAGTCATATCGCTGATTTTAGTGTTCAAAGATAATAATATTTCAAAATATAGGAGGCGTCCCTCCCGGAAGGCCTCCTACAAAAATACAACAATTAAAAGAATTCGATTTCTATAACTATAATGGCTTATTTCTATAATTCCTTCAGGTTCATGTCCTGATTTCGGATACAAAGGTACGGCCATCATCCCGCTCAGGCAATCCCTAAATATTGGTATTTAGCCCCTATCCCAGCAGCTCCTTCAGATACTTCTGATCCAGGTGGATGATCCTGGCTATCTGCTTGTATGAACACCTGTACTCCTTCCTGAGCGTCTTCGCCAGACGCATTCTCCTGTCAGCGTCAAGTTCACGTAGATTGGACGTCCTGAACATCCGCCGGCTATGTGCAGCAGCCTTCTCGCGAAGCTCCATATCCGGCAATGCCACATGCTCTCTGGCTCCGAGGCTCATGCCGATCTCCTCTTCCTTGCTCTGTCCCATGAAGAACGCGAAGCTCTTCGGTGTGCGGAACAGTTTTTCAACCACTTGATAATCAACATAATTGCCTGGCCATAGAAAACCTTCCGGAGTCACTTTCCAATCTCCGGGTATATCGTTCATGGTCTGAAACATCTCTCGTCTTTTCCTTATGGTGAGTAAGGATACTTCAGTCCATTCAGCAGTTAATGCAGCGAGCGTTTCAGGCCTTCTGAAATACAATCCGGCAGATGACCACGGATAATCTTCAGCACAGTATATGTACCCGGCAGCTATTCCGTTCCTCAGCACATAAGCTATCGATTTGAGAATGTATTTCTCGTCTTCCATCAGCTTGATGTCAAAGTCAATCGGCTCGGACCTCCGGCACGAGTATCTGTTGTAATACCATAACGAATATTTATGAGCAAATCTGTCTCTGAATTCGCAGCATTCTTTCAGAGTCCCATACAGAACGAAATGTACATGGTTGTCCATCAGACAGAATGCCGGTATCACCACCTTGCATTTAAGAAAGCACACAGCTATGATGTTCATGGCGGCAACGAACGCGGCCTTGTCCTCGAAAAGGGCATCTGTACGGAAACCGTCAGAAAACAGATGATAGAATCTTCGTTTCTCCATATATGTCAGTATTGATATATCCTTCTCCACTGCCTCCCTCTCACTGTCATATCGGAGAGTCAGGAAATGACCGACACAAAGATTGGAATAATCGTTGAGAAAAGCAATCCGAGATTAGGTTAAACACATCTTTATTCTTAAATTGTTGGTAATCAGTAAGTTTTGGAATATCGTGTGTTTACCCCGTGGTTTAAAGGAGGGGTTAAACACGCTGTAAGGTGTAAGTTGCTGGTTATTAAGCAATTAGTGGTTAGGGTGTGTGAGGTTGTCCGAATTAGCACCAGTATTGCAATGCTTCTGGGGTAAACGATGAAGCATGAACACTCTTATTGTATTCAATCATCCCTATGGTGGGAGTTTCTGCAGGGCCATACTGGCTGCTGTGGAGAGAGGCCTCAAGGCTGGAGGCCATAAGTGCAGGGTAATCAATCTGGATCAGGACGATTTCGATCCTGTGATGCGTTCCAAGGATCTGTTGGCTTTTGTCGGAGCCGGCCGGGCTGGCGAGGATGCGCTCGATGCCATTGACGATCAGGTCAGGGAGTATAAGGAGCATCTCGAATGGGCGGAGCATCTTGTGATGATCTTCCCGATATGGTGGATGACGACTCCGGCAATGACCAAAGGATTTATCGACAAGGTAATCTTTCCGGCCATTGCTTATGATATGAAGGATGGCAGACTTGTGTCCAGACTGTCCCTCAGAAAGGTTACGGTAATAACTACCATGAACACCCCTGCAGACATCTACAGGGAAGTTTTCGGAAATCCGTTGGAGGGATCCCTGATAAAGGGTACATTCCGTCAGATCGGTATAGAGAACATCGAGTGGACCAGCCTGAACGAGGTCAAGCAGGTCAGCCGCGAGCAGCGCGAAGCATGGCTCGAGGAAATCGAGAGGCGGTTTGCGGGGCCGGTGAGTCTATGAGTAGCGACGAGGAAGTCGGAAAAGGATGGCTCCGAGGGCGAAGATACCCATGACGAATGGATAGTAGAGATATCCTATGATCGATATGGATGACACTCCGGCCAGGCCGGCAGCCATGAGGAGCTGTGCTCCGTACGGGATGAGGCCTTGCACGAGGCAGGAGAACGTGTCCAGGATGCTGGCTGTCTTACGTGGATCAAGTCCGAAGCGTGCGCTGATGTCTTTGGCGATCTGCCCTGTGGTGATGATGGCTATTGTGTTGTTTGCCGTGCACAGGTTGGCGAGGCTGACCAGCCCGGCGATGCTCAGCTCCGCTCCACGTTTGCCGTGGATGCGGCGTGTGAGCCCGTTCACGATGTAGTCGATGCCTCCGTTCACCTTGATTATCTCCAGCATTCCGCCTGCCAGCATGGTCACCATGATCAGGTCTCCCATGCCGCTGATGCCGCTTCCTATGGATCCGAGCCATCCGCTCCATGACAGACTGCCGTCAATGAAACCGATGACCGCGTTGGCCAGAATGCCGATTGTGAGCACTGCGGAGACGTTGATGCCACCGAGCGCCAGACCGATGATCAGAAGATATGGCAACAGAAGGTACCAGTGTACGGCCTCTGTGGCAGGACTGGCGTTGACTGACATTCCGAGGAAGATGTACAGTAGGGTCACTACCAATGCGGCAGTACCGACTATGCGGAAATTCACTTTGAATTTGTCTTTCATCGAGCATCCCTGAGTACGCGTTGCAGCGATGGTGGTGTCGGAAATGAATGACAGATTGTCTCCGAAGAAGGCACCTCCGACAATGATGGCTGTGATGAACGATGTGTCGGCGGCTATGTCCGTGCCGACTTCCTGGGCAATGCCGGCTGCTATAGGCACGAGGGCCACGATAGTGCCCACGCTGGTGCCGATCGACATAGATATGAAGCACGATGCCAGGAAGAGTCCTGCATATATCAGATTGCCAGGCAGTATCTTCAGGGCTATGTTCACGGTGGCATCGATCGCTCCGATTTCCTTGGCTGTCGAGGCGAAGGCTCCGGCCAGGACGAAGATCCATATCATCAGGAGCACGTTCCTGTTGCCAGCGCCCTCAGAAAATACCGCAATCCTCTCTTCGAGCGTCTTGCCCTTGCATATGAGTACGGCATAGACCGATGCCAGCAGGAAAGCGGCCGAGATAGGTATGCTGTAGAAGTCCTTTGCAATGATGCAGGACACAAGATAAAGAATAAGGAATATGATGAGCGGGCTGAGGGCCAGAAGGCCTTTTCTGCCGGATGGTGTTGTCATGTCAATTCGTTTTAAGCGTGCAAAGATACTGAAAATGATTTATCTTTGTAAAGATTATGGGAAAGAAGAAAATGGAAATACAGGCTCCGATGGGGGAGAAGACTGTTCTTCTCCACACCTGCTGCGCTCCATGCTCAAGCGCAATCATTGAGGCGCTTATGCAGAACGGGATCACTCCTGTCATATATTATTGCAATCCCAACATCTATCCGCAGGAGGAATACGAGATCCGCAAGAACGAGTGCACGCGATATGCGCAGTCGCTCGGCCTGGAAATCGTGGACGCGGACTATGACCATGAGAACTGGCTCAATGCCGTCAAAGGCATGGAGAACGAGCCGGAGAGGGGCGGCCGATGCATGAAATGCTTCAAGCTCCGCCTCCTGCGCACAGCTCAGTATGCCAGCGAAAGAGGCATAAAGGTCATCACCACGACTCTGGCGTCATCCCGCTGGAAATCCCTCGACCAGATCAATGAAGCCGGCCGTTGGGCCTGCCAGCAGCCAATCTTGGTAAGGCGCTCCAGCGCCGCGCCGCTCGCGTCAGCGAGATGTTCGGAGAACATCGAAGCAGCGACGGCGCCCGACCCGAACGTAAGTGAGTGGTCGGTATGCCCCCACGGGGCTGTCGACGAGAGTCGACTGGGGGTAGAGATGATTCCGTCAGGGATCATCTGGTGGGACCAGAACTGGAGAAAAGGCGGACTCCAGGAGCGCCGCCGTCAGATCATCAAGGAGTATGATTTCTACAATCAGCTCTATTGTGGCTGTGAATTCAGCATCAGAAAGGAAGACTAGAGGACAGGACGACTGTCGGCATCAGCTGCAGATTTCACCTCGATGCTGCCTTCTATGACTTCCGAAGGGATGGCTTTGCGACAGTATTTCATCACTTCCTCCGATCCGTTCAATGCCTTGAGACTCATGCTGTTGTCTCCTGAGAAGGAAACCTGATATCCGCTTCCCCAATCATCTCCGCTGGAATATGTTCCTGAGAGAGTGGTTCCGTCCAGTTCCCATTCGCCTGAGTAATGCCTGTGGCGTCCTTCGCCGATCTGCTGATACAGGTCAAATGTCCCGTCATTGTCCAGAGCCAGATATACATCCGCCTCAAAAGTTTCAGGGGTGCAGTGCCATTCTCCTATTATCAGTCTGGCATGATCCACTGGCTTATCCTTCTTGCAACCTGTTGCGACCAGCAGCAGGGCGATCAATATGTATATGCTTTTTTTCATTACAGCCATCCTCCGTTGGTTGAATATACTCCTCTTGAAACGATTGAGATCTCTCTCTTTATTTCCGTACCTCCTGTCTTGTCGCCTCCGCCAAGCTGGCTGCCGCCTGCAATGGCTGATACGGTGATTTTTGCTGAAGCGCTCTTTGTGCAATAGATCTTGAGGGCTCCTCCTTCTATCATAGGGGCTGATGCAAGTCCCAGTGCCTTCCTCGCCTCTGTGCTCACATCAATGTCGAGGTAAGTGAGGTCTTTGGCCGATTCGCCGAAATATTCGGATATGTCGACAGAGCACATCTGTCCGGCCTTTACCATCACAGAAGGCGTTCCTTCTATCTGCATGAGAAGCTTCCATGCATCGATCGCTCCTGTTCCCATGCGGTTATGGTATGTCCTCAGTCCGAAGGTGTATTCTCCGTATGGCTTGACGCCGTCTGTCAGAAGGTAGTTGATGTCGTTGACGGAAGTCAGCAGGATGTCCCTGAACTGGTCTCCGGTGAATTTCTTTCCGAGTTTGCCGGCGTATGAGATGCCCAGTGCGGCGACTCCCGAAACATGAGGGCAGGCCTGCGATGAGCCTTCCATCCATGCATAGTCACTGACCGCTTCGCTTATGCTTGTGGAAAGGATCATGCACCTGTTGTGGTCTCCGCTGACATCTTCACCGATCCAAAAGTCTCCGCCAGGTGCGGCGATGTTGCATCCTCTTCCATAATTGGTGTATCCCGCCGGAAGGTAGTCAGGACCTAATGCCGTTACCGAAACACAGAGAGGCAGGGCTCCAGGATAGTCTGAGTTGGCTGCCGCTTCGTTTCCGGCTGCATATATCACCAGGTTTGAACCTATGGACGGGTGGTTGCAGTTCTCCGGATCAGTGAAATATCTCAATGCACTGTATTCCAATGGAAGGGTGGAAGTGTATTGGTCGTCGCTTGAGAATATGTTTGCAGGATAGCCGTATGAACATTGAGCGATGCATGCTCCATTGTCCGCGGCATAAATGAACGCTTCCGCCATTTCGCGGTCAGCTCCTGCATTGTAACCTTCAAACAGCTGGCAGCTCATCAGCCTTACGCCGTCTCCATTGCCGCTTCCGCCCGCAATGGAGCTTACGCCGATGCCGTTTCCATTGACTGCAGCGATGATGCCGGCCACATGGGTTCCGTGTCCGGACTCTCCCTCAGCGTCCCATTTTATGGGACCGTCAGAATAGAAGTTATATCCATGAATGTCATCCACATATCCGTTGCCGTCGTCGTCGACTCCTGCCGCTCCGTTCTTCTCCGCCTCATTGATCCACATGTTGTCTGCAAGGTCAGGGTGGGTATATTTCACAGGGGCGTCGCACACTGCAACCACAACGTCAGGAGTGCCGGCTGTGAGTGCCCATGCATCCTTTACGCCTACATCAGCTCCCTCTCTTGCGGTTTTGGCGATACTCTTGTCGCCTGTGTTTACCAGACCCCACTGATTCTCATTAAGCGGGTCGTTGAACGGAATGCCTTCACCCCTTGCCGCGGCGCTGAGGCCGGGTGTGACGCTGAATGGAACAGCCTTGAGGTCAGAGGCCAGCTTAGGGTGCGAGTTGAACTGCAGGGCGCATACTTCCGGACGCCTTGCCACTGCAGCAGCAAATGTATATGTCGGGATTTCCTCGTCAAATGAAACAGAGAACCATCTGTGCAGCCCCAGTTCACGCGCCAGTTCACGGTTCTTCGGGAAACTGCGCAGGGCCGGTCTGAAGTCATATGCCTCGACTTCAGAGAAAAGTTCCGAGGCTACTGTTCCGATGCCTTCCGATTCTATGCGCAGTGTGGTCTCCTCGTCCAGGAACACGAGCAGATTGCCTTTCATATGGTCGACAGAAGGGTTTCCTGTAAGTTTTGTCATGAGGATTTCATCGCCTGCAGGAACTTCCGGCGTGCAAGGAGCTTCGGTCTCTGAAAGACAGGAAGCAGCTGCCAGACAGGCGAATGCAAGTGTCAGGAACGTTTTATTCTTCATGGTCAATTAGTATGATTTAACGATGACTTCGCAAGTCTGGATTACTTCTTCAGGAATTTCTTCCAGAGCGAACACAGACTCTTCTGCAGCGTCATTGACGGACGTCATTGTAAGCTGCTTGTCATTTATCATAATATTATATGCGGCAGCCCATTCCTCTCCGTCATTGTATTTTCCGGTAAGGAGGTTCTCCTCCAGGTTCCATGTGCCGCGGTAGAGACGATGCGCGCCCTCGCCGATCTGCTGATACAGCTCGAATGTCTTGTCGGTGGCGAAACTTATGTATATGTCGCCGTCAACCGGAAGGACGGTGCTGTGCCACTCGGCGCAGAGCTTCTGCTCGAGGGTGAGTTCGGTCTTGCCTCCGTTCTTTTCTCCGCAGGATGCAATGAGCAGTGCTGCGGTCAGTATGTAAAGAATTCTTTTCATCATTTTGTTTTTTAGATCCCTCGACTTCGCTCGGGATGACAGTGAAAGTTTCGGGATTAGAGTGCGTTAGAGCCAGCCGCCGTTTGAGGTGGCGGATGGTCTTGATGCTATTGAGATTTCACGGGTGTATGACATGCCTCCGATGCCGTTTTCGATCTCGTTATCCTTGCCTACAGATGCGCTGAGGGTCATTTTACCCGAACCGATCTTGGTACAGCGGATTTCGAGGAAGCCGTCCTTGATCACCGGGTCGGTCTCGAGGCCGAGCGCTGTGCGCGCTGCGTCATCGACCGAAATGGTGTAGGTCTGTGACGGGCTGCAATATCTGCTGAGGTCGATCTTAGCGGTCTGTCCGGCCTCTGCGAGGAATGTCGGCGTGCCTTCTATGGCCATGAGGAATTTCCATGCGTCTACCGCACCTGTTCCCATCTTGCCGATGTACCGGTTCATGTCGATGGAGATGTTGTTGCCGGATGATACATCATAGAATGAACGGCTGCCTCCTTTGTTGAACTGGTCTATGTCGGTGACTGAAGTAAGGAGCATTGACTGCATCTGCTCGCGGGTGAATTTCTTTCCGAGCTTCTTTGCGTATGAGAGGCCAAGGGCGAGGACTCCCGAAACATGAGGACATGCCATGGATGTGCCCTGCATGTATACGTAGTTCTTGCTTTCTCCTCTTTCGGTCTCGACTCCGGGCGATCCCTGTGCGGCACCTGATACTCCGGTCGACAGGATCATTCCCGCATAGTCGTCCCTTACACCGCTCCACTCTCCGCCAGGCGCTGAGATCTTGCATCCAGGGCCATAGTTGGTGTATCCGCCAGGAAGGAAATCCCATCCGAAGGCAGTCACTGAGATTACATATGAAAGGGCTCCAGGATAGATGGAATAAGGATTCTTGTGGTTTCCAGCGGCAAATATGGCCATGTTGCCTTCCATAGACTCGTGGTTGCTGTTGGCCGGGTCGAGGAAGTATCTGAGCGCGGCGTTTTCAAGTGTTGAGGAACTGATCTTGGTGCCGTCCATCTCTCCGCCGTTAATGTAGAGGTCATCGTTTGTGATGATGTTGGAGTTGCCATATGAGCACTGGGCAATGCAGGCTCCGTTGTCTGCGGCATAGATGAATGCAGCCGCATTCTGCGCGTCGGAACCATACATCGATCCCTGGAATATCTGACAGGTCATCAGGCGCACTCCGTCACCGTTTCCGGTGCCTCCGGCAATCGAGCTGACACCCTTGCCGTTGTTGTTTGTCGCGCCAATGATGCCGGCAACATGTGTGCCGTGTCCCGATCCTGCTATGCTGTTCAGTGCGCTGCCTTTGATTGCGGCAGGTTTCTCTCCATTCAGGGAAGAGTTGATATAATCTGCGTTGATTGCAAAGCAGTTCACGAAGTTGAATCCATATTTGTCATCTATGAATCCGTTTCCGTCATCATCCACATCCGACTGGCCTGAAATCTCGGCCTCGTTCCTCCATACTGCGTCTGCGAGGTCTTCATGGCGGTAGTCCACGGCGCAGTCGAAGATGGCCACGACAACGCTCGGGTCGCCTCCTGTGAGCCTCCATGCCTCCTTCACTCCGACATCAGCACCGGCTACAGCCTTGTCGCTGATGCTTCCGTCATTGTGCAGGTTCCACTGGTGAACTGCATGCGGGTCGTCGAATGCAACTTCAGAAGGCCCGCCGGTGGCCCTGGTAAGCATGAGGTCTGCCTCGAAAGCCTTCTCTGCAGTAGTCGGCTGGACGAATCTGTTGAGCTGTATGCTGTTGACACGTGCAGACTTCGCCAGTATCTCTGCTGCGGCGACCGGAGATGTCTGAGGGTCGAATCCGACCATGAACCACTGGTGGAGGCCATATTTCCTGGCTACTTCAGCATTTTTTGGTTGAACAGGGATGGCCGGAGTGAAGGATGTGGCCTTGAAGCCGTTCAGGATGTCGGATGACAGTCCTGGGAATCCTCCTTTTCTGAGGGCTTCTGCAGCATTTTCGTCAAGCTTGACAAGCAGCGTGCCCGGAACGGTCTCTCCGTCAGTTCCGCCGATGAACTTGCTGTGCAAGGTCTGCTGGCCAGCGGGCTGCAATGTAGTCTCCTTTGTGCAGGAAACAGCTGTCACGCCCAGAACAGCCAGCAATGTGATGAACTTTTTCATATATCTTATTCAGTTTTTATTTTCAGGATTGCTTTCTTGACACCTTTTCCTGTCACCTCCACGGTGATGTCCCCAGGCTGCGTTGCTGCCTGTACCAGGACTGTGAGCTGACCGCTGAAAAGATGCATCTGAGGCTGCTGGAACGGCTCCAGGCAGGTCGGGTCTCCGTTGGCGACGGCCTTGAACGAGCCTGCTCCGCTGACCTTCACCTTCACGAGTCTGCTGTCGACAGGAACAGGATTTCCGTCCTTGTCGACCAGACTTACATTGACATAGCAGAGATCTTCTCCGTCAGCCTTCAGTACCTCTCTGTCAGGTGTCAGACGGATGGCTGAAGCCTTGCCGGCTGTGCGGATGACCTTCTCGGCAACTGCCTTGCCGTCAGCATCATACGCCACAACCTTGATCTCGCCAGGCTGATATATTACATCTTTCCACATGAGGCGGAAGCGCTCCATTGCTTTCTCGCCAAGGCATGGTACAATGCCGTCGGCGGCCTTCTTGGCGCGCACGCCCTGCGACACTCCGTTGACGAAGAGTTCTGCAGACGGATATGATGTGTATACGAATACCGGTGTCACCTCGCCTTCGCGACCTGCCCAGTTCCAGTGCGGAAGCACGTGCAGGGTCTCGTCTGTCTTGTTCCATACGCTCCTGTAGAGGTAATATCTGTCCTTTGGAATGGATGCGAGGTCTATGATTCCGAATACTGACGAATGGTTAGGCCAGGCGTCGGTGTCATATGGCGAAGGCTCGCCGAGATAGTCGAAGCCTGTCCATACGAACTGGCCTATGCACCAGTCATAGTCTTCGTCTGCTGCAAAGTCGTTGTCAGGGATATTCGACCACCAGCAGTATTCTGTGTCATATGACGAAGACTGATTGTCGTCATGTATTATCGCTGCTCCGAGCTTTGCAGGGAAGTGGTATACGCCGCGTGAGCTCACTGTCGAGGCGGTCTCGCTGCCGAGGATGATGCGCTGCGGAAGCAGCTTGTATGCAGGGATGTAGCGGTCTACCTTGTAGTTGAATCCCACTATATCAAGCTGCTCTGCAAAACCGTTGACTGTCACTGCATTATACTGATCCATGCCGCATGTTACAGGCCTTGTAGGGTCTTCGCGGTGGCAGATGTCCTGCAGCCACTTTGCTACAACCAGACCTTCCGGTTTCCACTGTGAAGGCACTTCGTTACCTATGCTCCACATCACTACAGAAGGATTGTTGCGGAAATGATGGAGCATGTTGATCATGTCTCTCTCCGCCCAGATCATGCCGTTGCCGCTGTCCTCGTTGAAGAATCTGTGGTATCCGTTCTGACATTTGGCGATGTCCCATTCGTCGAAATTCTCGAGCATCACCATGAAGCCCATCTCGTCGCAGAGCTCGATGAGCTCCTCAGCAGGCATGTTGTGGGATGTGCGGATGGCGTCGCATCCCATGTCTTTGAGCATTGTCAGCTGCCTGCGGATAGCGGCCTTGTTGATGGCTGCGCCAAGCGGACCGAGGTCGTGGTGCAGGCAGACACCGCGGAACTTGCGGGACTCGCCGTTGAGGAAGAACCCCTTGTCAGGGATGATCTCTATGGTCCTGAAACCGAATCTTGTGCTGACCTTGTCGCATGGAACTGTGCCGTCTGCAATTGAAATCTCAGGCCTGTCCATGTTCCAGTCAGTGTTCACGGAGCCTCCGGCATATACTTCTGTCTCAACGAAATACATAACAGGATTCTCCGGTGACCATAATGTCGGATTTTCTACTGTGAGCGTCTGCTCGATCTCTCCGAAGTGGAGAAGCCTGGTGTCGGTAACGCATGCGACAGCATGTCCGTCAGGATCAAGAATCCTGGTCCTCAGTGTGACTGCAGAGCCTTTCTCTACGCCTTCGATCTTTGTGCGCACGCTTACGACTGCATGATCCTTTTCGATGTGAGGGGTTGTCACATATGTTCCCCATACAGGCACATGCACCTGAGGCTGAGTGATGTGGCGGACCTTTCTGTAAAGTCCCGCTCCCGGGTACCATCTTGACGACTGCTCGCGGTTTTCCAGAAGCACGACTATGTCGTTGCTTCCCTCCTTCAGCTGCTCGGTCACGTCGCAGTGGAACGAGTTGTATCCATATGGCCAGAAGCATACTTTCCCGCCGTTGACGAAGACCTGAGCCTCGCTCATCGCTCCGTCGAACATGAGGATGTGCCTGCGGCCGTCAAGCTCGTCAGCCTTTATGTCGAGAGTGCGTCTGTATGCGCCTTTGCCCATATACGGAAGGCCTCCGGTGCGTCCCGTCTTTTCGGTCGCAACATCCTCACCGTTCTGCACGACAGCTACGGTCTGCAGGTCATTGGCCTTGTCGAAGGGCCCGTAGATAGCCCAGTCATGAGGCACTGAAACGGCCTCCCAGCCCTCTTTAGCCTCGATGTCATGCCCCTTGCGGAACTCCCATTCCTTCAGGCTGGTCTCGCTGCGCTGACTCTGCGCGAAGGTGGCGGAAGCCACAGCCAGAAGTGAGAGTGCTGTTATTATTCTTTTTATCATGGGGCAAATATACAAAAACTTGATTCTATGTAAATATGATTTATATAGAATTTCAGTTTATACCAGAGTCCCATACTAATGTCCAATATTTGGAATTACATAAATTCTGAATTCTACTCTTATGGCCAGAACCTATGGCTACTGGGATATATCCTGTGTTACTGTTGTTGACGCATCTTATCACGATTTTTCCCTTTGAGGAAGGGGTTTGCCCCGGTAAGGTAGAGATTGCAGAGGATAGGAAATAACCGCTTGTTGCGGAAACTGCTGGATTTGAGGCTGCTCCTACAATCCAAGGGCTTTGGGATGATAAGTATACATAATTCAGGTTATCCAGGCCGTGGAATGAGAAGCTGGTAAATCCTGCATTCTCCAGACTTAAAGTGTTTACAAGAGGACAGTTGATGATAGATAATGACGAAGGTGATACATGAGGCTCTGGTATTGTCGGCCATTCGTTCGATGATGTCCCTCCACCACCAACAATATCCGGATTCAATGTTCCCGTACCATTCGGGTCAAATGGAATGAAGTCTCTATGACGCCATATGTGACGACTTGTACCGAATGTAGTAAGAGAACTACAGTTCTTTACTGAGATAGATGCATTCTTAAGCTGGACAAGATACAATTCCTTAAGAGCGCTTAACCCATTGATAGATACTGATTGGCTGGCAAAGTTAGCACCACCTATGATTCTTATGTATTCTAATGCAGAGTTGATGGCCTTTATGTCTATGTTACTTGCATTGTTTCCAGTGGTGAGCTCGAATCTCGTAAGGGCTGTGCTGGAGGTAGGGGTAGATCCATTCTCTGATATATACTCTGCTATTATTACATGTTTATTGCCACTTGTAGAATAGTTGTGACTTAATGTTACAGATGATCCGATTGGTATAAATGAATAATCCTGATCCCCTTCATTCCAGATAACGACAGCATCTTTAGACGCCTTCAAAGTCAGTGATATGTTAGTTCCTGAGTAATCGAACTCAATTAAATTTAAATAAGACTCACTATCAAAGTAGTTTTGTGCCATTCTGACTGCATTGTAACAATTAGCCAATCCATATCCGACTTCTCCGTCCCAAGTTCCATTATTTTTTGAGGAAGAGAAATTGTATTCAGGAAGTTTTGTTGCTGTCCTGGCTAATATTTCTCCTACTTGAGTGGAGGTAAGTGCCGAATTGACTGACAACATCAATCCGGCAATGGCTGACACGTGAGGTGCAGCAAATGATGTTCCGTCTGGATTCCTATTTTCAGGGTCTTCGCCTAACGTAGGTATGTAACTTCCAGGAGCCACGATATCAATATGTTCACTATAATTGCTTCCAAGCCACCTGTATCCATCTATGGTGGTGCCACCAACACATATCACATCTTCATTATCGCGATATGGCATCTTGCTGATATTTGTGCCATCATTACCGGAAGCGAATATAACTACGCAGCCTTTCCCGTTTCGTCCGTATCTGAGAGAACTTTCAATAGCATCATCCAATAATTGATGCTTAATGTTAGTGATCCAGGAATTATTAATTACGTCTGCATTATGCTCTTCTGCGTAATATATAGCATCCTTAAGAGCATTCAATGCAGTCAGGTCTGTACTGTCATGCATTTCTGTACGAACGCTGATAGCCATGAGTTTAACCCCAGGAGCAATGCCCACAATCCCTTTGCCATTGTCCTGAACTGCTCCGATTATACCTGCAACACCAATACCATGATTGTTTGATGTCGCATTGCTGTAATAATATTGTCTTGCTGGTGATGTTTGGGAATTCGCATCCCAACTTAAAGCTGCATTGATAGGCATATCTGGGTGATCAAGGATAAAACCATTATCTATTACAGCTACGGTTATATTGTCGGACCCTGTTGTGATAGAATGTGTGGCATCTAAATTAATACCATATTCACCGTTAAGGTTCCATTGGGTAGAGTATAGGCTGTCATCGTATGACGGAGCGGAAGTAAAATGAATATCATCTACGAACTCTACATCAGTGGCTGCGAATTTACCGCTCTCGTATGCCTTGTTCGCAAGTTCCAAAGCATTCCTATCCGAATCGGAGGTGCACGTTAAGGTATACCAGAGATCTGTTTCATCTCCATAAAGAACTAATACTTTGTGTTCATTTGCAAATTGTTTTAATATTTCAAGATCGGATGCTGCCTTAAGTTTGATCATAAAATAATTTGTCAATCCAACCTCAAAACCATCTGCTGTTCTAAAATAGGGTGCAGAATAGAAGACATTCGTTTCATTTTCATTCAAGATTGTAGTAGGAATTTTAGACCATACAGTTTGTGATTCATCGCTTATACGGAATGCTTTTTTAGGAGCCGGGTATCTTTTATATTCCATTCCTTGATGGCTGATACCAGATCTCGTAATAATAGTGCTAAGATTCCCTGTAGCATCCTCATCTGTAATCACAAATGAATATTCTGGAATCTTTTGCAGGGGTTCACGATTGCCGTTAAACCAGTAGTAATCAGACTGGGTTGTATTAACCTGTGACTCCCTGGCTGGTGTCTTTATGTCAAATTGCTCTTCCATTATGCATCCGCATAGCAAAAGAGTACAGATAAGTGGAGTGAAGCGTTTCATATTCTTGAGAATTTATAATGGTTAGTCAAAATCAAAGGGAGCATCGCCTAAACTAGGGAATGTATTGGGGAATCCAGCACACTCAACAAACCAGTTGGCCATTTCAACTGCATTTCCAGATGAATCTTTGCTACAATACAAATAGATATAACTATAGCCATATCGCGACTTGTCCTCGATTGTTCCTACTTTGATATTATGCATTTTAGCCAACATTATGATTTGATCTGTTTTTTCCATACTCCCATCATATTTCACTACAAACTCATTGTCAAGCCCAAAAACCGATTTTCTACCATCCAACTGATATAAATTAGTGTAATAAAATACATGTGGGATTTGTTTTACATCTCCTTTACCTGAAATATATAACCAATACCAACCTTCAATGTTGGGTTTAAAGACAAACGCCTTGTTAATTACAAATCCTAAAGCCTTGATTTTTCCTTCAACTTCTACCTTATGAGTATAATCAACTATTAACCCATACGTGTTCAGGGCTTTTGTCAGAGGGTAGTGTTCATAAGTATCACTTGAATATGAATAACCATAATAGAAATCATCGTGAAAGACATAATCACCGTAAGTCTTGCCCCAAAGTTGTCCGGGAACCTGTACTGCAACGAGGGAGTCCGGTTCGATTGTATTATTGACTGTTGTGCTGTTTCTGGCAGTTCCACAGGACACAAGTAGAAACAGCGGGAATAGAATGAATCTGTTCATGGTAGATAGTGTAAGTTTGGTCCTACTCCTTGAATGGGTCAAGCGCTATAGTCGCCTTTCCGTTCTTGAACGCGCCCTTGTCGTATGCGTTCCAGCCGAGGGCGGCGTAGCTCGCCGGCTTCCATACGCCGTCGGTCTGCGGCTCCCAGTAGAAGACGCCGTGACACACCTCGATCTTCTTTGTCTCGTCCAGAATATACTGTACGGCATTCTTGGACATCTGCGGCTCCCATACCGGCATACCGATCTCACAGATCATCACCGGCTTGCCGAAGGTCGAAGTCAGGCTCTTTATGTTTGCCAGACAGTCGTCAACGACCGGCTTCCAGTCGCACCATCCGTTGTTTTCCCACCAGGTAGGGTAGAGTGAAAGTCCTATGATGTCATATTTCACCTTGCTGTTCTTCAGGTGGTTGAAAAGCCATCTGCACTCGTTGGCCTTGTGGCCTTCGCTTCTGTGGATGATGACCTTGGCTTCAGGATATACGCTCTTTACCGCATCATAGCCCTTGTCTGCAAGGATTGCGAAATTGTCGGCATTGTCGCTGATCTTGCCCAGAGGATGCAGCATGCCGCTGTTGGTCTCGTTGCCGACCTGCACCCATTCTACATCGACTTTGTTGTCCTTGAGCAGCTGCAGAGTCTCCTTTGTATGAGTCTCCACTGCAGAAGCGAGCTCATAGATAGGGAGCGCCGCCCATGCTGCAGGGGTCTTCTGGTTTGAAGGATCTGCCCATGTGTCGCTGTAATGGAAGTCTATCATGATTCTCATTCCGAGCTCCTGGGCACGCTTTGCCTTTACCAGCACGTCCTCCTTGGCACACCAGCCGCCTTCAGGGTCAACCCACACGCGAAGTCTTATCGCATTGAATCCGAGTTCTTTCATCAGAGCGGTGCACTCCATCTCCTTCCCTGCTGCGGTGTAGAACTTCTGTCCGTCGCCCTCCATCTGCGTCAGCCAGCTGATGTCCGCGCCCTTGGCGTAGCCGCCTTTCTCTGTCGGGGTCTGGTCCGGCTTCTCGGTTTCCGGTTTCTGAACGTCTGGCTGATAGCCTGTCGGACCATATGGGTTCTTCTCGCATCCAAGCAGCAGAAGCGCCGCTGCGATGTATCCTGAAATGTGTTTTGCGATATTCATGACTCATTGATATATATCATGCAAATATATGTAAAATAATGCTATTTTCTTATATTTGTAGTGTTGCTATAAAATTGAAATCTATGAAACACTGTTCAATATCTGCAATTCTGTCACTCCTGCTTGCCGTGTCCTGCGTGGACGCATACCGCCATCCTCTTGCTGATGAGTTTGAACGGCTGGATTCGGAACTCGCCAGTATGGAGGAGTATGTGAAGGAGAAGGAGGCCAAGATAAGCACGATCGAAGGTCTTCTGGCTTCGGATGACCTTTCTCCTGAGCAGAAATATGGCCTTTACGGACAGCTTTATCAGGAGTGTGTGGCATATCAGTTTGACAAGGCGAAGGAAATCCTCGAGTCGCAGGAGGCGATAGCCGCAGAGCTTGAAGACCGGTCACTCATGAATTCTGCTGTAGTGGAGAAGGCCATGCTGTTCACCACTGCCGGCATGTTCCTCGAAGCTCAGGAACTGTTCCAGCAGCTTGACACAACTACTTTCAACTACCAGCAGAAGATCAACTGGTACAATGCCCGTCAGAAGTTCCTGCACGACTATCAGGAATATGTCCGCACTTCCGGCATTACTGTGCCGGAGGCGGTGAATATCCGTGCCTATCAGGACCTTATCCTCAAGAATACCCCGAAGGATTCACCGCTTAACCATCATATTTACATAATGCGCCTCATTGAGGAGCAGAGATGGGACGAGGCCTATTCGGAAAATCTCCGCATTATAGAAGGACAGAACAAGAGTTCGCGTGATTATGCCGTCCAGTGTTACTGGCAGGGCTTCATCTGCGAGAATCTGGAAAGGGAAGAGGAAACGATCAGGTGGTGGATAGAATCGGCCATCTGTGACATCAGGGGCGCGATCAAGGACAATGCCGCCCTGTGTTCGGTGGCCATAAAGCTGACTGATCCGCATGACACGGACAGGGCTTTCAGATATATCAGGATCTCTCTTGATGATGCCATCTTCTATAATGCCAAGCTCAGGAAGGTGCAGATCGCGTCTACATTCCCATGGATCGAGAAGGCATACAGAGACAGCAGGGACCTGCAGATGAAGGACCGCAGCAGGTATCTCATGGTTACTGTACTGGTGGCCTTCCTGCTTCTTATCATCCTTACATATACGGTACGTCTATATCGTAAACGCCAGAGGAGTGCAAAGGAGATCGAAGCGAAGAATATCCAGCTGGATGCCTATACAAAGTCGATCATGTCGGTGGAGGAGGATCTTCGCAGGACCAATCTGGACCTGGTGGAGGCTAACGCTGCCAAGGAGGAGTATCTGGGACTCTTCCTCTCCATGTGTTCCGGATACCTCGACAAGCTTCGCAAGACTCTGCCGAGGGAACAATATGAAGCCGAGCTCAAGAACTTCTATAAGACGTTCGACACTTCGTTCCTCTCGCTCTATCCGACATTTGTCGAGGACCTGAATGCTCTTCTGACAGAAGAAGGACGCATCGTCGTGAAGGAAGGCGGACTGCTTAACACCGAGCTCCGCATCTTCGCCCTGATCAAGCTCGGCATCACACAGTCGTCCCATATAGCCTCGCTTCTGAGGTACTCTGTCAACACGATATATAACTATCGCGCGCAGGTCAAGAACGCCGCCCTTTCCGACAGAGAAAACTTCGAAGAAAACGTCCGGAAAATCGGCTCTGCAAGGGCATAAGTAGATAGAAATTGTTCTATATTTTCCACTTTTCAAACTTTGTGGAATATTTCGTAAAGTGGTTTGAATCAATTCAATAAGGCAATTATTGTTGTTGGTTTAATCCACTTTTTCCTGTTGTTTGGAGGATGGCAATTTTGCCGTGTCCACTTTTTTACCCTCTTTTCAGGAGATAATTTATTGATATTCAATAGGATATATTCCACTTATCCACTAATTTGCCCCAAGGATATATGTACGTGTGCGAGTGGACAAGAATTTTCTTAAATTTGGAATGCGAACAATTTGATTCGTAAACACATTATTAACACATAAACACTAACCCATGAAACACCTAACTTATCGAATCGCCCTTATCTTTGCGATAATGGGTCTGAGCTGCGCCAGCGCGTTCGCTCAGCAAGTGAAAGGTACAGTCAAGGATTCAGCAGGTGAGCCGGTAATCGGTGCGGCAGTCGTTGTCGAAGGCACGACCACCGGTACAACTGTTGACATTGACGGTAATTTCGTGTTTAACACAGCTGTCCCTAAGGATGCTGTCCTCGTGGTCACTTCGATCGGCTACAAGACAGAGAAGGTCCCTGTAGGAAACGGTTATGTAGAAGTGGTCCTCCAGGAGGATACTGAAATGCTTGAAGAAGTGGTGATGATCGGATACGGCGTTCAGAAGAAGGCCGTGGTATCAGCAGCCATTTCGACAGTCGGAACAGAAATGCTCGACAGAGTAGCTGCTGTCCGCGTAGATGACGCGCTCAAGGGACTTACCCCAGGTGTGAACGTCACATCGACATCAGGACATCCTGGTGCAGGTTCTCAGGTCCGTGTCCGTGGTATCGGTACCATCAATGACTCTAATCCTCTTTATGTAGTGGATGGTATGGCAGTTGAAGGAGGTATAGATTATCTCGCGCCAAGCGATATCGAGCGTATTGACATTCTCAAGGATGCAGCTTCCTGCGCGGTTTATGGTACACGTGGTGCAAACGGTGTTATCCTCGTGACTACAAAGAAGGGTTCAAAGGACAAGGTTTCCGTTACTTACGATTTCCAGTACGGAATGTCAAGTCCATGGCGCAAGCGTGACGTCCTCAACGCTACCGAGTATGCTGTGATGATGAACGAGGCCGCCATCAACGATGGAAACGCTCCTAAATACGCAGATCCATATTCATTCGGTGTAGGCACAGACTGGCAGGATGAACTCTTCAATTGGAATGCTCCTCAGCAGACTCATCAGCTGACCATCAGCGGAAACAGCGGCAAGAACCAGTATTTCGTGTCTGCAGGATATTATACTCAGGAGGGTATTGTCGGCGGTGACTATGACCGTTCCAACTATGACCGTTTCTCTGTTCGCCTGAACGATCAGTACAACATCTTCGATGATACAGCTAAGCGCAGCTGGCTCAACAAGATGGATCTCAATGTCAATGTCGCATATTCGCGTACGCGTACAACAGGTATCACTACCAACTCTGAGTTCGGATCTCCTCTTGGATCCGCTGCAGCTCTTTCTCCACTCCTCAGCGTATATGTTGACGAGGCTGACGAGCAGGCGGTAATTGACAAGTATTACTATAATGATGCAGCTCACTTTGTAGATGAAGCTACAGGTGAACTCGTCAATCCTCAATGGAGCGATTACAATCTTATCCGTGACCCAAGGAACGGACGTCTCTTCACGGTTCCGGGAACGGAGTTCCAGGAAATGGTCAATCCTCTTGCCGACCTTTCACTTCCTGGCACCAAGAACAATTATGACAGACTTGTTGGTGGAGTGGAGGTTTCATTCCAGCTTTATGACGGTCTGGTGTTCCGTTCTTCAGTAAATATCGATTACTCTGTAGGAAATTCTTACGGATGGACTCCTAATTATTACCTTTCTTCAACCCGTCATCAGGGATATTCTTCTGTATGGGAGTCTATGAACCGTGGCTTGAAATGGCAGGTGGAGAATACTTTGACCTATACCAAGACTTTCAATGAGAAGCATAATCTTACTGTCATGGCCGGTCAGACTGCATTCTCGGCAACAGGAAGGAGTCTCAGCGCATCCAAGATGTATCTGATGGAAGAAGATCCTAGCAAGGCAAATCTCGGATTTGCGACAAGTAACCGCGAGGACAATGACGGAGGCGGAAGACTTGACGATGACTATCGTCTCTCATCACTGTTTGCACGTGCATCGTATGACTACGACAACAGGTATATGATTCAGGCTACAATACGTCGAGACGGTTCTTCACGTTTCGGTCCTAATCATCGTTTCGGTATATTCCCGTCAGCATCTGCTGCATGGAACATCAAGAACGAGCCGTTCCTCAAAGATGCTGCTGCATGGCTTTCTGCTTTGAAACTGCGTGCATCATGGGGTATCAACGGTAATGACCGCATCCCTCCATTCCAGTATGCTGCCCAGACATCTCCTGGCAACAACTATGTATTCGGTAGCGGTGCTCTTGGAAATGAGGTGATCGTCAATGGCGTGAAGACATCTGTAACACCTAACCCGGACCTTCACTGGGAGGAAAGCCGTCAGACAGACGTCGGTCTCGATTTCGGATTCTTCGGAAACTCTCTCCAGTTTACTGCCGACTATTTCTATAAGAAGACAGTGGGTATGCTTCAGGTGATGCCGGTTCCTACATATCTCGGTGAATCAAAGCCATATGGTAATGTCGGTACAATGTCCAACACCGGTGTCGAACTGGATCTCAGCTACAGATATTCTATAGGTGATTTCAACTTCTCGGTTGGAGCCAATGCTGCTTATATCCATACTCTCCTGATCAATGCAGGTAACGAGACCGGAATTCTCGATATCGGATCATTCCACCAGATGGGTTCGATCATCCGTGGCGAGAATGGTCAGCCGTTCCCATATTTCTATGGATACAAGACTGATGGTGTATTCCAGAACTGGGATGAGGTATATGCATACGCCAATGCTGACGGAAAGCTCATTCAGCCTAGTGCACAGCCTGGTGACTTCAGATATGAGGATGTAAACGGAGACGGACAGATTACTGCAGAAGGTGACCGTAAGATTCTCGGTAGGTGCGTTCCACCTTGGACTTTCGGTGTGAATGCCAGCATCGAGTGGAAGGGAATAGATTTCTCTATGGTATGGCAGGGTGTAGCAGGAAACAAGATATTTGATGGTACTCGTCGTACCGATATCTATCCGATGAACCAGCCTAAGTATGTCCTCAACCGCTGGACAGGCGAGGGTTCGACAAACGAGTATCCTCGTTTCACCACTACCGACCCTAACCAGAACTGGTCTAAGGCTTCCGACTTCTTTATCAAGGATGCAAGCTACTTCCGTCTCAAGAATGTGACCCTCGGTTACACTCTTCCTGCAAAATGGACAAACAAGATCTTCGTGAAGAAGCTTCGCGTCTATGCAGCTTGCGAGAATGCATTCACATTCACAAAGTATGACGGTTTCGACCCTGAAATCGCCGAGTATATGGACAGAGGTATCTATCCTCAGGCACGTACTTTCCAGTTCGGTGCAAGCATTACTTTCTAATCACCAGTAAAGAGATATAAGATGAAAAAGTTTTATTACATTTTTGCAGCGATGCTGCTCTCTATGACTCTCAGCTCTTGCGGTGAGGAATGGCTTAATGTACAGTCTCACGACAAGATATACATTGAAGAGTACTACAACTCTGAAGCCCGTATCAAGGAAGCTCTTGTAGCAGCTTACGATCCGCTTCAGTGGTTTGACTGGGGTATGAACATGTACAATCCTATCCCTATGATCTATGAAGTGATGGCTGATGACATCTATCCTGGCGGATCAGGTGTTTCTGACAACCGTCACTATCATCTGATGTTCGACTATTCTGTTGACTCTCAGAATACTCCTGCGTCTGTATGGACCATCGCTTATTCAGGTGTGAACCGTGCTAACTGTGTGCAGAAATATATGCCTGGAGTCAAGGAGATTTCCGAAGAAACCAAGGCTGAGTTCCTGGCAGAGGCAGTTGTTCTCCGCAACTGGTATTATACACAGATGTGGAAGCTCTGGGGAAATCTTCCTTATTATGAGACAAACCTTGAGTTCCCGTACTCTACACCTCAGATGAAGGCTGACGAGGTCTATGAAGGAATGGTGACTTCACTTGAGGCTGCTATCGAGACCAAGGCTCTCCCTATGAGACGTAAGTCAGAGCTCGGACGCGTGACACAGGCTGCTGCAATGATGCTCTATGCTGAGATCGTGATGTATCAGAACGACAAGGAAAGAATGCAGAAGGCGCTTGACTATATGGAGGAGATCATCAACAGCGGTGAGTATGCTCTTGTTTCATCGGCAGACCTTGCAAACATGTGGGAGCCTGCAGGCGAGTGGAGCTCTGAGACAATCCTCGACATCAACTTCTTCAGCCAGGGCGCATATCGCTCATGGGGCAGCCCTCTTGCAGCCGGCGGTACAGTTCTTCCTACCCTCATGGGTCTGAATGGCATGGCCGGCAGTGCAAAGTATGGTAACGAAGGCTGGGGATTCTTCCCTCTCACTGCCATGGCTGCAAAAGCATTCGAGGAAGGTGACCTCAGAAAGGCTGTTACAGTTTATGAAACAGCTTCTGAGCCGGGCATGACCTTCACTGCACGTTATCAGGAGACAGGATACCACCTTGCAAAGTATCTCCCTCGTCTTGACGGTAATGCAGGTCAGATCGCTGACGCTACATTGAACTATGGTACAAACATCCGTCTCTACCGCTACGCCGAGACTCTCCTCAACGCCGCCGAGCTCATCGCTGTTCACGGCTGCTCAGGAAAGGGTTCTGCAGATGCATACCTCAATGAGGTACGTACACGTGCGGGCCTCGGTACTGTAGGCGCAAACCTCGAGACTATCCTTCACGAGCGTCATGTAGAGCTTATGGGTGAAGGAAAGCGCTACTGGGATCTCGTTCGTCTTGGTCAGGCTGCTACAGTCCTTACTCCTGCTAACGACGAAGGCGGTTTCCGTACCAAGACCTGGTCTGAGAGCAAGAAGTATCTGCCTTTCCCTCAGACTGAGATGGATGCTACTGCAAGTACTCAGCACCCTCTTACCCAGAACAACTATTAATCGTTAATTCTGAAAGAATATGAAGATATTTAAATATATGGCGTTGGCTCTGGCGGCTGTCGTGACTATGGGCTGCGTTCAGGAGTATATGGAGATCGACCCGGACAAGGTCCCTTCAGCTTCTGATCTTCAGGTCAAGATTGCTGTAGACAATGAGACCAACTATGTGACATTCTCGGTAGAGAACGAGGGTGTGGTTCCTATGTGGCTTTTCGGAGAGGAGAAGATCGACGGAATGGCTAACAAGAAATATGCATATACTGGAAACGGTCTCCAGCTTCGTCTTCGCGATGCAGGTACTCACTCTGTTGAGGTGAAGGCTTATAACGCTCACGGAGTTTCTGTTGGTTCGAAGGTTGTCGAGTTCACTCTCGAGAACACTTACCGCGATCCGTTCGACCCTTCAAAGTATATCACTTTCTTCGCAGGAAGCGAAAGCAAGACCTGGGAGTGGAACTCTACTGTCAAGGGACATATGGGTTGCGGCGAGCCGGGTACCGATGGTACAAACTGGTGGTCGGCAGGGCCTGACGAGAAGAAGGACTGGGGTCTTTATGACGACAGACTCATCTTCACGAAGGACATGAAGTATACTTACAATCCTGGTGAGGGCGGAATGGTATATGTAAACAAGGATTCAGGATATGGTCCGGAGTACAAAGTCGACGAAAATGACTACATGGTTCCTATCGAAGGCTTCACAACCGACTATTCATTCGAGAACGCTTGGAACGACGCAGGTATCGAGGAGATCTATCTCGTCCTCCCTGAAGGAAAGAACCTTTCTTATATCCCTAACCCTGACGCTTTGGCAGAGCCTCGCTACAAGCTCCTCGAGGGAACAAATACCAAGAAGCTCGCTCTCGTTCACGACAATGGAGCCATCGCTTGGAAGTATGAGTTCATCGTAGAGGGCAGCGCCAAGCCTGAGGATCCTAAGCCAGGTGAGGTCGTATTCGATCCTAACTCAGACCGCAACCTCTGGAAGAACGCCGTAATGGACGTTTCATTCTGGTTCGCAAACAACGATTGGGGTCAGATCGACAACCCTGCATACACAGCAGAAGGCAACAAGCATACAATCGTGATTCCTGAGGGAATCGGTACTCAGCGTTGGCAGGGTCAGATGGTATTCAACAATACAGGCATCGTGACATCTGCAGACAAGCTGTATGACTTCCAGCTCGTCCTTAACTCTACAGCAGACCACGGCGGAGTGACCATTAAGCTCACCCAGCAGGATGATGACAATGTCTTCTTCTTCGAGGATGCACACGTAGTTAAGGCATATGAGGAGTTCAAGTATCAGGTGAAGGGTGTTCAGGGTGTCAACCTCACAAACGCCAAGCTTGTTCTTGACTTCGGTGGTGCAACTCCTGGTTCGACTGTAGAGATCAAGGATATCGTTCTTCAGGAGCACATTGGTGGTGCGCCTGCAGGCCCTGCACCGTTCGATCCTTCTGCAGCTGACAACCTCTGGAACTCAGCTGTGACTACAGATCACCACTTCTGGTTCGCAAACAACGACTGGGGTGAGATTTCTCCTGCAACAGTGACTTCAGACGGCGGTACTCATACATTCGTGCTTCCTGAGGGTCTCGGCGGACAGCAGTGGCAGGGTCAGTTCTTCTTCCAGAACACAGGCCTCGCATCTTCAGCTGCGAAGACTTATGACTTCCACCTCGTGCTCAACTCTACTGCAGATCACCCAGGCGTGACAGTGAAGCTTTGTTCACAGACCGATGACGGCGCTATCATCACAGACGGCCGCTATGCTCTCACAGCATACGAGGACTTCGTTCTTGATGTATATGCAGCTCCTGGTATCGACTGCGACAACCTCAAGCTCGTCTTCGACTTCGGCGGCGGACAGGGTGGTTCGACAGTAGTTGTGAAGGATATCGTATTCCGCGAGGCAAAGACAGTCGGCGGCGGTTCGACAGAGCCTACATTCGATCCTGCAGATCCTAATAACCTCTGGAACTCTGCTGTGACTACAGATCATCATTTCTGGTTCGCAAACAACGACTGGGGTGAGATTTCTCCAGCAACAGTGACTTCAGAAGGCGGCGAGCATACATTCGTTCTTCCTGACGATATCGGAGGACAGCAGTGGCAGGGTCAGTTCTTCTTCCAGAACACAGGTCTCAAGTCTGAGGCAGCGAAGACATATGACTTCTACCTCGTGCTCAATTCTACAGCAGATCACCCAGGTGTGACAGTGAAGCTTTGTGCACAGAACGATGATGGCGCAATCATCACAGACGGCCGTTATGCGCTCTCTGCATATGAGGACTTCGAAGTGAAGGTGATAGCAGCTCAAGGTATCGATTGCGACAACCTCAAGCTCGTATTCGACTTCGGTGGTGCAGTCGGCGGATCTACAGTAGTAGTGAAGGACATCATCTTCCGCGAGAGCCAGAGCACTCCAGCTCCTGCACCGGAGCCAGAGCAGCCTGAGGCACTTGATCCGAACTCAGCAGCAAATCTCTGGAAGACTGCAGCCATCGATATTTCTTATTGGTTTGCAGACAACAACTGGACTCAGATTGCAAATCCTGAATTGACTCAGGGTGACAATGAGTACACTCTCATCATGCCGGAAGGAATCGGCGGTTCTCAGTGGCAGGGACAGTTTGTCTTCAACAAGACAGGCATCAAGATCTCTACTGACAAGACATATGATTTCCAGGTTACATTGTATTCAGAGGCAGATCATCCTCACGTAACCGTGAAGCCATGCTACGAGCAGGCTCCTTCTAATGACGTGAACGAACTCTTCTACAAGCCGGATATCGTTCTCTCAGCATATGAGGAGTATGTATATACCGTAACAGGCCTTCCTGGAACTGATATTCCTGACATGAAGCTCGTATTCGACTTCGGTGGTGCGGTTGCAGGTTCTAAGGTAATCATCAGCGGCATTACTCTTATCGAACATTAATAGTTATATGGGATGGCAGGGGATCAAAGCCCGCAATGGGCTTTGCCCCTGCCTTTTAATGTTTCGTCTCTGTCATTTCGACTGAGCGAAGCGAATGGAGAAATCTAAAAAATGAGATTCAAGACTATATTACTGATAGCTGCCCTGGCCGGCGTGACAGCCGCCTGCGGCGAGAAGGATCCGCAGGGAGGCGATGCGCCGGAGGTGAAACTGCAGGTGACTCCTGCCGAGATTTCCGTGTCATCAGCAGCGCAGGAGGTCGTCCTGACTGTCGGTGCCGAGAAGGACTGGGGTGTGACTCCTATAGATTCGTGGGTGAAGACTTCACCTACCGGAGGCATAAAGGGGGAGACCACGGTCAAGGTTACCATCGAGGAGAACAAGGCATTGGAAGAGCGTACGACTACGCTTCTCTTCAGGTCTGGCTCCATGAAGATGGAAGTCCCTGTGAAGCAGCACTATAAGGTCCAGAACGTCACGGTGGAGAACAAGGCTCTGCTGGATGCTCTGCTTAAGAATCTCGACAAGGACGGCGACGGCGTCCTCAGCACAAAGGAGATAGAGGGCGTCACATCTCTCGACCTCTCTGATTGCGGGCTTACGGATGTGTCCGAGCTCGCGGAACTGTTCCCTGACCTTGTGTCGCTTGACCTGTCAGGAAACAATCTCACATCCATTGACATCCAGATGCTCGGCAAGCTGAAGGATCTGGATCTCACCGGAAACCCTTTGACCACAGTCTATGTGTGGTCAGACTTCATTGCGCCTGCGGGATTCAAGATCCCTGAAGGTGCGCAGTATGTCGAGCCGGAAATCTATACTCCGGCAGGATATCAGCTCGTATGGAGGGACGAGTTCAATGACCCTTCGCTCACTATGCCTGACACAAAGGAGTGGTGGTATGAGACCGCAGAGCCAGGCTGGGTGAACAATGAACTCCAGACTTACGTTGCCGGTCGCACCGGCGATATCGTCACAGCCGACGTGAGTGACGGCACTTTGAAGATCCGCGCAATAAAGAGCGGAAACAGAGTGTATTCGGCACGTGTCAACACAAGAAAGAACTGGACCTACGGCTACTTCGAGGCTCGTCTCAAGCTGCCGAAGGGCAAGGGCACCTGGCCGGCGTTCTGGATGATGCCGTCAGTATGGTCAGGCTGGCCTGAAGGAGGTGAGATCGACATCATGGAGCACGTTGGATGTGTCCCTACCGAGGTGTCGTCTTCTATCCACTGCAAGTCATATTATCATGCCATCGGCACTCAGAAGACTGCTGCCAGAAAGGTGGCGGGCGTCATGGACGAGTTCCATACATATGCTCTTGAGTGGACTCCGGAATATATAAAGACTTATGTGGACGGCAAGCAGCTGTTCTACTACAATCCAGACGACTATTCTCAGGGACGCAACGCCAACACATGGCCTTTCAACAAGCCGTTCGAGCTCAAGCTCAACCTCGCATGGGGCGGCGACTGGGGAGGAATGATGGGCGTTGACGAAAGCTGTCTCCCTGCAACATATGAAATCGATTACGTCCGCGTATTCCAGAAATGATTATGAAAATGATAACAAAAATACTGGCAATTGCCCTCCTGGCAATTTCATGCACCGGTCCGGAGCAGACCGAAACCCCGATAGGAGGCGCCGTGCAGGTGTCTCCAGCAGAACTTACATTGGATTTTGAAGAGCAGGAGACTTATGTCACAGTCACAGCTGATGCCGAGTGGGGATCGACAGTTGCTGATCCTTCATGGTGCTCAGTCTATCCGACCGGAGGAATAAAAGGTGAGACCAAGGTGAAGATCACCGTCAAGAAGAACCTTCTGACAGAAGACCGTCACAATACGATAACCTTCAGGACCACGTCTTCCAAGACCGAACTCCCTGTCACTCAGCTGACAAGTTCTACCGGCGAGGCCATGTTCGTGCCGGAGGGCTATAAACTCTTCTGGAGTGACGAGTTCGATGGCCCGAATCTCAACACAGACAACTGGACATGCGAGATCGGACGCGGAAGCAACGGCTGGGGTAATGCCGAGCTTCAGTACTATACTGACCGTCCGGAGAATGTGGATGTGCGTGACGGTAAGCTCGTGATGACCGCCCGCAAGGAGAGTTATCAGGGTGCTACAGCGACGTCAGCACGTCTCATTACCCTCGGCAAGGTATATTTCAAGTATGGATACATAGTGGCTTCAATCAAGCTTCCTAAGACAGCGAACGGCCTCTGGCCGGCGTTCTGGATGATGGGCAACGACTTCAAGTCGAAGGGCTGGCCGAACTGCGGTGAGACGGATATCCTCGAGATGGGACACTCGAACGGTTATAACAACCGTCAGGAGACATTCCTCAACGGAGCATGCCACTGGGGAGCGCCAGGTCATCAGTATTATGCTCATGACATCAACAACAGCTATTCTGTCCAGGACGGAAATTTCCATACATTCACATGCATATGGACAGAAGACAAGATATCGATGTATATCGACCTTGAGACCTATCCGTCTGCAAAGCCATATTTCGAAATGACTATCAAGGACTTCGGTGACAACGAGTTCCGCAAGGACAACTTCATTCTCCTGAACCTTGCCGTAGGAGGAAACTTCCCAGGTATATGGGAGATCAACAATGTGACAGCCCTCAATAACGGTCCTGCCGAAATGGAAGTGGACTACGTCCGTGTATTCCAGAAGAAATAATGATCATGAAAAGAATACTATACATATTATCAGCCCTCTCCGCGGCGCTCTTCATCTCCTGCGAAAAGCCTCAGCCTGACGGTGGGCAGGAGAAGAGGCTTCCAGGCTACAGGGAGCTCCTGGAGGCATACGATGCAGGAAAACTCTTTAAAGGTGTAGAGGCATCTGCAGAGCAGAATGTCGTGATATTTGATGACGGTTCCAAGATCATGGTCCCGACGTCGTCTTTCGCGATTCATGACCATAGGGAGACAGCTGCTCCGTCCATTGACTTCCTTGCAGGCTCTCCTTGGTGGAGGGTCGGCGGCCAGATGACAGGAATACCTGTCGTGGCTTCATCTCTGCCTAAGGAAGAGGCCGAGCCGGTCTATGTATACTATGACAGAAAGACGCTCCATATGCACATCAGCAATCGCGAAGTGCTTGACTTTGACAGCAGGCTGCTGGATGAAGAGGCAGAACTGGAGCGCCAGCAGAACATTCCTGTAGTATATATAGATACAGGCGGAAAGGGTATTTATGACAAGGATAATTATGTCAAAGGCACTATCAAGATCCTGGATCCTGAGAAACTGTATAGTGATGAGACGGAATTCTATACATCAATGGGCATCCGCGGCCGAGGCAATTCCACATGGAGCTTCCCTAAGAAACCTTGGAAGGTAAAGCTTGACAGTCCGGCTTCGATCTTCGGCATGGGAGCCGACAAGGAGTGGTGTCTGCTTGCAAACTACTCTGACCGTACCCTCATGCGCAACATCCTGGCTATGAAGCTGTCAGAGATCTGCGGCTTTGCCTGGACCCCTCATATGTATAGCGTCCATGTATACCTGAACGATGACTATCAGGGTGTCTATACTTTATGTGAACACAAGAAGGTCTCCAAGGACCGCGTTGACATTGACCTGGATGCAGGTGACGTGTATCTTGAGATAGAGCAGCAGCAGGATGAGACTACATGCTGGTGGACAGGAATGGGCGTGCCTATGATGTTCAGTGATCCGGAAGAGCCTTCTGCTGAGCTTCTTGCAGAGATACAGAAACATTTTGACGACTTCGAAGATGCACTGTATAGCAAGGATATGGCTGATCCAGTTAAGGGATATGCTGCCTACATAGATGTAGACTCTTTCATAGACTATTATATCGTCCAGGAACTGGCAAAGAACACTGACGGCAATCTGCGAAAGAGCTCTTTCATCACAAAGAAGAAGGGCGGCAAACTTGTCATGCATCATCTCTGGGACTTCGACCTTACCTTCGGAAACAGCGGCGGCCTTCTCCATGATCCGGAAGGATTCTTCATCAAAGACTACACTCCTGGATGGTACATCGGCGACAACTGGTTCAACAGGATGATGAAGGATCCTGCCTTTGTCGACAGGCTACAGGCACGCTGGAACGAGCTTTATCCTCAACTTCAGTCGATGGTGGACTTTATAGATGAGCAGGCGCACATTCTTGACAAGGCCCAGCAGGAGAACTTCAAGGTGTGGAGCATCTGGGAGTCAGTGGACTGGGTTGACTGCCCGTCTCTGGGATCATATGAAAAGGAAGTCGCCTTCCTCAAGGAGTTCTACTCGAAGCGGGTAGAGTGGATGAATACCGCAATAAACAAATTGTAAATTGTCATTTCGAGCGAAGTCGAGAAATCTAAAATACGATTATGAAAACCAGACATTTTATTCTCATGGCCCTGGTACTTTGCTGCCTGGCATGCGCGCAGAAGCCGCAAGACCTCCCCGAAAGCGCTTTTGTACGCGTAAGCGGACCGTATCTGATCGAGCCGTCAGGCGACACCCTTTTCATCAAGGGTACAAACCTCGGCAACTGGCTCAATCCTGAGGGCTACATGTTCGGTTTTCAGAAGACCAATTCAGCCGGCATGATCAATCAGATGTTCTGCGAACTCGTAGGACCTGACTTCACCGCAGAGTTCTGGAAACTCTTCAAGGACAACTACATCACCCGCAAGGACATAGAGTTCATCGCCTCTACTGGCGCGAACACTATCCGTGCGCCGTTCCACTACAAACTCTTCACGGATGAAGACTACATGGGACTTACGGTGAATCAGGACGGCTTCGAGCGCCTTGACAGCGTGGTCACATGGTGCCGTGACAACGGCCTGTATGTGATCCTGGACATGCACGACGCCCCCGGAGGACAGACATGTGACAACATCGACGACAGCTATGGCTACCCTTGGCTCCTTGAGAGCGAGGCTTCGCAGCAGCTCTTCTGCGACATCTGGAAGCGCATTGCAGAGCATTACAGGAACGAGCCTGTCATCATTGCATACGATCTCATAAACGAGCCGATTGCGCCATACTTCGACAATGTAAAAGAACTTAACGCAAAGCTGGAACCGCTTCACAAGAGAGTGACAGCGGCAATCCGCGAAGTGGACCCGAACCATATAATAATGCTTGGCGCGCCGCAGTGGAACAGCAACTTCGACCCGTTCACCGACTGGACCTATGATGACAAGCTGATGTACTCATGCCACCGTTACGGCGGCGATGCATGCGTCGAGGCCATCGGCAATTTCATCGCCTTCCGTGACAAGACAAATCTTCCTATGTACATGGGAGAAATCGGTCACAACACTGACGAATGGCAGGAGTCATTCTGCAAGGCCATGGAGCAAAGCAACATCGGCTACACATTCTGGCCATACAAGAAGATCCACAACTCATGCTTCTCAGGCATTACCCCTCCGGAGAACTGGGACAAGGTGATCGAATTCTCCGAGGCTCCGCGCTCGACCTACTTCGAGATCCGCGACGCCCGCCCTGACCAGGCCATGGCCCGTCAGGCGATGCTCGACTTCATCGAAGCGGCGAAATTCGAGAACTGTACCCCACAGGAGGGTTACATCAGATCTTTGAGACTGAAATGAGTGAAATCATCTATGACCATATCACAGAGCGGGGCCAAAGCCTCGCTCTTGTTTGTTGTGGCCAGTCCGATGACCTTGGCGCCGGATGCGCGTCCTGCAGCAATGCCATGGAAGGAATCCTCGAAAACCACCGTTTCTTCCGGTTTGCCTCCAAGCACTTCCATTCCTTTTAGGAAACACTCCGGGTCCGGTTTTGATCTGGAAAAGTCATTGCTGGTAAGTATTGCGTCCACCAGCTCAGGAAGTTCCGGATGGGCTCTGTAGGCATTCGCCATCTTGATATTGTGTGAACTTGTGACGATGGCCGTACGGATTCCTGCCGCCTTCAGCTCCTTGATGAATTCCAGTGCTCCCGGTACATAGTCATACGACATGTCTTCTTCGAACTTGTTAAGCTGTGGCTCTATCACGTCAAAAAGCACGCTGGGATTCTCCGAGAAGTATCCTGTGATCTGTCTGAACGTCTGACCCTTGATCTTGAGGCCGAACTCCTCGATGCCGAGATGCTTTAGTCCCATCTCATTCCAGAAAACCGTATACTGTCCCTCAGTGTCGGCTATGACACCGTCAAAATCAAACAGGACTATCATAGCAACGCCTCCTTCAACTGATCGTCGTAGCGAAGACGTATCCTGACACCTGCTTCCTGGAACCAATAACGAGTAGCCAGCTCCTCTTCGATGAACGGGATTATCTCGTCCTTCTTGAGGCGGATGAATCTCTCCTTGTCCATCTCCAGTGCCCTCTCAAGCGCCTGTAGTTCGTCTTTCATGGATTCTGCGAGACCATCCTTTTCAAGTTCCTTCTTCATCTGGTCGTAGAGAGTCTTCGCGCTGCTTCTATAGTCGAACTTCTGAGTCTTCGCGAACTTCACGAAATCCTCGAAATCCTCATCTGTGTAATGGAATTCGTCCACAGCCGGCAGACTGGCGTGCCTGCGGGAGTAGTCAATCGCATACTGGTCAATGACACCTCCTAACACCAGAGCATATACAAGACGGCTGTAATCCTTGGCCTTGATGACCTTGTCCGGAGTGATTCCGCCGCCGTCACGAACGATCCTGCCCGACGCGGTCCTGAACTCCTTGGTAAGCGAATCCGGAATATGTCCTACGCTTCCGTCCTCGTTGCGGTTGCTGTAGTCGATTGCCTGCACGCAACGGCCGCTCGGAGTGTAGTACTTCGCAGTGGTTACCTTCATCTGGCCGTTGTATGGGAGCGGACGGATGGACTGGACAAGTCCCTTTCCGTAGCTTCGTGTGCCCATGATGACGCCTCTGTCATGGTCCTGGATGCCTCCTGCAACGATTTCAGATGCAGATGCAGAGCCTGAATCGATCATGACTATTATCGGCATTTCGGTGTCAACCGGCTCAGATGTGGTGTGGTATTCTATCAGTGACCCCTCGTTGTTGCCCTTTGAAGACACGGCGAGAGAGCCTTTCGGCAGGAAGATGGACAATATGTTTACAGCTTCGCCCATGAGTCCGCCGCCATTGCCGCGGAGGTCGAGAACGAACCTCTTCATGCCCTGCTTCTTGAGTTCTATGAACTTGTTCTTCACTTCCTGACCTACGTTTTCAGTGAATCCGCTGAGAAGAAGATATCCCGTGGTGTCATCCAGCATTGCGGCATACTGGACATCGGGCAGATGAATCCTTTCGCGCAGTACGGGTACGTCCAGTGTGTCCCCGGAACGAACCTTCTTGACCTTGAATACTACCGTAGTTCCCGGTTTTCCTTTCATCCTGTCGGTGCTTTCCTTGATCTCGAGACCCTTGGTCAGAGTTCCGTCAATGGCGATGATTTCGTCGCCGCAGACCAGTCCGGCCTTCACTGCAGGGGAGTCTGCATAAGGCTCATTTATGATGACATTGCTGTCTTTGGTCTTGTGTATGATTGCTCCGATGCCTCCATAAGTGTTTGAAAGCATCATCTGGAGGTCCTCATTCTCTTCCTCCGGTATGTATACCGTATATGGATCAAGTTCCTCGAGCATCGCGTCCACGCCTGCTCTCATTATCCTGTCCACGGGAAGTGAGTCCACATAGGAGCGGTTCAGTTCCTTTACTATTGCATTATGTATCTCGGTCCATTTGCCGAGCCTGAAGCTCTTTGACTGTCCGGCAGCTGAAAAAGCTGCAAAAAAAGTTGCGGCAATGACCGCAATGGTATATAATTTTCTCATACCGCAAAAGTACGAAATATTTTTATACCTTTGCAGCGGTTATTAGTAGTAATATAAGAGCAGTTTTATGATGAAATTGGTATTTGCAACGGGCAATGTAGGCAAACTGCGTGAAGCATCAGAGATACTGGGCGAGGGCTTTGAGCTCGTTTCTCTCGCACAGATGGGAATCACAGAAGATATACCTGAAACAGGAAAGACATTGAGAGCCAACTCTTTGCAGAAGGCTCAATATCTATATGACAAGATAGGATGCAACTGCTTTGCAGACGATACAGGACTTGAGGTGGATGCCCTTGGAGGTGCTCCGGGAGTATACACAGCAAGGTATGCAGGAGATGACAAGGATTTCAACAAGAACATGGACAAGGTCCTCTATGAACTTGCTGTTCTCGAGGGTGAAGCAAGGATGGCCGAGTCGCTCGGACTCAAGGTCAGGAAAGTTTCCAGAAAAGCCAGGTTCAAGAGTGTCGTGACATTGATCATAGACGGTCAGATCAAGATGTTCGAAGGCACTCTGGAGGGCGTGATTGCCCGTGAGAAGTCAGGCAACGGCGGATTCGGATATGACCCGATCTTCATTGCAGATGAATATCCGGGACTCACTCTTGCAGACATAACCGAGGAGCAGAAGAACGACATCTCTCACAGAGGAAAGGCGCTCCGCGCAATGGCAGAATGGCTTAAGAATCAAGCCTGATCCTCTGTCATTTCGAGCGAGCGCAGCGAGTCGAGAAATCTAGACAAAGATTATATGACAACAAATACCGAACTGATAGTTCTACATACCACCAAGTTCGGTGAAAATTCGCTCGTCGTCCATACCCTTTCCAGGGATTATGGACGGCGAAGCTTTCTTATACGCGGTGTCGGAAAGAAGTCCGGCATGTCTCTTTTCCTGCCCTTGACACTCCTGGAAGCTGATGTTGTAGAAAGCTCAAAATCAACATTATACACAGCGAAGAACCTGGTTGCCCGCCATCCTCTGATGGGTATCAGGAACAGTGTCTACAAGAATTCCATCACCATGTTCATGAGCGAAGTGCTCTTCAGGATTGTCCGTGAAGGAGCCTATGAACAGGGACTGTATGAGTGGTGCGAAAAGAACATCCTGCTGCTGGACGCCATGCAGGAGGACTTCAGCAATTTCCATATACGCTTCCTTCTCGAACTGACAATAGCCCTGGGCTTCAGCCCGGAGGCCAAGAACCTCCTCCCGTTCGTGGGAGACCATTATGCCGTAGTAGAGCAGTTCATGAAACTCCCGTTCGCAGATTCCATGCTCATCCCTCTGACCGGGCCGGTCAGAAACGAAATAGCGGAGGAAATCCTCCGCTATATAGAATTCCACACCGAATCGGCAGTGAACATAAACTCCCTGAAAGTCCTCCGTGACCTCTTCGCCTAGGTAAACCTTGGTCCATAAAATACCCTCCCGTCCGTAATCTTGGCTGTTATACGGATGGTGTGTACCTTAATGTGACCGTTATCCGTAAATCAGCTTGTTATACGGATGGGTTATCCAAATCGGGCACCGCTGTCCGTAAATCCGGTCATTTTACGGATGGTCAGGATGATTGTTGCGGGAAAAGTTCATTAAGAATGCTGATGTCAAGTTTCAGGAGACGCCTGATCTGCTGATTGGATGCGTTATATTTGAAATGCAGCTCTTTGGACAGCTGGATCTTTTGTTCCGGGTTCAGGAGTGAAAGTTGTCTGTTGCCATAAGTCTTTTCTGCATACATAGTGGCGGCAGCATACATTTCCTCATCAGTAAGAAATACGGAATCCTTTAATCTTTGAGCAATCTGGCTGAAGGCTTCTGCATTGCGTGTCAATGAGTTGAAGTAGCTTCGTGCATCCCTGAACATGCTTTCTCCAATGTCGGTTCTGCAGAAGGAAGGGATGAAAACGATGTCACCAAAGAACTTCAGATCTTCAATCAACCTGATCTCACGGAAATGAGTCAGCTCTCTTGCCTTGTTGAATCCCAATTCTCTTAAAGAGCTAGCTGGTAAACGATTAAAGTATGGCTGGAAGAATGCACATCCGCCGCCCCATGGGTAGTTGAAAGGGGTAAATTGAGGATTGGCGACAAACGCATTACGGTTTACATAAATGATCTCATTCCGGAGAGCATTCAGAGTTTCGATGGGCAGTATGTCAGCCTTGAATGCATCCCAATTGATTATCCTTCCATTTGTTTTGAGGATTCTCCGGAGACGTGCCTTGAATCTCTCGAAAAGTTCCAGACAGTCTTCTGCCTCCCCGTTCAATATCATATGAATATGATTGCTCATCAATTCGAATGTGATGATCCTGACTTTCTTGAACAGTACTGCTGCGACAGCAAGGGCTGTCATTGCTGTCTTGAAGTCTTCTTCAGTGCAAAGGAAATCCTCCATGACCCTGCCGTCTGTATACAGATGCCAGAATGGTCCGGACTTCTCAAATATTCTCTCACACTCCCTTTCCTTTTCTGCAAATGTCAACATAAGATCTCGATTACTTTCCGGAACATTGTGGCTTGAAAGGACGTCTCAACTTGATGACAACTTCTTCTTTGACATTGTATATATGTCTGAATAACCGGACCGCATCCCGCAATGTCCAAGCGGAGGCAATTGCAGAGCCATCTTTTTGCGGGCAGAATACCGTATAAGCTGTGTGTGGCATATTTGACTCGGTGTCAAATGCCGGTACGGTCTTTACGTCAAGATAAATGATTTCCGTCGTTTCCATAATCAAATGTCGAATAAGTTTTCAGTTTGCTGCCATTTGATCGTGGATGGCGAACCAGAACAGTTCAAAGATGGAACAAATATAGACTTAATATTCGGAATAACAATAGTTTACAATCATAATTCCTTATCATGTCCGTAAAAATGCCCATTTTACGGATAGCCTGCCCTTATAGGGCACCGCTGTCCGTAAATCCGGTCATTTTGCGGATGACATGCTTCCAAATGATCTTGTTGTCCGTAATATTGGCTGTTTTACGGATGGTCTGCCCTAATATGGGACTGGTCAGTCTCATTGATGGGTGATGAAGTGGTGCCTGTCAGCGGCCTTCGTTGCGGATGTCCTCACGGATCTTCTCTGAACTGTCCCCAAGGATTGCCAATAGGACGATTGTCCATAGAGGTTGGAGTATCCAGGTGAGAAGCACCCATCCCAATGCGCTGCGGCCACGGTTCCGGGCCATATGGGCAGGGATGTGGATCCAGAAGATGTATCCGATGATAAGTGCAATTATACACACTACTATCCAAATTGCAGAGTCATCCATATACTTAGTGAATCATAGGTGTTAGACTTCAGGCCAGATGTAGACTTTGTCGCTGCGGCGGAGGCGGGTTTCCTCGATGGCGCGGCAGGCCTGCTCGCTGCAGCCGTCGCCGCAGAGGCTGAGCGCCTCTTCACGTGCTCCCGGAACCACCTTGCTCCAGTCGATCGGAATCGAGCAATATGTGCCTTTGACAGCCTCCTGGACAGGTTTCAGGTCTACTCTGATCTCGGGAACGGTGTATTCGATGCATCCTGATGTAGGACCTATGATCAGAATCTTATCTCCGACCTTGAGTGTGTTTGACTCAACCAGGATCTCCGCCACTCCGAGCTTGCCGAACCAGTTGGTGATCTTTCCGCAGTATGCCTTCTTGCGTGTGGCTGTGCTTCCGTATACGTCGCACCACTCGCCGAGGCGCGCTCCCTGATAGTATCCGTCCCAGAATCCTCTGTTGAACACTTCCTCGAGCTCTGCCTTGAATGATGCTCCGAGCTCCGGAGTGTATGTACCGTCACAGACAGCGTCAGCTGCGCGGCGATAGCATGATGCCACGCGCTTCACATATTCAGCCGAACGTGCGCGTCCCTCGATCTTGAACACGGTCACTCCCGCGTCGATGATCTTGTCCATGAACTCGATGGTGCAGAGGTCCTTAGGAGACATTATGTATTTGTTGTCGATCTCCAGCTGCATGCCTGTCTCCCTGTCTTCCACCTTGTATGCGCGGCGGCAGAGCTGGTAGCATGAGCCGCGGTTGGCTGATGCCCCGTACTCATGCAGGCTGAGGTAGCACTTGCCTGAAATGGCCATGCAGAGCGCTCCGTGGGCGAACATCTCGATCTCGACAAGTCGTCCCGAAGGTCCGCAGATCTGGTCTTTGTCGATGATGGCCTTGATGTCCTTGACCTGTCCGAGATTGAGCTCGCGTGCCAGCACTATGACATCGGCAAACTGTGCATAGAATCTGAGAGCCTCTGCATTGGAAATGCTGAGCTGTGTGGAAATATGCACTTCCACGCCGATCTGACGGGCATATATGATGGCTGCCATGTCTGAGGCGATTACCGCGGTGATGCCTGCAGCCTTGGCTGCATCCAGCGTACGCTTCATGTCCTCAAGGTCTTCTCCGAAGAGTGCGATGTTGAGGGTCAGGTAGGTCTTTACGCCATATTTTGAACATATGTCGACGATCTCCTGCAGGTCGGTCATCTTGAAGTTATTGGCCGAATGCGAACGCATGTTCAGTTTCTCGACTCCGAAATAAACCGAATCGGCACCTCCCTGAATGGCTGCGTGCAGACATTCGAAATTGCCTGCCGGTGCCATGATCTCTAGTTTCTTTTTCTCCATATTCTTGAAAGATCCCTCGACTTTGCTCGGGATGACAAGTTGTTATTTTGTTCTTCCGATAAGTTTCTTTGCGTAGTTTTCAAGCAGTGAGTATGCTTCAGGCTGCAGGTTAAGCGCAGTTGCATGCGAGAGCGACTGGCTGTGGAATCTGATGATCTCCTGCTTTGCCTCTTCTCCGACTTCAAGCTCGGCATAGATTGCTTTGACTGCGTCTATCTTCGCGGTCTTTTCTTCCTCAGTGGTTATCGGCATGGCCATGGCCTCAAGCAACTTGGCGCGTGTCTCCTCTGACGCTTTCTCGAATGCTCGGGTCATCAGCCAACTCTTCTTATTGTTGAGGATGTCACCTCCGATCGCCTTGCCGAACACTTTCGGATCTCCATAAGTGTCAAGCCAGTCGTCTGCGATCTGGAATGCGATTCCGAGGTCGTATCCATATTTATACAGAAGTTCAGCCTCATGCTCCGATGCTCCTGCAACGAGTGCTCCCATCTTGGCCGAGCAGGCGATCAGGACTGCTGTCTTCAGCCCGATCATCTTCAGATAATCGT
>SUYV01000006.1 GCA_015060255.1 Bacteroidales bacterium | reverse complement strand
AGAACGGAATATAATGCTTGAGCCTGGAGACATAGATGTCCAGCCCCTGTCTTACCCAATCCTTATCGGTCTTTCCGACAGAAAGTAACGTTATCTTCATCTGAAACTCAGTACTATTGAGCACAAATATACAAAAATTCTACCAACTGTTGACTGGCTCGAAATTTGCTGTATCTTTGTGGTTCAAAATCACGGGATTTACATATGAGATTAAGAGTCTTAAGTACAGTGGTGACTGCGTTCATCCTTATGTCATGCCCTTCCGCGCTCAATGCCCAGCATGGCAGGGGATATGAGATGTTCGTGCCGATATCGAAATATCTCAGTCAGGGAGATGCGGAGAAATTGTCAGCCTGGTTTGCTGATAATCTTGAGATAACGATATTCGCCAACTCGAATGACTGTAGCCGTAATCAGGCCTGTCAGGTGCTGAAGTCATTCTTCAAATCTTATAATCCTCGCTCCTTCGAGATTGCACACAAGGCCGGCCGTACTAATATGAAATATGCGTTAGGAACCCTGAATGCTGGTGGAGAACATTTCATGGTGACGATATTTGTCGGATTTCAGGACAGTTCCTATAGGATACAGCACCTCAAGATAGAGAGGATGGAATAGAAACAGAAGATGGATGACCGAAAGTCATCCATCTTCTGTTTCTGTTATTTCTGTCTGAAGAAAATGTGCACCGGACATCCGAGGAAGTCGAACTTCGTGCGGAGCTTGTTCTCCAGGAATCTTCTGTACGGTTCGCGTATGTACTGCGGAAGATTGCAGAAGAACGCGAATGAAGGAGAACGGGTAGGAAGCTGGGTTATATACTTGATCTTGATGTACTTGCCCTTCCATGCAGGTGGCGGGTAGTTCTCGATCTCAGGCAGCATCTCCTCGTTGATCTTTGAAGTAGGTATCTTGCGAGAGTAATTCTCATATACATGTGCGGCTGCATCGAGAACATCCATGATCCTCTGCTTGTTTATCACGGATGTGAAGATGATAGGCAGGTCATTGAATGGTGCAAGACGCTCCTTGATGGCTATGGTGTACTCCTTCATGGTGTTGCTGTCCTTCTCCACAGTGTCCCATTTGTTGACCACGACCACGCATCCCTTCTTATTGCGCTGGATCAGGTTGAAGATGGCCATGTCCTGGGCCTCGATACCTGTCTGTGCATCCACCATGAGGATGCAGACATCTGAATGCTCGATCGCACGGATGGATCTCATCACCGAGTAGAACTCCAGGTCTTCGTGCACCTTTGCCTTCTTGCGCATTCCGGCTGTATCCACGAGCATGAATTCATGACCGAACTTGTTGTAAAGCGTAGCGATGGAGTCGCGTGTTGTTCCGGCTATAGGGGTGACTATATTCCTCTCCTTGCCGAGCAGGGCGTTTGTCAGCGATGACTTGCCTACGTTCGGCTTTCCCACGATGGTGAAGTGAGGGAGGTCAGGGCGTTCGTCCTGGTCAGGGTCTTCTGCCGGAAGTTCTTTCACGATAGCATCAAGAAGGTCGCCGGTGCCGCCTCCGTTTGCTGCAGATATGCTGTAGACCTCTCCAAGTCCGAGAGAATAGAACTGGAATGCGTCATACATCTTCTCGCCGGAGTCTATCTTGTTGACAGCGAGTACGACAGGCTTGCCGCTGCGGCGCAGAATATCTGCGATCTCCTCATCATAATCGGTGATGCCTGTGCCGGCCTCAACCATAAAGAGCACGACGTGAGCTTCCTCAATGGCCAGGACCACCTGCTTGCGGATCTCCTCCTCGAAGATGTCGTCAGAGTTTGAAGTATATCCTCCGGTGTCGACAACAGAGAACTCTGTTCCGCACCACTCACATCTTCCATAATGTCTGTCGCGGGTCACTCCCGCTGTTTCATCTACTATCGCCTGTCTCATTCCGACCAGGCGGTTGAAAAGTGTGGACTTACCTACATTAGGGCGTCCTACAATAGCTAAAAGGCTCATATTGAACGTTTATTTACAGTCGGCCCCGCAGCTTGCGCAGCCTCCTTCGTCACACTTTGGGGTCCCGTCTTCGTTCTTGGGACCCCAAAGTCTGATTTCTTCTTCTTTGGCGCACTTGATGCCTCTCTTGCGCATCTCCTTGTTGTTCTCGATCTCTGTCTCAGGAAACTTTCCGTCCTTCCTGAAGATGATGTTGAAGCAAAGGCCTATGACGCAGAATGCGACCAGTGCGAGTGCAGCAAGAAATAGCTCCATTACTTGATGAAGCTTGAGCTGATCTCCTCGTAGTTGTACACCTTGTCGATGATGTCGGCGAAGATGCCTGACATGGAGAGTACGGTAATCTTGCGGGTGTCTTTGTCGGCGTCCTTGCTCAATGGAATAGTGTCGGATACGATCACTTCCTCGAGTGCCGAATCTGCTATCCTTTCATATGCAGGGCCTGAGAATACAGGGTGTGTTGCGCAGGCGCGTACGCTATTGGCTCCCATTTCCTTGAGGACATTGGCCGCCTTTGCAAGTGTTCCGGCTGTGTCGATCATGTCGTCAACGATCACGACATTCTTGCCCTGGACGTCTCCGATGGCTGTGATCGAGCCGACCACATTCGCCTTCTCGCGTGACTTGTGGCAGATGATGACAGGACACTCGAGGTATCTTGCGTATGCATTGGCTCTCTTTGCGCCACCCATGTCAGGTGCCGCGATCGCAAGGTTCTCGATGTTCATAGCCTTCAGATATGGAAGGAATACTGCGCTGGCGTAGATATGGTCAACAGGGAAGTCGAAGAAGCCCTGGATCTGGTCTGCGTGAAGGTCGCATGTCATCACACGGTCGCATCCTGCAGCCTCAAGCATGTTGGCTACGAGCTTGGCTCCGATTGAGACTCTCGGCTTGTCCTTGCGGTCCTGTCTTGCCCATCCGAAGTAAGGCATTACGGCTATGACCTTGTGAGCAGACGCTCTCTTTGCCGCATCGATCATCAGGAGAAGTTCGAAGATGTTGTCTGTAGGAGGGAAAGTCGACTGTATGATGAATACTGTCGCTCCGCGGACACTCTCGTTGTAGCATGGCTGGAACTCGCCGTCGCTGAATGTGAGTACGTCAGACTCTCCAAGCTTGAGTCCGAGTTTTGAGGCTACCTTCTCGGCAAAGTCTCTTGAAGCCTTGCAGGTGAAAACCTTGATTTTATGTTCGTCGTGCATATGAGTATGAGGGTTTTGTGTTAATTGTTTTCTTTGATGCTCTCCAGGACGGATTCGATGTAGTCAAGAATTTCCTCTCTGCCGAGGCCTGTCTCAGATGAACTGATGAATGTAGGCGGGAGTTCCTCCCACAGCTCGAGGATCTGCTTCTTGTTCTTCTCTACCTGTCCGGCAAGGGCGTTAGGGCCGCTCTTGTCGCCCTTTGTGAAGATGATTGCAAAAGGAATCTGGCCTTGTCCCAGCTCGATGAGAAAGTCCATGTCGACCTTGCCTATATCGTGACGCGAGTCGATCAGGACGAACAGCATCACCATGTCTTCGGAGAAGTTGAGATAGTTGCGGATGACCTGCTCGAGCTTCTGCTTTGCTGTCGCGGACATCTTAGCGTATCCGTATCCGGGAAGGTCAACAAGATACCACTCCCTGTTGATGAGGAAGTGGTTCACCAGTCTGGTCTTGCCAGGCTTGCTCGAGGTCATTGCTAGCTTCTTGTTGCGGCAGAGCATGTTGATGAGGGACGATTTGCCGACATTCGATCTTCCGATGAATGCGAACTCAGGGAATTTCTGCTTCGGCTTTTCTGAGACTCTCGTGCTGCTGCCGGAAAAAAGGGCCTCGGTGATCTTCATAAAAAGTATTGCCTTTAAAACGTGCGCAAAGATATGAAATTTTCCTTGTAATTAATGGTGTATATATCCGGAATTTTGCTAAATTTGTTGCGATAGAATGAAAAATGGTATGGGAAAAGAATTTATCGACCTTTTTGAGTTTCAGACAAGACTTAAGACGGGGGTAGAATCGCTTTTCCCAAAACGTTTGTGGATCAAGGCCGAAGTGAGTGCTGTAAAGGCGCGGAGCGGAGGCCATTGTTATCTGGAGTTGTCTCAAAGTGATGAATCAGGTCTTGTCGCAAAGGCGAATGCCATCATTTGGAGTTCGAGATACAGATTCATTTCGCCCTATTTCGAATCCGTGACCGGTTCTCCGATACAGGAGGGGATGGTTGTTCTTGTCGAAGTACAGGTCAATTTCAGTCAGCTGTACGGTTTGTCATTGATAATAAACGACATAGATCCGGAGTTTTCTCTCGGAATCAAGGAACTTGAAAGGCAGAAGACCATTGAAAGACTGCAGAAGGAGGGTCTGATGGATATGCAGAAGGGTCTTGCGTTGCCGGCTTTGCCGTATGACCTGGCGGTCGTCTCGGCCTCCGACGCAGCCGGCTACAGGGATTTCATCCGTCACCTGGACGAAAATCCATACGGATTCAAGGTTGCTCCGGAACTTTTCCCGGCCTTGATGCAGGGTGCCGAATGCCCGTCCTCGATAATCGCGGCCCTGGATGCGGTGCTGGATTCCGGCAAGGAATATGATGCGGTGCTCATCCTCAGAGGCGGAGGGTCGAAACTTGATCTGGCATGCTTCGACGACTATGATCTGGCATCGGTGATAGCGCAGTATCCGTTCCCTGTCCTGACGGCTATCGGACACGATCAGGATTTTCATGTGTGCGACATGGTCGCTCATGAATATGTAAAGACACCTACAGCTCTGGCGGACTTTATCCTTGGCTTTTATGAGGATGAGGACGAGAGGCTTTCTTCATATGAAAACCGCATAAGGCTAGCCGTTTCAAACAGGCTTTATCGCGAGGAAACCCTGATCGAGTCGCTTGCGGCGAGGATCAAGGGGGCTTTTGCTCTGAAGATCGCGGCAATGGAGTCAAGATTGCAGGTGCTGCAGGCGAGGATCGAGTCGGCGGACCCGCGCAGGATCTTGGAACGTGGATATGCTCTTGCGACAGATGCGGACGGAGTGGTCATGAAGGGGGTGGCGGGCCGCAGACCCGGGGACCGTGTGGTGGTTATGTTCGCCGACGGCACATTGAACTGTGCTGTGCAAGACGTCACCCTGAGGGACCGGTAACATTGTCATCCTGAGGAGCCCGGAGGGCGACGTGAGGATCTGATATAAGATATATGACTGAGAAATTTGACTATGCAAAGGCGGTAGAGGAGCTTGAGGCGATCGCCGCAAAAGTGGAGGACCCGAAGACGGGTGTAGATGATATTGACAAATATGTGAAGCGTTCGAAGGAGCTGCTGGAGGCATGTCGCGCATACCTCCGCGGAGCCCGCGAAACCATACAGTAAAATAGTATCGATATGTGTGCAAAGAAGACAAAGATGATCTATGATGCCGACAAATGGCTCAAGCCCTACAAGGATGTCATAGACAGACGTCACGAAATGATTCTTGCCCTCAAGGACAGGCTGTCGGTGGACGGCTCCTTGAGCAAGGGAATGAACAACCATGTATATTACGGACTTCACCGTGATGCAAAGGGCAACTGGGTGTTCCGCGAGTGGGCGCCTAATGCCACCAAGATATATCTGATCGGTGAGTTCAACAACTGGAAGCGTACCGAGGCTTACGCCCTCAGGCCTCTCGGAGGCGGAAACTGGGAGATCGTGCTTCCGTCCATGTTCCTGGACCATGGCAATCTGTATAAACTATACATAGAGTGGCCGGGCGGAGGTGCCGAAAGGCTTCCTGCATATGTCACAAGGGCGGTCCAGGACCCTCACACCAAGACATTCTGCGCTCAGGTATGGGACCCTGCACCATATGAGTGGAAACATCCGAAGCCGGGCAAACGTCCGCATCCGTTCATATATGAGTGCCATATCGGAATGGCTGCGGAGGAGGAGAAGGTGGGAACGTTCGAGGAATTCCGCCTGAATGTGCTTCCTAAGGTCGCGGACCTGGGATATGACACTCTCCAGATCATGGCCCTCCAGGAGCATCCATACTATGGTTCATTCGGCTATCAGGTAGCCAATTTCTATGCGCTCAGTTCGCGCTTCGGCACACCTGAGGAGTTCAAGGCCCTGGTCGACGAGGCTCATGCCCTCGGCATCGCCGTCGTCATGGACATAGTTCATTCGCACTCTGTGGACAACGAGGCCGAAGGGCTTGGAAACTTCGACGGAAAGGAGACTCTGTACTTCTACGACGGCTGGCAGGGAAGGCATCCTGCATGGGGCTCGCGCTGCTTCGACTACGGAAAGGATGAGACCAAATATTTCCTCCTGTCCAACTGCAAATACTGGATGGAGGAGTATCATATCGACGGATTCCGCTTTGACGGCGTGACCAGCATGCTGTATTGGGATCATGGCCTCGAGAAGGCGTTCGTGGGATATGAGAACTACTTCAACCAGGGCGTGGACGAGAATGCGATAGCATATCTTGCCCTGGCCAATATCCTCATCCACGAGATGAACGAGGACGCATTCACCATCGCCGAGGACGTCAGCGGCATGGCCGGGCTGGCCGCTCCGCTCGAGCAGGGCGGTGTCGGATTCGACTTCCGCATGAGCATGGGAGTTGCCGACAACTGGATCAAATGGATCAAGGAACTGACTGACGACCAGTGGAGCGTAGGTGAGATATGGTGGCAGCTCACGAACAAACGTGCCGATGAGAAGACTATCAGCTATGCCGAGTGTCACGACCAGGCGATGGTGGGCGACAAGACCATAGCATTCCGTCTGATGGATGCTGAGATGTATACTTCAATGAACAAGGAGTCGCAGTCACCTGTGGTTGACAGAGGAATGGCTCTGCATAAGATGATACGCCTGGTGACCATGGCGACCTGCGGAAACGGATACCTTACATTCATGGGCAACGAGTTCGGGCATCCGGAGTGGATCGATTTCCCTCGCGAAGGAAACGGATGGTCGTACAAGCATGCCAGAAGGCAATGGTCGCTGGCTGAGCCTGACTATCTGAGATATAGATATCTGAGGAATTTTGACAAGGCTATGGTGGAACTGGCACGTAAGGAATCCATCCTTGACGAGGCTCCTGAACTTTTTGTGCAGGATGAAGAGAAAAAGATACTGATTTTCAAAAGAAAAAGTTGTATCTTTGCGCTGAATTTCAACCCGACCTCTTCTTATGCCGATTACGGCTTTGCAGTACCGGCCGGAAAATACGAAGTGGTGCTGAATTCAGACGAAAACGAATTTGACGGCTTCTCCAGACTGAAGACTGGGGAGGTGCATTTTAGTGTATCGTCCAAGAGTGAGAACGGAAACGGAAAATACGACGAGACACTTTTCCTTTATCTGCCGTCACGTTGTGCGGTTGTGCTGAAAAAGATTGATTAACAAAGGTTAACTAAACACATATTTATATGGCTTTTCTTAAATTCAACAAGTCCGAGCTTGTCAACCTGGAATATTCGCTCAAGCGTGAGATCATCGCTGCGAATGAGACAGGAGCGTACTGCAACACGTCCATCGTGACCTGCAATACGAGACGCTATCACGGACTGCTTGCAGTCCCTGTTGATGAGCTGGGTGGCGGAAAGTACATGCTGCTGTCCGCCCTGGATGAAAGTCTGGTCCTCCGAGGCAAGCAGTTCAACCTCGGCATCCACTGCTACGGCGACACTTATGATCCTAAGGGACATAAGTATATCGTGGATTTCGACATGAACCCTGTGCCTGTAGTGACCTATAAGGTCGGAGGAATCCTGTTCACTAAGACTATCATGATGGTTCCTGACAACGATCAGGTGCTCATCAAGTACGAGTTGCTTGAGGCTCCGTCAAAGCTTACGCTTATGCTGAAGCCTTTCCTTGCGTTCAGAAGCGTTCACAGCCTTACCAGCCAGAATCCTGAGGCATATACAGGATATGACGAGGTTGACGGCGGTGTCGCATTCAGACTTTACAATGGCTTCCCTTATCTCAACATGCAGATTTCGGGACAGTCGGCATTCAAGTATCAGCCATATTGGTACAGCGGTGTGACCTACTCAGACGAGTACCGCCGCGGATTCGACTGCAGGGAGGACCTTTTCGTTCCCGGCATCTTCTCGCTCGAGATGAAGCCAGGTGATTCAGTAGTGTTCTCTGCATCAGTAAACGAAATCAACCCTAAGGGCCTGAAGAGAAAGTTCACCGACACTCTCAAGAAGATGGATGTCATCGAGGATCACTATGACCTCCTCAGACACAATGCCGAGATGTTCAAGTGTCATGCAAACGGCAAGGCACGCATCAATGCCGGCTACTCTTGGCTTGAGACAGGTCTTCTCCGCGAGACCATAGCTTCTCTCCCGGGTCTTACCCTTTACGCAAACGGCGACTGCGAGGAATTCGAGAAGATTCTCGATACTCTCATCGAGGATGAACAGGACCGTCTCTTCCGCCGCACCACACAGTGCGAGGCTCCGCTGAGACTGACTGACACTATCCAGCAGTACATCCGCTTCAGCGGCAAGGAGAAGCAGATATGGAAGAAATACGGCGAGACTCTCAAGAAGATCATCGAGAGCTACGCCCCTGGCTGCAGAAAGGAGATTGCAATGCATCCTAACGGACTCCTCTGGGCGCAGATGGACGGCGTGGCGCTTTCTTGGATGAACGCCTATGTATATGGAAATCCTGTGACAGAGAGAGCAGGCTACCAGGTGGAGACAAACGCATACTGGTACAACGCCCTCTGCTTCGCGATAGACATGGAGAACAAGTACGGACCTAAGAAGAGCGCATTCGTAGAGCGCTGGAGTCCTGTACGCGATCTCGTGAAGGAAAACTTCCAGCCAACATTCTGGAGAGAGGAGTGGGGCTACCTCGTGGACTATGTGGGCAACGGACCGGCAGGCCAGGCGGTAAGACCTAACATGCTCATCCCTGCATATCTGGAGTATTGTCCTGTAGACGACGAGATCATCTCATCAATAGTAATGACTATAAATGACGAACTTCTCACCAAGAGGGGACTGAGGTCGCTCTCGCCAAGAAACGAGGCTTACAGAGGCGTATACGAGGGATCACAGATCGACCGCGACCTGGCATACCACCAGGGCTGCGCTTTCCCTGACCTCCTCGCTCCATACATCGACCTCTGCTTCAGGATGATGGGCTCGACATTCTATGGAAGAGCGAAATATCTCGTAGAAGGATTCTTCGAGGACATCAGCAAGCATGGTGTAGGAGCATTCTCCGAGCTTTATGACGGAGACCCTCCACACGAGCCGCACGGTGCGATCGCTTCTGCGATGAGCACGGCCGCTCTCCTGCATATCGCATATGTTATGAACCAATATAAGAAGGAGGACTAAGCAATGAGAGTATTGATGTTTGGATGGGAGTTCCCTCCTCATATCGCAGGCGGTCTGGGTACAGCCTGCTACGGAATGACCAAGGGTCTTGCCTACAATGATGTGGATGTGCTCTTCGTGATGCCTTCGGCTTCGGGTGACGAGGACGAGAGCGCTGTGAAGATCATCAACGCCAGCGACGTGGCTATAGATACAGTCAGCGCGACCGTAGACGAGTTCCTCGGTAAGGTTCAGTTCGTGCATATCGGAACAAACATGGTCCCTTACGTGGATCCTCATGACTTCAAGACAATGGTCGAGGAGGAGCGCAAGAGACAGATCAAGAGTTTCCGTGTGCAGTATGGCCAGAAATATAAATTCTCCGGAAAATACGGTGCGAACCTCATGGAAGAGGTTGCACGCTATGCTATGGTCGGTGCGACCATAGCGATGCAGTACAAGGACCAGTTCGACGTTATCCACGCCCATGACTGGCTTACTTATCTTGCCGGAATCGCTGCAAAGCAGCTCACAGGCAAGCCGCTCGTTGTCCACATGCATGCAACATCATACGACCGTGCAAGCGACGATCAGGTCGATACACGAGTGGTAGACCTTGAGACAAAGGGTATGATGGCTGCAGACAAGGTGATGGCTGTGAGCGAACTTACAAGAAACATCTGCATCAACCGTTACGGAATCGATCCTGATAAGGTGGTGGCAGTACACAATGCCGTAGACTTCAGCGGACGCGAGAAGCTCGAGGTCGAGAGGAACGTGAAGGAGAAGGTCGTTACCTTCCTCGGACGCGTTACTTATCAGAAAGGTCCTGAGTATTTCATCGAGGCTGCGGCAAAGGTCCTCAAGAGGTGCAACAACGTGCGCTTCGTGATGGCCGGCAGCGGTGACATGCTCAACAGATGTATCCGCCACGTCGCACGTCTGGGCATTTCCGACAGGTTCCATTTCACCGGCTTCCTCCGCGGAAAGGAGGTGCACAAGATGTTTGCGCTGTCGGATGTATATGTGATGCCTTCGATCTCTGAGCCTTTCGGCATCTCGCCGCTTGAGGCTATGCAGACCAACGTGCCGTCCATCATTTCAAAGCAGTCAGGCTGCGCTGAGATCCTCAAGTATGCCCTCAAGGTGGACTTCTGGGATGTCGACGCGATGTCTGACGCGATCTACGGCCTCCTCCAGTATCCTGCAATCTCGCAGCTCGCTGCGCGTTGCGGCTATGACGAGGTGAACAGCATCAAGTGGAATGATGTTGCCGCAAAGATCAAGGGTATTTATCAGGAAGTAATTGACAAAAACTAAATTAACCAAATATTATGAAAAAGAGTATATGTCTGTATTTTCAGGTACATCAGCCTGCAAGGTTGAGGCTATACAGATTCTTTGACATCGGAAAGGATTCGCATTACTATGACGATTTCGCTAACAGGACCATTCTTCGCAGAGTAGCGCAGAAGTGCTATCTCCCTATGAACGCTCTCCTTCTTGACCTCATCGAGGCGAACAAGGGCGCATTCAAGGTGGCATTCTCGATCTCAGGTACAGTCCTCGAGCAGTTTGACAGATATGCTCCTGAAGTGATCGAGAGCTTCCGCAAGCTCGCTCAGACAGGATGCGTGGAGTTCCTTTCAGAGACTTACTATCACTCTCTTGCAGCTCTTGCTTCAGAGGCAGAGTTCAAGCATCAGGTGCTCAAGCACAAGGCTGCCATCGAGCACTACTTCGGCGTGACTCCAAAGGCGTTCCGCAATACTGAGCTCATCTATTCAGACGCAATCGGCGAGATGGTATACGAGATGGGATTCAAGACAATGCTTACAGAAGGCGCAAAGCACATCCTCGGATGGAAGAGCCCTAACTTCGTATACAGCGGAGCTACTGCACCTAAGCTTAAGCTTCTTCTCAAGAACTCAAGCCTCAGCGACGACATAGCATTCCGTTTCTCAGACAGGGGATGGTCAGACTGGCCGCTCACAGGTGAGAAATACCTCTCTTGGGTGAAGGCTTCTGCCCAGAATGATGAGATCGTGAACCTCTTCATGGACTATGAGACATTCGGAGAGCACCAGAAGGCATCAAGCGGCATCTTTGACTTTATGAGATACTTCCCTGAGGAAGTCCTCAGAGATGGTGAGTTCGAGTTCGTTACTCCATCTGAGGCTGCCAAGAAGCATCGTCCGGTAGGTGACCTTGACGTGATGGACCCTATCTCATGGGCAGACGAGGAGCGTGACGTCACTGCATGGCTCGGTAACGAGCTCCAGAACGATGCGTTCAACAAGCTCTATGATCAGGTAGAGAAGCTCGGTCTCCTCAATGACGAATCTCTTTGGGCCGACTTCGGTCACCTTCAGGAGAGCGACCACTTCTATTATATGTGTACAAAGTTCTTCTCAGACGGAGCTGTGCATAAATATTTCAACCCGTATGATACTCCATATGAGGCGTTTATCAACTATATGAACGTTTTAAGTGATTTTATTTTGCGAGTTGATGATGCAATTTCCGTTTCAGATGTTAACTTTGCACCCGCAAAACCTAAGAAGGCCGCAGCAAAGAAGACAGTAAAGGCTGCTCCGAAGGCAAAGGCTGCTGCGCCAAAGGCTAAGAAGCCTGCGGCAAAGAAGACTACCAAGAAATAGGAGATCTCTCGAATTCGCTCAAGATGACAGATGTCATTCCGACCGAGCGAAGCGAATGGAGAAATCTAAATATATTTCCCCGGGCGGATTCCGAAATAAGGATTCCGACCGGGGTAACTAAGTAAATTTATTTAACAGATGAAAACAGAAATTATCAAACCGGATTATCTGTTTGAAGTTAGTTGGGAAGTGTGTAACAAGGTAGGCGGCATCTACACGGTGATCGCTACCAAATCCCTTTATCTCAAGAGTGAGTTCAGAAGGCGTCACATCATGGTGGGGCCTGATGTGTGGATGGACACTGAAAGCAATCCTGATTTCATCGAGGATCCTACATTGTACAGGGCTTGGCGTATCCAGGCGGCCGCAGAGGGACTCAGAGTCCGTATCGGAAGATGGAACGTGCCAGGAAAGCCTACCGCAATCCTCGTGGATTTCAAACAGTTCCTGACCCGTCAGAATGAAATACTTACCGATTTCTGGAAGAAATTCGGAGTGGATTCGTTGACAGGCAACTGGGACTACAGGGAGTCTGCCCTTTTCGGATATGCAGCCGGAAGGGTTATCGAGAGTTTCTATCGCTTCAATCTCGATCCGTCTGACAAGATCGTGGCTCAGTTCCACGAGTGGATGACTGGAACAGGACTTCTTTATCTCAAGTCGGCAAACGTGCCGATCGCTACCGTCTTCACGACACATGCTACAGTGATCGGAAGATGTATCGCAGGAAACAACCTGCCTCTTTATGATGGAATTCTCAGCTACAATGCAGATGAGAAAGCCAGACAGTTCAATGTTGTGGCACGCCATTCTCTCGAGAAGAAGGCTGCCCAGAACAGTGACATCTTCACTACAGTCAGTGACATAACTGCGCAGGAGTGCCGCCAGTTCCTTGGCAGGCCTGTGGATGTCGTGACCCCTAACGGATTCGAACCGAGCTTCACACCTGCTACAGATGAGGAGTATATCGTTCTTCGTGATAAGGCAAGGCAGAGACTTGTTACGGTTGCATCTGCAATGTGCGGCGAGGAGGTGCCGGAGAATGCCGTGCTTGTTGGAATCGGAGGACGTTACGAATGGAAGAACAAGGGTATCGATGTGTTCATTGATGCTCTTGACAAACTTAACCATACTGATTTCAAGGGTAAGTGCGTTCACGCATTCATAATGATTCCTTCAGGACACAACGGACCTGACAAGCAGCTGCTCGCTAAGCTCAACGGTAACGGTTCGACATATGTCACCAGGTCTTCACATTATCTGATGAATCCTGAGTATGACAATGTGACCAGAAGACTCAATGAACTGAACTTCAACAATGCTGCAGGAGACAAGGTGAAGGTATACTTCATCCCTTCATATCTCAATGGCAATGACGGAGTGTTCAACATGACCTATTATGATCTTCTTTCAGGTCTTGACCTCACTCTGTTCCCTTCATACTATGAGCCATGGGGATATACTCCGCTCGAGAGTCTGGCATTCAGGGTTCCTACCCTTACTACGACACTTGCCGGTTTCGGCCTCTGGGTACGTACACATTATGGAAAGAAGCATCCTGGCATCACAGTGCTTGACAGAACCGATGCCAACTACTTTGAGGTGGTTGACGGTGTGGCTCAGCGCATGATAGAGATCGCTTCGCTCCGCAAGGACAGCAGAAGGAAATATATGCAGAATGCCAAGGAGGTATCGGATATAGCTCTTTGGGAGAACAATATAGTATATTATAAGGAAGCATATTCAAAAGCTTTAGAGAAATTAATATCTGTCGGTGGTTCTTATCCGTCGACCAGAAACGAAAGAAACATGGAATATAGAAAATTTGAAGTTAATCAGCCAACCTGGAACAGCGTCATCGTGACACGCCATCTTCCAGATTCACTTAAAGACCTCGAAATATTGTCCAAGAACCTTTGGTGGTGCTGGAACGAGTCTGCAAAGAACCTCTTTGCATCTATTGATCCTCAGGCATGGGAGGCCTCAAGCCAGAATCCTATCGCTATGCTTGACAAGGTAAGCCTCAAGAGATATCAGAAACTTGAGAAGGACACCAAGTTCCTTGCTGACCTCAAGATGGTAATGGATGAGTTCAATGAGTATATGGCCCTCAAGGCAGAGCGCACATCTCCTTCAGTGGCATACTTCTGTATGGAGTATGGTCTTGATACATCCCTCAAGATCTACTCAGGTGGTCTCGGTATCCTTGCCGGTGACTACATCAAGGAGACATCTGATATGAACACAAACCTTGTTGCCGTAGGTCTTCTCTATCGTTTCGGATACTTCAACCAGAAGCTTACCGCTCACGGTGAGCAGGTTGCAGAGGACGTTGCACAGGACTTCAACAAGATTCCTGCGACACCGGTTCGTGACGAGAACGGAAACTGGGTTTCTGTAAGCGTTGCATTCCCGGGACGTAATCTCAATGCACGTCTCTGGAGGGTGGATGTAGGTCGTACAGAGCTTTACCTACTCGATACAGACATCCCTGAAAACCTTCCTGAGGACAGGTCTATCACATATAACCTCTATGGTGGAGACTGGGAGAACCGTCTCAAGCAGGAACTCCTCCTCGGTGTCGGCGGTATCCGTGCTCTCCGTAAGCTCGGCTTCGACCCTCAGGTATATCACTGCAACGAGGGACACGCTGCATTCATCGGACTTGAGCGTCTCCGCGAGCTCATCTCAGATCAGAATCTCGAGTTCCAGGAGGCTCTCGAGGTTGTAAGGGCTTCTTCACTCTTCACAACTCACACTCCTGTTCCTGCAGGACACGATGCATTCGATGAGGGAATGCTCCGCAAGTACATCGGACATTATCCACAGCGTCTCAAGATCGACTGGGAGACCATGATGGGCCTCGGCAAGAACAACGGTGCAGACGTGAACGAGAAGTTCTCAATGTCCATCCTCGCTGCAAACATCTCGCAGGAGGTGAACGGAGTTTCATGGCTCCATGGTGAGGTGAGCCGCGACATCCTCGGCCACATGTGGCCAGGCTATCTCCCTGAGGAGCTCCACGTAAGCTATGTGACCAACGGTGTTCACTATCCTACATGGACTGCTCCAGAGTGGAAGGAGGTTCATGCAAAGGTATTCGGCGAGGAGTTCAAGACTCACCACTATGACAAGTCTTGCTTCGACGGTATATATAAGGTATCTGACGAGGAAGTATGGAACATCCGCACTTCACTCCGCAAGAAGCTTATCGATGAGGTCAAGAGAAGACTCTCTGATCCTTCAGCAGCAAGCCACTACTCTCCTAAGCAGGTGGTTACAATCAAGGAGACTCTCCGTGACGACGTCCTTACAATCGGATTTGCGCGCCGTTTCGCTACTTATAAGAGAGCACACCTCCTGTTCCGTGACCTTGACAGACTTGCTGAGATCGTGAACGATCCTAAGCAGCCTGTACAGTTCCTCTTCGCAGGTAAGGCTCACCCTGCTGACAAGGCAGGTCAGGATCTCATCAAGATGATCGTGGACATCTCTAAGCAGCCACGCTTCATCGGTAAGATCGTTTTCGTACCTAACTATGACATTACAGTAGCGAAGTATCTCGTACAGGGTGTCGACATATGGATGAACAACCCTACACGTCCGCTCGAGGCTTCAGGAACATCTGGAGAGAAGGCTGCAATGAACGGTGTAATGCACTTCTCTGTACTTGACGGATGGTGGGTAGAGGGCTACAAGCCAGGTGCCGGATGGGCTCTTCCTATGAAGAGGACATATGATGACCAGAACTATCAGGATGAACTCGATGCTGCAACAATCTATAACATCATCGAGAATGAGATCGCTCCTACATTCTACAACAAGAGCCTTTCAACTGGCCGCTCATCAGACTGGATCGAGTATATCAAGAACTGTGTGGCACAGGTAGCTTGCAACTTCACAACCAACCGTATGCTCACTGATTATATCAACCAGTATTATGTACCTCAGTCTGCCCGTTATGAAGCAGTGGTGGCAAATGACTTCGCCGAGGCACGTGAGATGGCTGCATGGAAGAAGAAGCTTCGTCGTGAGTGGAAGAATGTAGAGGTTGTATCTGTTGTTGTTCCTGACGGAAACAGCGACCAGTTCGCGATCGGAAATGCATTCGAGGGTGAGATCGTCCTCAATATCGGTGACCTCAATCCAGAGGAAATCGGAGTTGAGATTCTCTTCGCGACAACCGATAACAAGGGCAAGTTCCATATTCAGGAGCGTTATGAGTTCGCTCCGGAGTCATATGCTGACGGTATTGCAACATACAAGGCTTCAATCGCACCAGACAGATCAGGCCTTTATCAGGTAGCCGGCAGAATTTATGCTAAGAACCCTAAGATGCCTCACAGACAGGACTTTGAGCTTGTAAGATGGTTGTAGCAACCGGATTTTTCGACGGTGTCCATACCGGACACCGTCTGGTAATACGGCAGCTTGTCGAAGCTGCAGCAGTACGCGGGGATGAAAGCATGGTCGTAACTTTCTGGCCACATCCCCGTAATGTGCTGCAAAAGGAAGCCCGCTCGCTCAGGCTTCTGACCACTCTTGCGGAAAAGAAGCGCATGCTTATGGACCTCGGAGTGGATAAGGTTGAGGTTCTGCGTTTTACGAAGGACTTCAGCATGATGACTACGGAGGAATACCTCCGCATGCTCATCAATGATTATGGCGCAAGTGCCATCCTTGTCGGATATGACAACAGGATGGGATGCGACGCCAAGGACGCCGACCAGGTCGGGAGGACTGCCGAGATGCTCGGACTGGAGGTCATCAGGACAGACATGGTGCCTTCTTCCAAGGGTTATGCGGTCAGCTCCACCAAGATCCGTCAGTGTCTTGAGGAGGGAGATGTGGAAGATGCTTCTGCAATGCTCGGGTATGAATATTCGCTTCAGGGAGTAGTGGTGGCCGGCAACAGGCTCGGACGTACACTGGGTTTCCCTACAGCAAATATGCAGCTCTATGAGCCTCTGAAGCTTGTTCCCGGAAACGGCGTGTATTTTGTACGTGTGAACACGGTCGGCCGCAGCCTTTACGGCATGTGCAACATAGGACTACGTCCGACGGTTTCAGCGGGGAATTCACGTACAATAGAGACCAACATCTTCGACTTTGACGAGGATATATACGGACTCGACCTGGAGATCACCTTCATAAGGAAGATCCGCGACGAGATCCGTTTCGCCTCGCTCGAAGACCTGAAGGCCCAGTTGGCCAGAGACAAATGTAATTGCGAGTCACTACACTGACACGTCATTGCGAGGGGCGAAGGCCCGTGGCAATCTAAAACAATAGAATATGGAAACGATCATTGGTCTGTTATTCATCCTCCTGCCTGTCATCTTCAAGCTGATAGGCAAGAAACTGGAGAACGCCGGTACAGCGACACCTCCGGATACTGCTGGCTCCTTTGATGTGGGTTCCTGGGTTCAGAAGGCCACAGATGAGGTTGAACCTGAAGTGCATCCTCATCCTCAGTTGCGTCCTCAGCCGCAGGCCGCTCCTGCACCAGAAGAGGAAGCCACACCGTCGGTGATAGACTTCAATGAGTATATGAAAAGGCGCTCGGCGGCAAAGCCTGCAAGGAAGCCTTCCAAGAAAGCCCCTATACTTGTTGAGGAAGAAGAGAAGCCAAAGGAAAAGGTCGATCCGAAGAAACTTGTAATCTATTCGGAGATAATGTCTCCAAAATATAAAGAGTAAAAACAATTAAAACCAATAATTATGTCACTTCAGTATATGACCCAGGAGGGTCTTGACAAACTTAAGAAGGAGCTTGCCGAGGCAATCGCACAGCGTCCTGTAATCTCTGCGGCAATCGCGGAGGCAAGGGATAAGGGCGACCTTTCCGAGAATGCGGAGTATGAGGCCGCTCGTGAGGCTCAGGGTCTTCTCGAACTCAATATTGCAAAGCTGCAGAATCTTGTGGCAAACGCGCGTGTTATCGACGAGTCGCAGATCGGTACGGACAAGGTGCAGATGCTCAATAAGGTGAAGGTCAAGAATCTTAACACTAACCAGATAATGAACTTCACTCTTGTAAGCGAGAATGAGGCCGATTTCATGGCAGGAAAGCTTGCTGTCAAGACTCCTATCGGTCAGGCGCTCATGGGCCACGGCGTAGGCGAAGTCGTAGAAGCAAAGGTTCCGGCCGGCATTATCAAATTCGAAATCCTCGAAATCACACTTTAATTCATGTCAACAATATTCACCAAAATAGCCAATGGCGAAATCCCGTCATACAAAGTGGCGGAGAATGAGGAGTTCTACGCATTCCTCGACATCGCCCCTATGGCGAAGGGACACACGCTCGTGATCCCGAGGAACGTGGAGGATGACTACATCTTCAACCTTGACGAGAAGACATATGCAGGTCTCTGCGCATTTGCAAGAAAGGTCGCCAAGGCGATCGAGGCTGCGGTGCCTTGCAAGAGGGTAGGCGTGGCCGTTCTCGGCATGGAGGTGCCTCATACCCACATCCATCTTGTTCCACTCAATACGGAGGCCGACATGGACTTCCGCAAGTCAAAACTTGAACTTTCGCAGGATGAGTTCGCTGCGATAGCTTCTGCAATCTATAACGAATATGTCAAGCTTCAGTAAGTTCATAGCGCTCGCAGCTGCGGCTGTGGCGTTGGCCGCTTGCGGCCAGAAGGCAGTGATCAACGGAACACTTGCTGACGCGCCTTCGTCAGAAGTAATAGTAAAGCTCTTGGATGTAAACAAATACAAGGTGCTGGACACAGTGGAGGTAAACGCTTCCGGCAAGTTTACATACAAGGCTGACATCAAGGCTGGTGATCCGGAATTCATCTACCTTTTTCATGGTGACAGAAAGATCGCCTCTCTTCTTCTTGAGGCGGGCGACAAGGTTACAGTCATGACCGACACTCTCGGAAGAAGTACGGTCGAAGGATCGGAGGAGTCCATTAAGCTTGCTCAGATTGAGAAGGACTATGCAGCAATGCGCGGAGTGTTTGATTCATATGCAAAGCAGATTGAGGCTGCCTCTACAGAGGCTATGGTTTCAGACCTGTCAAAGCAGATGGGCAAGGCCTATGTGGAATACTATAGAGACAGAGTCAGATATGTAATGGAGAACAGCACTTCGCTGACTATCGTTCCTGTGTTCTATCAGGTGCTTGGCGAGAATCTTCCGCTCTTCTATCAGAACACCGATGCCATCCTCTTCCTCAATGCGGCAGACTCTCTTGAGACTGCATATCCTGATTCGAGATATGTGAAGGCACTCAGGGCTGAGGCGGAGAGACGTTTCGGATATCTTGAGCTTATAGAGCGCCTTAAGAACGCAGAGGAAATCGGATACTATGACATCGAACTTCCTGACATCAATGCAAAGAACCAGAAGCTCTCGGACCTCGATTCAAAGGTCGTTCTCATCTATTTCTGGAGCGCCTCGCAGCCACAGCAGAACCTCTTCAATGTTGAGGTCCTGAAGCCATTGTATGAGGACTATCACGCAAAGGGATTTGACATCTATCAGGTGTCACTCGACGTTGACAAAGCCCTTTGGGCAACAACGGTAAAAGGCCAGAATCTCCCTTGGACAAATGTATGCGACGCACGAGGGAATGCATCTCCATACATCGGATTGTATAATATCCCGGCCATCCCGGCAGCCTTCATAATTTCAGACGGCACTCTAGTGGACGGCGAGATTGTCGACGAGGCATCTCTCAGGAAACTTCTCGACAAGCTTACAAGATAATTTACCAGAGTTTCTTCTTGCTCACGGTAGCAACGAATTCCTTGAGATAGAACGGTTCGAAGTACGCAACGTCTTCGAATCGTTTTTCTTTATATGCCGCGATAGCGGGGGAGAGCATCGACGATGCCTTCGGATGACACTGGCAGAAGTGTGCGTTCGGATGCTTTATCACGTCTGCGCATTTGCCGGCTCCATCTCCGATGAAGAGCACAGGGCCCTGCTCCAGGTATTCTGCAAAGCTGTTTTCGTCTACTATGACCGGAGTGGTTTCTGTGATCTGGGTGCCATCTGGGGAGAATACTGCCGAGTATACCTCCATTCTGCGTGCGTCGATCATCGGGATGATGAAGCGGAGATTCCCGGTCAGGTCGGGATTGACGGTCAGGAGCTCGGCGGCTGCCTGAGCCACCAGGGTGTCGAGGGTGCCGACTGCAAGGAGTGGTTTTCCGGAACCGAAACAGAGACCCTTGGCGGTGGATACACCCACGCGAAGGCCGGTGTATGATCCCGGTCCCTTGCTGACGCATATCGCGTTGCAGCCGTCAAGTGTAATGCCGCGCTCTGCGAGCATCTCCTGGATGAATACGGCAGTGAGAGATGCATGTGCCTTTGGCGCTGAACTTTCTCTGTATGATGTGATTACTCCGTTTTCGGCAAGTGCTGTAGAGCAAAGTGCCGTAGAGGTTTCGATGAGCAGAATCCTTTCCATTTTATGCGTTCCAGAAGAAAATTTCTTTGAGATAGGGGAATATGGTGTATGCCATATCTTTCAGCGGCGGGTACAGTACCGACTGTGCCAGAGTCTCCTCGCTTACCAGATTCAGTGAATTGTTCAGGGAGTTGAAGAGAATGATGACAATGCCGATCACAAGTCCTGTCTTTATGAAAGCGAAGACGACTCCAAGCAGTCTGTTCAGCCATCCAAGCATGACAAACTTGAGTATGCCCTCCAGTGATTTTCCTACAATGCCGAGAATGATGAACACTCCGATCATGATGATGGCAAATGAGGCAATCTTCAGCAACTTCTCCGAAGCTTCCACATATTGGGCCAGCCATGCGCTTACGGCAGTTGAAAATTCAAAGGACATCCATACGCCGGCAATGAGGGATACGATGGATATCACCTGGCTTATGAAACCTTTCTTCAGTCCCTGTATCAGGGCAGGTATGAAGCATATTAAAAGAATGACATCCAGTATGCTCATTATCTCATTAAAAATTAGTATATTTGCCGATTAAGTTTTGTGACGTGGTAACGTCATTGCAAAAATAGATAATTATTTTAATTTATATGGCATTTAAAGAGTATAAAGGTCTTGATCTGGTTGCGACAGGCAACGAGGTGCTTGACAGGTGGAAGAAGAATCATGCATTCGAGAAGTCGCTTGAGCTGAGAGAGGGTGCGCCCGAGTTCATTTTCTTCGAAGGACCGCCTTCTGCCAACGGCATGCCGGGCATCCATCATGTGATGGCCCGTTCGATCAAGGACGCCATCTGCCGCTACAAGACCCAGAGCGGATATAAGGTGAACCGTCGTGCAGGATGGGACACTCACGGACTCCCTGTGGAGCTCGGTGTCGAGAAGATGCTTGGCATCACCAAGGAGGATATCGGAACAAAGATTTCAGTGGAGGAGTACAACGACGCATGCCGCAAGGAGGTGATGAAATACACCGCCGAGTGGGTGAACATGACCGAGCGTGTAGGATACTGGGTGGATATGGACGATCCATACATCACATATGACAACCGCTACATAGAGACCCTCTGGTTCCTCCTCAAGAAGATCTATGACAAGGGTCTTCTCTACAAGGGAAAGTCTATCCAGCCATATTCACCGGCTGCCGGCACAGGATTGAGCACGCACGAGCTCAACCAGCCCGGCTGCTACCGTGACGTGAAGGATACCACAGCGACAGCACAGTTCAAGGTGGTCCGCGATGAGAAATCAGAGTTCCTCTTCGCTGAGGGCGTACAGCCTTATTTCCTCGCATGGACAACAACTCCGTGGACCCTTCCTTCAAACACTGCGCTCTGCGTAGGCCCTAACATCGACTATGTACGAGTCCTTTCGACCAATCCATATACCGGAGTACCGGGTCTCTATATCGTAGCCCAGGCTCTTGTAGGTGCACATTTCAACCCTAAGAAGCAGGAATTCACTGTCCTCGAAGGAACTCTCAAGGGATCGGAGCTCACAGGCATCCGCTATGAGCAGCTCATTCCATGGTTCAATCCTGGCGAGGGCGCATTCAAGGTGATCCCTGGTGACTATGTGACTACAGAGGACGGTACGGGTATCGTACACATAGCGCCTACATTCGGTGCTGACGACGCCAAGGTGGCAAGACTCGCAGGCGTGCCTGGCCTCCAGGTGGTTGACCGCAACGGTGACCTCCAGGCTCAGGTGGACCTCCGCGGCCGATTCTTCCGCATCGAGGACCTTGACCCTGAATATGCTGCGGCGAACATGTCGCCGGCATATGCAGAGTGGGAGGGCCGCTATGTAAAGAATGCATACGATGCATCTCTCCCTGCCGACGCTCCTACTCTCGACGTTGACATCTGCGTGATGCTCAAACAGGAGAACAAGGCGTTCAGGATCGAGAAGCATACACATAACTATCCGCACTGCTGGCGCACCGACAAGCCGGTCCTCTACTATCCGCTCAACTCATGGTTCATCAAGACCACTGCAGTACGCGAGAGGATGATGGAGCTCAACGAGCAGATCATGTGGAAGCCTGAGTCTACAGGTACAGGCCGCTTCGGAAAGTGGCTCGAGAACATCCAGGACTGGAACCTCTCGAGAAGCCGCTACTGGGGCACACCTCTCCCTATCTGGCAGACAGAGGACGGCAAGAAAGCGAAGTGCATCGGTTCCATCAAGGAACTCTATGCAGAGATCGACAAGGCCGTTGCTGCAGGCTTCATGACAGAGAATCCTTTCGCAGCCAAGGGCTTTGATCCGGAAGACATGTCGAAGGAGAACTATGACAAGATCGACATCCACCGTCCATATGTGGACAATATCTTCCTCGTGTCGGAGACCGGTCGCAAGATGGTCCGCGAGCTTGATCTCATCGACGTGTGGTTCGACTCAGGTGCGATGCCATATGCACAGGAAGGCCTCCGCAACCTCGGCTCCGAGAGATTCGGCATCACAGCAGACTTCATCGCAGAGGGTGTCGACCAGACCCGTGGATGGTTCTATACTCTCCATGCAATCAACACGATGGTAAGCGACAAGTGCGCGTTCAAGAGGGTGATCTCCAACGGTCTCGTTCTTGACAAGGACGGAAACAAGATGAGCAAGCGTCTCGGAAACGCTGTGGATCCGTTCTGGGCACTTGACACATACGGAGCAGATGCCCTCAGATGGTATATGCTCACAAACGCGCAGCCTTGGGACAACCTCCGCTTCGACGTGACAGGTGTCGATGAGGTTCGCCGCAAATTCTTCGGAACACTTTACAATACATATTCATTCTTCGCGCTTTACGCGAACATCGACGGATTCGATCCTAAGGCGCCGCAGGTGCCTATGAACGAGCGTCCTGAGATCGACAGATGGGTGATCTCGCTGCTCAACACACTCGTAAAGGATGTGGTTGCTGCATATGAGGACTATGACATCACCACCGCCGGCCGACTCATCCAGGATTTCGTCTGCGACCACGTCAGCAACTGGTACGTGCGTCTTGGCAGAAAGAGATTCTGGGGCGGTACAATGGACACAGACAAGCTTTCTGCATACCAGACCCTCTATCAGGTTCTTGTGTCTGTGGCCAAGCTTGCAGCGCCGATAGCTCCGTTCTTCATGGACCGCCTCTATCTTGACCTCGTGGAGGGAGAGGCAGAGTCAGTGCACTATGTGGCAATGCCTGCATACGACGAGACCGTCGTAGACAAGGATCTCGAGGAGCGTATGGCTCTCGCACAGAGGGCGACCTCCATGGTTCTCGCGCTTCGCCGCAAGGCTGAGATCAATGTCCGCAAGCCTCTCTCTAAGCTCATCATCCCTGTCATCGACGCGCGCGTCAAGGAGCAGCTCGAGCTCGTGAAGGATCTTATTCTTGGCGAGGTGAATGTGAAGGAAGCGGAGTTCATCTCTGACACTGCAGGTCTCATCACCAAGAAGATCAAACCGAACTTCAAGACCCTCGGCAAGATCTACGGCAAGCAGATGAAGGAGATCGCAGCAGCGTTCGGAACCCTCTCGCAGGAGGTGATTTCGGAAATCCAGGCTGCTGAGGCATCTGGCACAGGATATGTTTTGAATCTCCCTTCAGGAGACGTGACCCTCAACAAGGGAGATTATGAGATCTCTTCTGAGGATATGCCGGGCTGGCTTGTGGCTACAGAAGGTGCCATGACCATTGCTCTCGACGTTACCATAACAGAGGAGCTCAAGCAGGAGGGTGTTGCCCGCGAGCTCATCAACCGTATCCAGAACCTCCGCAAGACCAGCGGATTCGATGTGACCGACAAGGTTGAGGTATGCGTATACGCCGATGGCGAGGCATATGACGAGATCGCCGCTTCACTGGCAAACTTTGCAGGATATGTGGGAGCCCAGACCCTTGCTCTCTCGGTGGAAAGCGCGCCTCTGGCAGAGGCCGGCGACGCTCCGGAGGTTGAGTGGAACGAGGGTACGATAAGAATAAAAGTGACAAAGCGCTAGATTGTCATCCTGAGCGTAAGCGAAGGAGCTGAATATGAAATAAACAATAAACCGATAAAACTATGGCAGAAGAAGTAAAGAACGCACCTGAATTCAAGGTACGTTACAGTGATGAGGAACTCCAGGAGTTCAAGGCCATTATCATTGAAATGCTTGAAAAGGCAAAGAGTGAGTATAAGCACCTTCGTGATATAATCACTCACGACTCAAGCAATGATATTGAGGATACATCTCCTACATTCAAGATCATGGAGGAGGGTGCAACTGCGCTTTCCAAAGAGGAAGCAGGTGCTCTTGCACAGCGTCAGTATAAGTTCATCCAGAACCTCGAGGCAGCTCTCATAAGGATTGAAAACAAGACCTATGGCGTTTGCCGCATGACAGGCAAGCTTATCCCTAAGGAAAGACTACGTCTCGTTCCTCATGCAACTCTTACAGTTGAGGCGAAGGAGATGATGAACAAGAACAAGTAGTCCTGTATGAAATTATCAAAAGGCAACCGTCTTGTAGTTCTTGGAGTCGTGTTGGTTATCATCGATCAGATCATTAAGATTCTGGTCAAGACGAACATGGACCTGGGCGAGACGATAGATGTCATCGGGGACTGGTTCAAGCTCCACTTTGTCCTGAATAAGGGCATGGCCTTCGGAATGGCTTTCGGAGGGCTCTGGGGCAAGGTCCTGCTGTCTGTCTTCCGTATCGTGCTTTTCGGAGCGCTCTGCTGGTGGATAGATAAGCTGGCGAAGAAACCGGAAACTCCAGTCGGAGTGCTGGTCGGCCTTACCATGATAACGGCCGGAGCCTTGGGGAATATAATCGACTGTTTCTTTTATGGTCTCATATGGCCGGAGACAGTCACACCGGGAGCGCCTTTCGCGTTCATGTTCGGACAGGTGGTGGATATGTTCTACTTCCCGCTTTTTGACTACAAGCTTCCATGGATGGACTACCCGCGCACCTTCTTCGGCGCAGTCTTCAACTTCGCAGACAGCTGCGTGACCTGCGGTGCAATATATCTCCTCTTGTTCCAATATAAATTTTTTGCGAAAGAGGAAAAATAAATTTGCAGATTACGATTTTATTCGTACCTTTGCAATCCCTTTCAACGGGGAACATATTGGAGAGTTGGCAGAGTGGTCGAATGCGGCGGTCTTGAAAACCGTTGATCTTAACGGGTCCGGGGGTTCGAATCCCTCACTCTCCGCAGCAAAGAGGAAGTTACTGAAATGGTAACTTCCTCAATTTCTTTTAGTTAGGTTCTAACTGCAAAACAATCAAAGAATTACAGACGGATTTCTGACTACCTTTTGACTATCTGATAAAGACAGAATGTAGTCAAAAATAGTTACCAGATTGTAACCATCGGTATCCAAATCGTAACCGGAAATCCGGAAAACAGCGATAGGTTACTGCGTCTATGATTTGACTACCATTTGTAAGAAGTCGTCCACTTCCGCTATTGTGCAGCATCTTGAGACAAAATACTTTTGTAACTGTTTAATAACTATCAAGATGAGAGCAACTTTCAATGTAATGTTCTTCGTGCAGAAGGGCAAATGCAAGGCGGATGGCACTGCGCCAATCCTCGCGAGACTGACCGTTAACCAAGAGAAAATCCACTTCTCGACCAAGCAATCCATTGACCCACAGAGGTGGGATACGAAGCGGTATCGGACTCTCGGTGTAACCAAGAGTGAAAAGAATATCAATGCTATGCTTGATGAATTGCAGGCTTCAATTCAGAGGCACTTCTTTGACCTGCAGGCATCGGGAGAAGTCATCACGGCATCCAAAATAAAGATGCTCCTGTTCTCGACAGATGAGAAGGTAAATATGTCGGTAGGTAAACTATTCGACCTCTTCATTATTGATTATGAGAAGCTGGTTGTCACGCAGGATTATGGGCACGAGAGTTTCTTTCGCTACAAGGTCTGCAAGGATAGGGTCATGGCATTTGTCAATAAGGAGTACAAGACCTCAGACCTGCCTCTGACAGATATCAGCAAGCGTTTTCTTGATAAATTGTATCTCTATCTCCGGTCAGAAAGGAAACTCAACAATAACACAGCAGTCAAGTTCATGCACAGATTCTCGACAGTCTTCAAGATGGCAAGGGACAACGGTTGGGTAAACGGTGACCCGTTCAAACTTCAGAAACTTCATCTCGATAAGGTCGACAGAAGTTATCTTTCGCAGCAGGAATTGGAAACCGTCATGCATAAGGAGTTCGACTCGGTGAGGCTTGAGCAGATAAGGGATGTATTTGTGTTCTGCTGCTTTACCGGACTTCCTTACATTGATGCACAGAAACTGAATGAATCCCATCTGAAGACATGGACAGACGGAAGCCACTGGCTTACCCTGCACAGACAGAAGACCAAAGTTCCGGTAAATGTAAAGCTGCTTCCTGTGGCTCTCGATATCCTCGACAAGTACAAGGATACAGTGGCGGATAGAGGTGGACGGCTGCTGCCTGTGCCGACCAATCAGAAGTGCAATGAATATCTGAAGGAAATCGCGACCCTTTGCGGAATAAAGAAGGAGGTGACCTTCCATTCGGCAAGGCACACATTCGCAACGACTGTCACCCTAGAGAATGGTGTGCCGATAGAATCGGTCAGCAAGATGCTGGGGCATACGAATGTGAGAACCACTCAGATTTATGCTCGAATTACTGATACGAAAGTAAACCACGATATGACGGTTTTAGAGGGCAAAATAGGCGGAGTATTTGATAAACCCCTATCCTCATCCAAGGAGTCCCGTAAAAGGGCAAGTGACCGCCTTAAAATCGCAGCGGAGGCAAAAGACCTCGGCATTCAGATTCTATCCTAATGTCCAGCCCTTGGCTGTCGCAATGGCAAGTTGTTCTTCTGTGAGTTTTGCCTTGTTGCGTGCGCCAAGGGTTATCTTTTTCGTCACATCTGTGCCGGTAAGGTCAGCCAAGGCATTAAGGGCAGACAGCAGGCTATCAACACTCAATCTCCATGCTCCGGAAAGCCAAATGTCCACATTGATAGTTCCGGTAAATCTTAATTCCACCAGATTGGAGCATCCTGTAAAGGTCGTGTCCAGCTGTGAGGTGACATTGCTGACATCCAAAGGAGAGTTTATCCGGACAAGAGAACTGCAATTATGGAACATTTCTCCGACAGATTCTGCTGAGGAAGTGTCGATGGACTCGATTTCAGTTAACGATGTGCAGCCATAGAATGCATAGACAAAGTCAGTCACATTGGAGGTGTCCAATGCCCCGACATAGGTGAGTGCCGTACAGCCTCTGCAGAAGCAGTACATGGAAGTAAAGCGTTCTTCGTGCAGGTCGGGTGGCAGTTCTGTCATCTCTGTGTTACCTTTGAACAGATGGTATCCCTCCATGACATATTGTATTCCGGAGGGGACTTCTGAAATAAGATTCACATAATCCATGATGGTCTTTGCTTCGCTGGTGTCCACACCTTGGTTTGTAAGGTATTCATCCATTCTGATGACGACCCGTTGAAGTCTTCTGGTGATAGGCTCTAGTATAGACATGGTTATCCTATGATGTTTTCAAGTTCCTTGATGAACTCCGGAATACCTATATAATTAATGAACTCGTCAACAGTGACAGCGACAGACTGTCCACCTCTCTCAATCTCTAAGAGGTCGCTTCCAAGCAATGAATCAGCCCTCTCAAGCTGAGAAATCATTACTCCGTCAGTAGTGTTTGCCATATTGTTATCCTCCCAATATAGTGGTTTTATAGTTCTCTTTCCCCAGCACATAGACTAGGTCTCTTCCCTTGGCGGTCAGTTGACCTCCGAGAGATATTTTTATCTCTTGCGCTCCGGCTGATGGCAGCATTGATTTCAACTTCGAAAGCGGAGCAATGACCTCTGGGTCAACGCTGGCATTGGGGTTGTCCCCAACCATAGCATATGTCGCCCCGAAAGCGAGACCGCCATTGGCGAGTGCTGGAACACTCTGCTGTGCGCTTTTGTTTATCAAAGCAGTCATGATAGCTGCAGCAGTGACCATTGCAGCACCGATGGCAATTGCTGCCCAAGGATTTGCTAGGACGGATTTCAAAGCACTCTTAAAGCCTATAATCATGACTCCGAACTCGATGAGTTGCGCTCCGATATTCTTGAGAAATGTTGCAAACTGAGTGAGTATGGCTTTCATGAGTCCACCGAATCCGAGGTCTCCGGTGATTATCTGACCTATGGCATCTGCTGCAGCGACAATGCTGTCGGTCAGGAATTTTCCTACCTGCTGGTCGAAACTCTGCATGACCTGTCCCATTCGCGAATAGACCTCTTCAAGCGCAGTTTCAAAGTTGTAGCCTTTTGCAACAAGAGCCTCTGTGTGGGTCTGCACAATGGCTGTAATATCCGCCACATTTTCGCTCAAATAATCGGAAGTATCATCCGCCCATCCCATCAATCCGTTGCGCACATAGTCGTAAATCTGCGCCATTTGTGCGCTGTATTTAGACATGACTGGCTTGAGGTCTAGTGGCTCCACAACAAGTGCTGGAGCCTTGATTGGTGGCAGTGCTGCCAATGGCTCAATGTTTTCTCGCGGTCTCAGCTGCTCCGGTGTTATGTTTTGGAGTCTTTGCAGTTTCTGTTTCAACTCGGCTATTTCTGCATTATACGCAGCGATATCCTCTATGGTACTCTCCGGAAGCAGTTTCTTTTTCTCAAGTTCGGAAATCTTCTTTGTGAGTTCATTGATGAGTCCACCTTCCTGCTGAATCTGAGTGTTTGTTCCAGCGATGGCTTGATTCATCTGGTCTTGGATTGCCTTGGCATCCGCTTCGGCTTTTGCTCTGTCCTCGATTGCCTTCTTACTTTTGGCAATTGCAGCAACCAGTGCCTGCTCTTCCATTTCCAATGCTCTTCTCCGGTCACCTTTGTTTAGTGCATAGGTAACCTTGGATGCAATGGATTGTCCCTGCCAAGGCGACTCATTTTCATTTACAGCCTGCAGCCTACGATTCTCTCTCAATCTGCTCTCCAATGTCCTTAAAGAAAGTCCCTCGAATTCATTGGTCATATCTTGAATCATGGAGTCTTTCTGCTGCTTGGCATATAGGAAGGCTGCACCAAGTGCTAATATTGCAGTTACAGCAAGTCCCACAGGAGATAGCAGTGCTGTCAATCCGGAAGCCAGCATCGGCATCATTTTGATAATGCCGGAGATACCAAGAGATAGGGGTGCAATTGCTGCTGCGATTCCTCCAATCACGACAATGATTTTCATTCCCTCCGGAGAGATGCGCTGCATGGCGGTTACAACTACAGATAAAGCATTGGCGATTTTATTTGCCATAGGCATAATGGCAGCACCGACCTGCTCAAGGAAGTCTCCCCACGCATTCTGTAACTGCTTTATTGCGCCCGTTCCATTATCTGCAGCCGTTTCTGCATATCCCTTGTAGTTCTCAAGGACAAACTTGACTGCTTCACCGCTTTTGAGTTGCTCTGTTGTGAGTTCCTTGAGTTTGGGAATGCTCTCTCCAAGTTCTCCGGTCAGACCGCCAAATGTCTTTGCGAGATTTTTTACCGCGCTTTCGAGGGTCATTCCTGTGGCTGAGGACAACTGAACTGATGCTTCTATTACATCTTTAATCTGCGACTCAGTCATCCCAAGAGATGCAAGATAGGCTTGCTGGGCTATGATGGCTTCATCTCCAATGACTGAACGCGATTGGATTTCAGATGCCTGCGTCAGCAGTCTCTGCTGAATGTCAGTTCGTCCTCCAAGTGCATTCATCAGACGACTTTCCGCTTGCACTTGTGTATCTGCATTCTTGAGAGCGACTGCTCCTAATGCAGTAAGCGGTGCGGTAAGCTTGAGAGACAAGGACTTGCCGAGAGAAGACAACTTCTTGTCCAATGAGCCAAGTCCTTTCTCTACAGCCTGTGCCTTCTGCTGAAACTCATAGGAGTCTGCTCCAATCTTAATCAGTAGGTCGGCAATTCGTCTGCTCATAGTCTAGGGGCGGTGTTTCTGATATAAATCCCATCCTTCCAAAACCTCATCCATAATGGCAGGATAACCGTTTTCCATTTTGGAAATGGCTGAGACCACCAGCACCATCGTGTTCTTGTCAGTTATGTCTAATGGTGCATCTGCTCCGGTCATAGAACAGTCACAGACATACTTCAGATAGATTTCTGTATGGTTTTCGCTAGGTGGAGCATAGCGGTTTATCATTTGACGGAGGGTCTTGTAACCTCGTTTTGAATATGACTCCAGCAACACAAAGATTGCTCGGTAACCCCATCCGCGTGTCTCGAACTGCTTGAATGCCTTGTCGGATGAAGGACGTACCTCTCCGAGATATCGGACTGAACTTTTACGGATGTTTCCTGCATTGTTGTTTCGCAGTCCTCTTGGGAGCTGCATAGGCAATCTACTCTCCATCTGTCACCTCCTCTCCATTCTCTTTCTCGGCTTTCTCCTGCTCCTCAAGTTCTGCCCGTTTGCACAGTACTGGACACTCTTCGGGAGGAATCTTGCACTTATAAGCCTGCCGGATGATGTTTCTACCCTTGTCAATTTCGCTGTCCTTATGCTCGATGATGATTTCGAGCTTGGAGACCTTGTGTTCAAGTTTGTTAACTCTTCCGTCAAGTCGTGAAATCTGCTCGCTTTGGATGGATACGACCTGCTCTGTGTTTTTCAATTCTGCAGAATCAGCTTCTGCAGACTCCTTGCGCTTCTTGCTTTTGAAGAAGATGAGTGTCCCGATAAGTCCACTGGTCAGCAGGAGATTCAAAATAAGACTGATAGTTTCCATGATTCTAAGATTTAAGATGTTTCTGTGACTTCCTGTATGAATTTGAAAATACCGTTTGTCTGCACCAGATAGAGGTCTCCGTAGATGAAGAATACATCAATGATTTCCTCGTATTGCCCGACATGATTATGGATATAATAACTATCCAATGTCTTGATGTCATGCAGGGCTGCGTTGTCTAGAACGGTCACGAATTTGGTCTGCGACAGGGCAGCATGGTATGCGTATTCTCCGAAGCTTTCACTTTCTGTGTAAGTGGTCAGAGTGTCCCTGTGGCAGCATTTTAAGGTGTCGTCACTTCCGGCAAGAATGAAGTAATCATCATTGATTGCTACTATTTGGTCGTAGTCAGATACCTTGAATACATTAGGTGCTGTGTGATAACGGTTGTCATAGACATAACAGGCAGAAGTCGTGTTTATGACAATCTGATTCTTTTCTACTATGGCATGCTTGAATGTTCCGTACATATAGACCAGAATATTCGATGCTCTCGCTGTGCCAGCAACCCTTGTATATGTGGTCTTTATTTCCGGACGCGAAAAGACCATGTATTTGGAGTCATATCTTCCTGTGTATTGGCATAGTACCCACCATTCACCATCTCTGACGGTTATAAATCCAGCATAAGTCGTAGGAATATCGAGAGTCTTTCGGACTTTGCCACGATAGTCGCAATAGAAAGCCTCGGTCTGATGTGCCCTTACATATCCGTTTTCAGCAGGGAAGATATCGTATGATTCATCGTCTTCATAGAGTAGGGTCATACCTTTTGTCAATACATCAAAGCAATATAATTTTCCGGACTCCATCTTTATAATCAGAAAGTTCAAGCATCTGATACACTGCTCACACTTTTCGACAAAGACTTTCATGGCGATGCAATCGTCCCCATCCAATGGAGCTTCTACTTGAAGCAGCTTGGGTAGTTCGACCATTTCACATTCATGTGTGTCAACAAGAGCATCGACTTCGATTGAATTGATAAAGAATCCAGCGTTGAGAAACTTCTTATCCAGCAGAACGGAGTTGAGGTCAAGGTGCAATGCTGAAAGAATCTCGGCTGAAAGTTTGTGGGAAGGAGTCTGCCGGAACTTCAATGCTCCGAGGGTCATGTGTTCTACAAGATTCATGTAGTCTTCCTTGCCCTTGGTATGCCATAGACGGGTCGGATTCTTGTCTGCGTGGAGGAAATACAGAGTGAATATCAGAGTGTCGTTAGGGATAGCCGGAATGTCACTGACAGGGAGCGATATGCTCATGTCTATGTTGTTGGCAGGATTGACAATAGTGTTGATGCTTAAGCCATTGTCATAAAACTCATCTGCATTTATGCTCATTCTCATATTGAAGAACATCATGCCTTCTTGCGACCCTACTGTCTGTCCGCTCTGTCGTCCTCCGCTATATGTGTACCAGTCTCCGCCAAGAGTCTGCCGGATGTAGAATATCAGTTTCCCATTGATAGGGATGCCGTCAATCTCTATTTTTATATTCTCATCTGTACCGGTATCCACAGAGGAACACACATCGACCTCCGAGGTGTCCCATGCGCCATCTGCAGTAAGGTAGTAGGTGGCATCTGTGCCGACCACCTTTATGCCGTAGTTAAGAGTGCAGGTATGAGGCTCTGTGCTACGAGGAGTATAGTATCCTCCTGTCGAAGACCTGCGTTCTGAGTATAATGCTCTCAAGGTAAACTCCCATGTGATGGTGAAGTTACATTGCTTGACATCAAATCCGGCAGTCTGCATGATGGTGTCCTTGTAGTCGTTGTCTCCTCCGATTGTCAGGCTTCTATTATCGCCAAAGGAGAGAGCATTATTGGCATCAGACCAATTGTCGATGTCAAAGAATCCTAGCTTGTCTGTTAGGTCGTCAATCTCTTTGTTTTTCACAGCGACATTTACACTACGGATGGGAGGGGTGATTTCCAAAGTGGAATTGTCTCCCATGATGTACATCGCACCATCCCATGCATTATCCTGCACATCGCGCTTTCTGAACAGGTTGGCGATTCGGCATTTTCCGTCTGTTATGACCCTTATATACTGATGTGTCGTTCTGATAGCAGATGGAATGCTCTCGTTCGGAGCAAAAAATGCTGCAGGACGATTGTCGCTATATAGGGAATGGAGTCTCCTGATATTCAGCACTCCAGCAGACTGAAATATCTGCGCAGCGAATGGTCGTAGGCACAGTTCCAGCACATCTCTAAAAGTAGGATTCTCATAGACCGAGTATAACATTTCCATATCGAGATATGTCTGCCGGAGAGGGGAACTTGATTCACTCATGCCTTCTGCATATAAGTCTAGCCAATCACATAAGCTCATATCCAACTCCAGCACATCTATACATGGCGTAAGTAAAGAATAAAGGGAGCGAAGACCGGTCTTGGAGGCAGTAGATTCATCGTAAAAGTCAATTGAGGATAGGATGTTGAATCCGTCAACTGCTCTGATTGTAACCTCATAGGGAGGCGCAGAGAAAGACTCAGAGTAAAGGTCTGCGGTAATGAATCCACGCCAATAGAAGCCTCCATTACGAAATATTGTCACGCGATATTTTCTAGGGTCGGAAGTGAACAGGTTGATATAATGAAAGTTTTTGTGGCACATGACTGTGATGCTTGCTTCGCTGGCTTTTACCGGAACAAAGAAATCATCTCCACGATTCTCCCATGTGATTTTCAACGGATTGCTTCCGGAAAAGTCCATCTGCTCAGCTATACCGATGAAGCCACGCTCCGCTATTTCCACTCGCCATATCACGCCCTTATATTTTGAGCGCATCTCTGCATAATATTTCAGTCCAAAGTATGCCATCTTCTACCATTATCTCTGGCGGTAAAGGTAGACCATGAGGATAGAACTTAACGGAAAGGTTATTCCGGTTAAAATTATTTTTCATCAAATCCATTGTTGGCAGTGGGCAAATGCTTATCTTTGAGAGACAATTGATTGAAAGCCTATGAAACTTGCACGACTTGAGAAGGTAGAACTGAGAAATCAGTGGAAGGATGAAGCGAAGGATTTTACACCTTGGCTTGCCGAAGTTGAAAACATCGAACTCCTTGGAGAAGCCATTGGAATGGAGCTGGAGGTAATCGCTAAAGAAGAGAAGGTCGGCTCCTTCAGTGCAGATATTCTCTGCAAGGATATCGTGACTAATAGGAATGTAGTAATTGAAAATCAGCTGGAGCAGACAGACCATTCTCATTTGGGACAGGTTATTACTTATTGTGCCGGACTTCAAGCTTCCACATTTATTTGGATTGCTTCTCAGATTCGCGAGGAGCATCGCGCAGCAGTAGACTGGCTCAATGCTATCACGGATGAGAGTTATAATTTCTTTGCTATTGAAGTGCAGCTTTTCAAGATTGGAGATAGTCCGGTGGCTCCTAATTTCAAGGTCGTAGCAAAGCCAAACGGCTGGTCTAAGAGTGTCAAGAAGCAGGTTAATGAGGATTTGAGCGAGACAGACAAACTCAAACTCGAATACTGGACTGCATATCGTGAATATGTATTGAAACAATCCAATACTCCTTATAAGCCTCAGTCACCTTCTCCTCAGCATTGGACGAATGTGGCAATAGGTACTTCTGCAGCTCACCTCTCGGCTGTTGTAGGACGCAAGAGAACAATGGTTGCTGTGGACTTTATCTTAGACTCAAACAATGCCAAGGCAAACTTTGATAAGTTATATGAAACCTCATTTGAGGAGTCTAGAACAGATATTTCAATGGATATAGAATGGTCTCGACTAGATGATAAGAAGTCTTGCTATATTTCAGTCGAGACTGCGGGAGACTATCATGATAGGAGTGATTGGAGCAGACAGTTTGAATGGCTCTATCATATGACGGTGAAATTCCACAACTTCTTCAGACCGCGTGTTAAGAACATGAAATAATATATAATTCAGCGACTATGAAACGGATATTTTTGACATTTGTAATTGCTTGTTGCTCATTAATGGCATGGGCGCAATCAGAGCATCTTACCTTTAAGGGTGTTCCAATTGATGGAACATTAACTGAGTTTGTGACCAAAATGAAAACTGCTGGTTTTACCCATCTCGGAACGCAAGATGGTGTGGCTGTATTGCAAGGCGATTTTGCTGGGTATAAGAACTGTATGGTGGGGGTCTATACGCTTAAGCCACTTAATGTGGTTAGCATGATAGGAGTAATGTTTAATGTTCGAGAGACATGGTCTGACTTAGAGGGCGATTATGATTTCTTTAAGACTATGCTTACGGAAAAATATGGTGAGCCAGCTGTCGTTGTAGAAGAATTCTCTGGTTCTCAACCAAGGGATGCAAATGGAAAAATGCATGAACTGCGTATGGATAGATGTACATGGGCATCCGCTTTTCAGACAGATAAAGGTGATATAGAACTGTCTATGGAATATAATAATTATGAGTGTAGAGTAATTCTGCGTTATAGGGATAAGATAAATACAGAGCGAGTTAAGAAACAAGCAATGGAAGATTTATAATAAGATAGGGGTCGCTTTGGGCGACCCCTTGTGGTATCATTGACTTTGAGGAGCAAGGTTGAAGTGAGAAAGAGAGCCTATGAGTCGGCTCTCCCGATGACGATGAATTCGTCTTCCTCTGGGATTACAGCGAGACCGCCCCATGTGCCATGAAGCTGCCCGATGCCGTCAATGAGTTCCACTTTTCCGGTTTTCCCGTCATAGCGGTTGTCCTCACCCTTGAGGTGGATAATCTTGATAGTGTCGCCTATCTTTGCTTTTGTTCCCATGTCCTATTTCAAATATTTTAGAAAGTTCCTGTATTCATCAAGGGTCAGATTTTTTGCCTTGACCCATATGGCATTGTTGCGTATCTCCCAACTGAAGTGTCTGCTGCCAAAGGTGTCGGCTGCATCATCGCAGACCTGTCTGTTGTAGGGCGTGTCCCGAAGATTCTGAAGTTCGAAGTCCATGTCTATTCCTCCGATTCTTTAAGGAGTGCCAGTTCCTGCTCTTCGCATCGTTTGAGAAACTGCACGAACTGTCGGCACATTTCTATCTTGGTGTTGAGGATTCTGACAGGCTCTCCGTATTGTCCGGCATTCAGAAGTTGGTTTCGCTGCTGCTCGTAACCGTACTTCTCATCCTCCCAATTTTCAATCATAAGGTCGTACATCATGGTCTCAGATATTAAGTGGGTTTTCAAGTTTAGCCTCTAAGTTGTTGTACTCCGTTCGGAGTTCTTTGCAGCGGTCTGCGTACCCGAAGAGGGTATTCTTGAGCCAAGCGAGAAACTCAATGTTTGAGTAGAATTTTCCGATGCCGATGTAGAAGTTTGCGAAGGAACCTGTGAGTTCTTCCGGAAGGAGGTCGTGACCACCGCAAGTTCCTACATTGAGTTCGAATCTTTCCTTGTAGCTGTCGTATCCGTAAGTCCTTCTTTCGTAGTAGAGGTCTGCTCTTTGTCCGAAGATAAGTTCATTTGGCTTTTCGGGGTCAGTGATTCCTATTTCCATACTGCTGTCCGAGAGTGAGAAAACTCTCCATCCTGCTCCGATGCACCTGTTAAGTTCAGCATTGATAGTGCTGATGACCTGTTCCTTTGTCTCGTGGAAGAGGGTTTCGGTCTGCTCCATCTTGGCTTCTGTTTCAGCTTTTACTGCTGCTCCCTCCGGTGTAAGGTAGTAGTCTTCGGTTGCATCCTTTACAGTCTTGTTCTTCTTTGCTATTGTCAGCAGTTCTCCGAGCTGCTCAATTCTTGCCCTAAGTTCGTATTCTTTCCAGCGTTTTGCCTCTTCCTTGAACTTCCAAGTGTGAACAAGTGCCTCAAGGTCTTCCTGCTCCTTGCCTTTCACCTCTGCGATAAGATTGCGGATGGCATAAACTTCTTTCAAAAGTGTCTCTTTGCGTGTCATAATCCTTGCTCTAATTTGTTAGTATTCAACCGTTTATTGTACTGCAAACATAACATCACTATTTGGAACACGCAAGTTAATTCGAGAGAATTAACGCATTTATATTCAATAGTTTATGTGCTTTATTCCGGCTTTGGATAGTTGGTTACAATCCACTCTTCCTGTCTGCGCCTTGACACCTTGGATGCTGTGATTGTGCGTTCAATACGGTGGATATACCAGCCATGTTGCTCTACGAACTTCTCAATGAGAGGATGAGGGAACATCGTTAGCATGAACTTGCCTTTGACCTTGGAGAGGGTCTCAAGAAGATGCTGGAAATCTTCATCGTTGAAGGAGCCGTTATAGTGTCCGCAGTCAGTTCCGACATACGGTGGGTCAACGAAATGAAAGGCATCTTCACAGTCATATCGCTTAATCACATGAGTACCGTTTTCGCATTCAATGGTAACATGGTCAAGCCTGCCACACAACTCTTCCGTAAACTGTTCCTTGGCATTGCGTAGTTTCTGTGTGGTTGTTCCGGTGCGGTCATAGCCGAATGTCCCATCAATCATAGAAGCGAATCCCAGCTTGGTGCAAATCCATACAGCCCACGCACGCTCAATAGGACTGAAGAACGAAGGATGCTCATAGATATGCCTAGCATGTGCATGTTCTTCGCGAGAATGCAAGGAGGCATCAATCAGTTTCTTGAGTTCGGGATAGTTGTTTTTGGCGACCTTATAGAAATTGACCAGCTCAGTGTTGATGTCGTTTATTACCTCGCATCCGGTAGGCTCTTTGGCAAAAAGGACAGCGCACCCTCCGCAGAAGGCTTCTGTATAAAGTTTATGTTGTGGAATCAGCGGAAGTATATGTTTCAGTAGAGTCTGCTTTCCGCCATAATAGGATATGGGTGTTTTCATTATCGTATTCTGATTTTTATGACAATTATCAAGATGCATAGCAGCATGAGCAGCAGAACAATATACCGGATTACCCTTACAGAGGATGGGGCTGACTCTTCTGTTTCGGATTCAACCTCTTTGTCAAAGTGAGTGGCAGTATCCTTTAAAGTAATACTATCTCTTTGAGCAGAGGACTGCATCTCTGTGCGTATCTCGGTTTGTGTGATGCTTTTTATTGGCTGTGGTATAGAGGAGGTGACCTCGCTTGGAATCGGCACAGCCACCTTTGATGCTTCGATATAGACTGTATCATATATCGGATAATATTCAATGACGGTCTGCGTAACTACTTGATTGACAACCTGAGTTATGGTGTCTTTGACCATAATGACGGATTTGTCAATCGCTGTGGAATCCACTTGCTCGGTGGTCTGAATGTGTCGCAGGGGCGAGCAGCCAGCCACTACAAGGAAGCAGATAAACAGAGTTATGAGTTCTGTAAGTTGACGCATTGCATTATTTTATTTACTCGTTCTTTTCTTTCCTCAATGGTGAGGTCTCTTTTCGGTGATGGGGATTTCTTGTCCCAAGGCATAGGGAACATATCTTCTAGTGGTTTGCGGTCTTTACGGTCAAGCTGGATGGAGGTAAGCACCCATGTCTGCCATCTTGTCGTTTCCCAACTGTGGATTATCCTATCTTTTTCCAGCTTCATCCATCCTGCCCATGCATAGATAAATTCAGCCGGAGTAAGAGTTTCAAAGTCGGAGGGTGACATCCCCATCTGTCCTACTCCGATAGCAAACCACCTTTCGTAAGTTATCTCCGAGGCAGCGGAACTTTCGGCATCGGAGTCTATCCGTTTGGGTCAATGTCTCCCAACTTCTGCGTAAGGGCATCAATGCTCTCTCGGAAGATATCCGCGACATCAAGGACGAGGCGCGGATTCTCATCGAAGAAGTCCCACACATCATCTTCCGTATATCTTTCCTTCAGTCCCTGCTGCCTTGCACCCTCGTTAAGTCCAAGGGCAGTGATGCCAGCGAGGGATTCAAAAGTCGCGATTGCGTCAGTTGTTGTGATTGTCGTGGAGAAGTCTTTGCCCGTACGCTTGGCAAAGTCATTTATGGCTTTGAGACCAAAATGAATCGGGCAGACATTGCCTCTGATTGTAATTTCTCTCATGTGTTTCTCGTATTATTAGTTGGGGTCTTCTGCTTTGAGGTCACCGCTTCCGGTGAGCGAATAAGAGTAGGTAGCGTTGTCTCCGGCTGGAGTTGACAGCGAGAATGAGGTAATGTACGCCTCTCCTTTGTAGGTCTTTGTCAGACCTTTCAGTGGAGAACGCAATACTGCAGTAACTTTCTTTTTGGCTAGAACAAATGCCAGCACATCTTCTGCAGTGTGGGAATCAGCGAGATTTGGGTCGATGACCACGAGTCCGTCACCGTCAACACTCCATGATATGTCTCCAGCGCATTTCTCCTTGCCGTTAGTATCCTTGGTACGGAGGTCTTTCAGCTCCAAGTCCACCTTCAAAGAGTGGGTTGTGGCGTGTAATGTCGGTTGGTTGTCAATGACAAGGATGATATCTTCTCCTTGAATGACTTGTTTTTCAGCTTCAGCCATGTTGTCGTCAGTTTATAGAATTTTAAATGTCAGTGTAATACAGTGTAGGTCATAGTCTGCGAAGTAGTCGGTCTGTGATGAGCGGTACTGACATCTTACGGACTTGATGATGCGGTTGTCTAATGCCTTGATGACCTTTCGTTTGAGGGATTCCGCGCCAGCAAACCGCTGGTCATAGACGGCAATCTCGAAGGTCGTCTCGTATCCGGCAATTCCGGAAAGAGTCCGCAGTGGCTTCTCCTCCGGAATGGAGAATGTCGCAAATGGGGCAGGTGTTTTGGCATCCACTGCACCAGCCTGCACTTTCTCCTTCAATTCCGGAATGTAGTCGGTTAAAAGGGTCAGAAGAGTACTCTTAAAGTCCATTATTCAATCTTTTTGAAGTTCTTGTTTACGAATTTTTCGACTGCATTTCCGAGGTTGTCTCCGAACTCTGCAACTATGCGTTCAGATGTCTGAGCGTAGGCTTTTTCAAGATATGGGGTAGGCTTGATGCCTTTTACACTGCTGGCATAGACCTTTTCTCCATCTTTGCCTATGAATACCATGCTGCGTCCTTTTTTACGAGGAGTGCGAGGGTCTCTCGTACCTTCGTGGATGAGTTTTCCATAGTGTTCGTTTATTGCCTTCTTCTTTTTGGAACGCGAGAATACAGATTTCACAGCAACATCCACTTCGCTTTTCGGAGCAGTTCTGTCTCGGAATCTGACAATCTTCAGCTGCTTCTTCAAGGCTCCGCTTCTGACGGGAACATTCTGTTTGGCAGCATCAAGTGCAGGCTTGGCACTGAGGCGGAGGGCAGCTAACAGCATCTTCTTCTGCATGTTGTTTGGCAACTCATCAAGAATTGCCTTGGCTTCTTTATAACCGTTAACCTTGATTGTCAGCATCGCTTTTCGTGACCTTTATGTGCAGTCTCCATCTGCGTCCTTCTTCATGAACAGATATAATCCGGTGTGTCCTGTTAATGTCCTTTACCACCATCCCAGCCTCTATCCCTGCTCTCCAGCGGACGGTATAGACAATTTCATTCTCATGAACAATTCGTCCGGCATACAGGTTTTCGCGTCCACCTGCTTCTGTCCTACAGGCACAGCATGTGGCAATATGCACCAACTCGTCAGTCCTGTCGTTGTACTCATCTCGCATTTCTTTGTATGCAAGGATTTCTATCCTATGGTCAAACATTGTCGTCAGATGAACTATAAGGGTGGATTCTCCAAGGTTGCAGCAGTTTCTCGGCTGTCAATGGGATTTGAGTGGCAGACCGTCCGATAAGGGTGTCGCTCTCGTTGTCAAAAAGAGTCCCTAATATCAGCAGAACGGCACTTTTGATGGCTGGTGGCAGGCTCTGGTTATCGAAATCAACCACCAAATCCCGATTAGTAAAGTCCGAAGCTATACCAAACGCCATCTGCAGGTACTCCGCCACAAGAGAGTCGAATGAACTGTCATCTCCGAGGCGCAGATGCTGCTTTGCCAATTCTACTGATACAGGTAACTCTGACATAACAAAATGAAAGACTATGAATACACAGGTGGTTCTTTATGATTTTGCGTGTACAAGTTTCTGTACAGGATGAGTTCCGGCATCAAGGAGAGTACCGTCCACGCGCGCAAAGCCGAAGAGTCCGACAGAGAGATACTCTGCAAGAAGTTCGTTGAGTCTAATCACTCGGAAGTTCTTGACCATGCGAATCTTGTATTTGCTGAGGTCTCCGAACAGAACAGAGGCGTTTCCTGCTCCTATGTCTGCCATGTCATCGTTTATGACATAATTCTTTCCGAAGAGTGTAGATGGAGCTCCGGTGCGTGTGCCGTCCTGCCAAATGTAGCGTCCTTCATTATCCTTGATTTTAGCAAGGGCAAAGAGGGTGTTGCGGTTGAACATGAACTTGCCGTTCTTTGCATACGAACTGTCCACGCCCTTGATGAGGTCAAGCAGATTGTCAAGAGAAATTGCAGTTGCAGCTGCTTCTGCTGCGGATGCTGTCGCTGCAGTGACGATTCCCTTTGGCTGACCGCTTCCGCTACCAGTTGTGAGATGCTCATTGATGCCTCTTCCGAAACTTTCAACGAGGAGTTCGCTGAGCAGTGTGTCCAGATTGAAGGCGGAGTCCTGCAGAAGTTCCTGCGATACCGGAATGATTGGAGTGCGGTAGGTGAACGCCTTGAGGGTGACCGAGCCGAATGATGGGGTGCGCTTGCTGGACTGAGCATATTCTGCTACAATCGTAGCCTTGGCAGAGGTGTCGTTGATGGTCGGCATGATGAGGTCGCCACCGTTGCTTGTCGTGATGATGCTTCCGGCTTCAAACATACCACCATAACTCTTGAGAGCTTTCTCAATACTTGATGCAAGGGTGGATGGAATAAGAACTCCGGCAGAGAGTCCCTGCAAAGTGTCTCTGCTTTCAAAGATTGCCCTCTGCTCAGCGGATATGCCTTGTGCTCCATGCAGAAGATAATCGCGGAAAGCACTTCTGTACTCGTCTTCAGCATTAACACCTTCAGTGCGCTGCGATACAGTTTCCGCCTGTTTGCGGTGGATTTCAACGAAGCGTTCCTCCGCTTCCACTGCCTTGTCTGCCTTTGTGTAGTCGGCAAGGAGAGTGTCCCATCTTGCCTGCTCCTCTGCGGTCATTTCGCGACCATCAGCAGCCTTGCGAAGTTCATCAATCTGTGAATAGACCGATGCCCTTTTCTCTTTCAGTTGTTTTAGTTTTGGCATAACTTATAGATTTTTAAGATTAAGAAATTGCAAGAGTCTGTCTCTTGACGATGTGTTCAGTGTGACTGATTGTGGCTCTTGAGATTTAAGCCATTCTGCCTTGCGCTCTTCCAGCTCGCGGACAGATGCTTCTGTGTCCTTGTAGGCAGGAAATACAACGAGTGAGACATCGATGACCTTTGATATGTGTTCGATGGTGCGCTCGTCATATTCAAGTCCGTTCTCCTCATCGGCATATCGCCACTGGTCTTTATCCACTTTGAACTTGAATGAGCATTTGCTGATGTCTCCTCTTCGGACGAGCTCAAGGATGTCGTTTCCGAGGGTCGTGTCCGGAGCGTCAAATTCAAAGCGGAGACCTATATCGTCCGTAGTAAGTTTAAGAGTTCCGGAGGTCGTTCTTGCTAGAATGGAATTCACATCATGATTGAAGCACATGATGACATCGTCCACATCCGTTTCGGAGAATGCCCCACGAGCAATTTGCTCTTTGAACCATCCCATTATAGGGTCAGACCAGCGTTCAAATTTTGCTGCATATCCCACGATAGTACGACTATTTGTATCAGACTGACTACGCTGCTCAATGTGCAGGTCTGAGACATCGCTTCTTACTTCTATCGGCTCGTTATTTTTCTGTTTCTTTTGGCTCATTTGTATCGGTGTTTATGGATTGGGCGTTCTCAACAGTCTGCATATTTGCCTGCACGAAGTATTCGTCACCGCCTTCGTATGAATTCATGTCTTCAAGGGCGCGGATTTCGTTGGCACTCAAGGCTCCTATGAGATTCATGTTCTTGTAGTATTCACTTCGGGTCTTGGCATCTCCTCGCAGGAGTCCGTTGAGACCGAAGAGGAAGTAGTATTCTCCGAATTCGTCATGGCGCAGGAGTTTGCGGTTGAATTCCTCTTCAAGGCGCACCAGATATGGCATGAGGCAGTATTGGACGAACTCCATTCCTTGATGCTCAATATTGTTGTTGGTGGCTCTTTCAAGGTCAGCAATCATGTGTGGCGGTACTCCATAGATGGTGGCAATCTCCGTTTTCTGAAACTTTCTTGTAGCGATAAACTGTGCGTCCTCCGGAGGAATGCTGATGCGTTCGTATGTCATGCCACCCTCCAAAAGCAGAGGCGTGTGTGCATTATGAAGACCTACTGACTGTTGAATAAGGTCATGCTTGAGCCTTTTATATGCCTCCGGCTTAAGTGTGGATGGATACTTGAAGACTCCGGACATATTACCTCCTTGGTTGAAGAATTTTTCTCCATATTGCTGTGCTGATGCTGTAAGAGAGAGGTTATCACGATGGACAGCAATCGGACTTTTACCCTTGTAGCCATTCGTGGATAACCCTCTCAGATGCAGCATCTCATGACTTGGAAGTAGCTCGCCTTTGTCAGTGCGATAGAAGAGTATGTCATCGTCCGTCAGAATCGGCTCTACCTGCGTGGGATGCAGTAGTTGGAGCCTTACAGGACGGAACATCGGGTCGCGATAGATTCTCGCATATCCATTGCCCCAAAGCGTACATGAGACCATAAGGTGATGGAGCAGCGAGAATCGGGAGGTGTATGAATTGGGTAATGAGAGAATAAGGCTGCATGGATGCTGCCTTACCTGCTCACGACCTTTGTCAGTCTTGCGGTAAAGATGTATTGGAAGAGTGCCGACAGTTTCTGACAATATACGGACACAAGCCCAGACTGCTGACAGATTCAGAGAGCCCTCTTCGCTGATATATGGTTTCTTGGTGATTCCGGAAACGGTGTCGGAGAGAAGTGCTGCATTGACGGCAGCCTCGAACTCTGCAGATGAAGTCCGCTTCTCTCCACGATTGAAAGCAAGAATTTTTGAAAGAAAATTTGACACCGTAGTTTCTGTTTAATAACCGGTGCAAACATAAGGGTCGGCTAAAGGTTTTAACGGAAACATTCTTACGGTTAAAGTTACTTTCTTGACATTTTCTGCGTCATGGAAGACCGGAATGAATCATATTCAGAGTATTTCCGGTGACCGAATATGCGGATATACTCTTCTTCGATGGCTTCGTATGCCTCTATGTTGTTCGGATAGCATAAACGAATCTGTGTGTACAGATGATAGAATCCCTCTGTAGTTTGAAGGTCTCGCAGTTCCTCGGACAGAGGTGGCTGGGTTGCAATCTTCTGTAGTATTTCCTGTCGGAACTGCACTTGCTCCGGTGTATTCTTTCTCCGTCTCATGACTTAATCATTAAAACTCAGCATCCCTCGTTTGCTGTATGGGTCGTTGTCATCTTCTGCCTGTGCGGTCATCCATTCTCCGAGAGCCATTATGGATGCAACGATTCCGTCAATCTTTTGCACTGATTTCTCTTTGTCCGGCTTTATGTTTCCGGCTGGGTCGGTCTTGATGAGTGTAGAAGAGAGCATCCAGCGCAGTACCGGATTACCGAAGTGTTCAATCTTTTCGCTGAGAACTAATTTCTCAAACTCCTTGCTTGGGGCAGACATAGACCCATAGCCCTGCCCGAATGGGTTGCATTCCATCCCTTCATTCTGAAGGTCTATGATGGTCTGGCTGGAGTTCCACCTGTCGTAGGCTGAGGATTGCAGGTCATAAATTTCAACAATCTGCAGGATGTCTGCTTTGACAAATTCATAGTCAAGCACATTGCCTGATGTGACTTTTACGAAGCCAGCCTTGACCCACAGGTCGTAGTTGATGTTCTCTTTTCTAATCTTTTCCAGCATTTTCTCCTCCGGAATCCAAAAGAAGGGCAGCAGTTGGAACTTGTCATTCTCATGGAATATCAAGACAAATGCAGTGATGTCCGATACATTGGAAAGGTCGAGACCACCCCAGCACTCGCATCCTCGCAGGTCTTCAATCTCTGTTGTGCCGACACACTTCATCCACGCGTCATCAAGTATCCATGTCTTTTCAGCATCAACCCAAAGGTTTACATTCTTGGTCATCACATTACGCACTGCCTCCGGACGGTTTTTGGCATCGTTCACTTGGTCTTCGAGGTAGTTCGGGAATAGCGAGACACCGAGATTAGGGTTGGACTTAATCCACATTTGAGGATTGTCCCATTCCTCGTTTGCGTCCATCGTGTATATGATTCCGAACAAGGTGTCGTCCTCGTTGATGCCACGCAGAATCTTGATTACATTGTCCCTGTATGCATAGCATGCTCCGGCTTTGTTGAATCCGGCAGTGGTGATTATGAACATGAGAGGCTGTTTTCTCGCTCCGAAAGCAGACTTTATCACATCGAACATTCCGGAATCTTTGTGCGCGTGGAACTCATCGATGATTCCACAGGAAGGGTTCAGACCGTCATGTGTTCCATAGTCTGACGACAGAGGCTTCATCATACCTCCTTTAAGTTCATAGACGATGGAATTGCGGTATGTGGTCAGATAGTTCTTGAGGTCTGTCGCCTTGACTATCTCCACTGCATCTGAAAAGCATATCCTCGCTTGGTCTTTGACAGTGGCAGCAGAATATACCTCCGGACGGGATTCTCCGTCAGCAAACAGCATGTACAACCCGATTCCTGCTGAGAGGGCGGTCTTGCCATTCTTACGGGCAATCTCTACATAGGCGTAGCGGAATCTGCGAGTGCCGTCTGCCATCTTCCAGCCAAAGATGTTCCAGATTATGAACTGCTGCCAAGGCTCTAGCTTGAATCTTAATCCAGCCCATTGTCCTTTGGTATGCTTGAGCCTTTCAATGAAACTGATCGCTCTTTGAGCAGCCTTGCGGTCAAAGTACCAGCCTTTGTCTAGGGCATTGTCCATGTCGCGGTAATACCTGTCAACGGCAAGCTGCACAAATTCGCAGGTCAATATATTACCAGTGCGTACCTGCTGAGCGTATGTCTCTGCCGGATGTTGTTTCGTTACTGCCATGTTATTGTTCATCTATTGTTTCAAAATCTGCAAAGTCGTCTTTCTTGACAGCATTCGCTACAAGAGACAATACTCTTGCTCTGCAGGTAGGGGTAAGACCGAAGTCTGAAGCCAGCCCTTTGGCTGCTGCCAAGGCACTCTCCGCAATCTTCCTTTTGGGGTTGACTTGTGTTATATAGCCATGTTTGCTCTCGACTTTTATGGTCATGCCTTCTTTTTCAAGTTCTCGCATCATGTCATGATACAGCCCCATCTCTCGGCAATAGGCGATGACCAAGTCAAGTCCGAGTGTATCCAAGATTCCTCTGTTGAACAGTTCTGTCCCTACAATCATATAGACCTTCTTGGCTGTCCCTTTCAATCCGCTTCGGGGAAGTGTCTGAAGTGATGAATTGCAGGATATCGTAGCCGGAAGATTGGATTCCGTCATCCTGCAAGGCTGGTCTGTTCCTCTGAGTCTTTTGTCATTGTCTGATATTGCTTTTCCTCCTTTTGCCATATCGAAATTATTGATAACTTTGTCAAAGAATGTTTTTTAAATTTTTCGTAAGAGAGCCTCCTGCAGTGATGCATGAGGTTTTCTCATTTCTGGAATTCTGCACGCGTGTGCAAAAGACCAAGGGGGCGATTGGGTTTGCAAACCCACGAAGGAAATCTGACCCCTCCCCATCGGACTTAATGCATCCGTCAGCCTGAATTTTATCAAAGAGTTACAGCGTTTTTCGGCTGATTTCACCCGAATTTTGCTTGGTCTGTAACTGAGCCTGTTTCAAAGGCTTTCTCAAAACCTTGATAATCAATTAATCTTATGTTCATACGACCATTTGTCGGTCACTTCTTCTTTTTCGATTTTTTAGTCAGAATGCTGGATAATCTCTTGCTTGGTGCTGACTCAAAAAGCCTCTTTTGCCTAGCCATATTGGTATAGATTCTCGTGGTCGCTGGGTCGGTATGCCCCAGCATATCTTGTATGAGTTGTGGGTCATATCCCTGCTCAATCATCAGAGACCCACAGGTGTGGCGGAGTGAGTGTGCTGTTATCTTCGGGTCGTCTATTCCTATTGCTCTAAGCCTTCGTTTGATAATAAAACTGATGGTCTCGCGGTTGATTCTCTCATTCTTTACTCCACGCATATGGCTGGTGAACAATGCATCATCAATCTCATACTCTTTCTTGCTGGAGATGTAGTCCTCAAATAGTTCTGCCACTTCGTTTGATATGACCACTGTGTCGTGCTTATCAGTGCTGCCTTTCCTTTGGATATGAAGTATCATCTCTCCATCCATCATGTCGAAGTCCTTGATGTCTATCCTCTGTACCTCGCATGAACGCAGTCCGTTACTAAGCATCAGCATTATCATGAGTTTGTCCCGTTTGCCGATTATGGTGCTGGTGTCTATACTCTCCACAAGGTCAGAAGCCTGTTTACGCGAGAGTGGGAGCTTGTAATACTCCTTCTGCTTGTTGCTGCTCTTGATTCCCAGCGAGATATTGTCATAGTACCGTTTACCTTCGCACCACGCATAGAATATCTTGACGACAGTCACATATCCGTTGACCGTAAACCTGCTTTTGCCGGACGACAGCAGTTGATTCTTGTAGTCAATAACATCTGCTCGGCTGGGCATTCTTGGGTCTGAGCCACGAGATTTGAGCCATCTGAACCATAGACTTATTTTTCTGCGATAGTCCTTGCGTGTTGCTTCTAGTGCATCGGTTTCAGCAATCCATTGTTCGACTATCTGATTGAGTGATAAAGTTGTTCTCATTATAATTCTGTTGAATGAATACCAAGAGGGATGGAGGCTCGTGTGCTTGCAACCACGATAGTGACTTTTTCCGCCATCGCATCCCTCAAGTCCGATTGTCAATGTTGATTCTAATCCATGTTTACCTCCTTTCTTACTTGTCCATAGCAGATTTACGATTGTGGCAAGGGTTACACAACGACTGCAGGTTATCGATGTCCAGCGCAGCTCCGCCCTTGTTTATCGGAACTATATGGTCGACCACTTGTGCTGGAATGATTAATCCGATTCGGATGCACTGCTCACAGATGGGATTCTTACGGAGTTTCTCTTCCCGAAGTTTTCTCCATGCAGTGCTTTGATAGAACTTGGTGTTATGGTGGCGGTAGCCTTCGTGTGGCTTCTTCTCCGGAATCCAAGGTCTCTTTGTTCTTTTCTTGATTGTCGGCATGGCTCTATCGTCTTAGGCTGTCTCCTTTGAAATGGATAGTCCGGCACAGATGCATCAGACGGTCAAGAGTTCTCTCTCCATAGCGATTCAGAATCTGCTCCTCTGTCAGATTGGTGGAAACAAAGACCGGTCTGTGGTATCTTTCGGCAGCATTGAGAATAAGGTTGAAGCCTTCGCATTTCTCGCCATAGTCATTCAACTGACCTTCAACCCCAAGTTCATCAATCGCTGGGAAGGCACTGCGTTCAAGCAGGTCGAGGAATACTTCTGGTCTTTGGTAGTAACCATAGTTCTGCTGATACGGATGTGCCTTGTAGAAGTCCTGTGCATGTACCGGACGCATCCCCTTGTTCTTCATCCGGAACAACACAGGCAGCACATAGTTCAGAATGATACTTTTGCCTCGTCCGCAATCTCCGATGAGCAGCAGTCCCTTGTCGGAGGTGTCAGTCATCCAATCAATGATTTTCTCATATTCCGGCAGGTGCTGGTAGCGAGACATTGTCCCGTCAACGCTTTGGAAGATATGTGCAAAGAGTCTTCTGCACTCTTCGTGATTGCCCCAGCTCCACCTCCATTGGATTCTCTCATCGATTGCCTTTTCCTTAATCATCTTGCTGATGAGTTGCTGAATTGTCAATGTAGCCATAGTCTTTAGTATTTATTGATTGTTTTTTTTCGTAGTCCTTGTTCCCTGCATTGGAGAGCCTTTCTATGAGTTTCCTGCGCTTCTGCTCATCTTCCGGTTGAATAATCTGACCGATGCGCTGACCGTATTGAGGTGCCTCTGTCCGGCTTTGCTGACTGCCATATGACGACTTAAGAGGGAAGAGTCCGGCATAGTTGTATGCCATGCTCTGGTCGATAATCTGTTGAGCCACTTGCGGATTGTTCGCAGATAGATTCCGTAACATCGTGAGACATTTTCGCGCTCCCATCTCCGTCTTGTAGGATTCCTTTCTTGCAGCCTTGTACTCCATCCACTGCTCCATGAGTTCCTTCCAAGGAGACTCCAGACTTTCGAGCCACTTATCCATCTTGAATTGAGAATTCCTTTTACTTTTATTCATACTATTTGAAGAGTTTAGTTTTTTATCTTTAATAAAGGTGTCCATCTTGGGTGGTGTAGCATCTTGCAACAAAGGCTGCAACAACTCCGGACTTTCCGGACTTCTTCCGCTTGTGTCTTCCTGCAACCTCGTTGTGTCATTCTGCAACATCCCTCTCTCGGATAGTGGCAGGATTTCGTATCGACCATGCAGGCATCCGTCCGGACGGGTGTAGCCGATGAGCCCTAGTCTGCACAACCGTTTCCTCTCCCTGCTGATGGTGTAGCGCGACAGCTTTGTCTGCGACTCAATGTTGTTCATGGGAATCTCAAGAACTTTTATCCATCCGCTTCGGTTGAATATGTACATCAGCCCATACCACAGAACTATTGAGGATGCGGTCAGTCCGCTGGTCGGCAAGAACTCGTTGAATCTCTTTATTTCGGTCAGGTAGTTCATCCCTAATGATATTTGTTGAATATCCTGTCGAACTCGGACATCGGTTTTGTCTTGCTGGCAAGCGGTCTTACCTCCACTCCCAAGTATTCAAGCAGCGAACTCCTCCGGATGCGGACAGCCCCGTCTATGTACTCGCGTTTGATTTTACGCTCATCGCATAGACGGTCAAGCTGTCGCGTGGACTTATTGATGAAGTATGCAGCCTCCTTTCTAGTCATGAGAATATCCACTTCATACAGCTTTCCTGTCTGTACGGTCTTGAGCATATTGAGCTTCGATTGGACTACATCCAATGAGGTCTGCAGGTCGTTCAATATCTGGTCGAGTTCCATCGTATTCTTGCTTAAATCCGATGGCAAAGGTCTTCACTTGAACAACTCCATTCAAGACGGGTCGCCTCACGACTGGGGAGGTTTATTTTTGTAAGATGTTAGAAATCAGTAGGAAAAATTTTCATCAATTTTGAATCCATCCCTTTTCAATCTGTCAATGAAGACCGTTTTACGGGTCGAGCGATTGAGGATTCTCTTGCGCTCATTGTGGCACTCTGGGTCAAAAGGAATGTTTACTGCGCGTGAGAATTCACGCACAAGATGGGTGAACGGAGCTTTGACTCCGTCCTCAGTGATTATGCCGAGACTGTCGAAGGCGATGAGCAGCTCATAGAGGTCAGCCTTGTTCGCTTCCCAATGCAGTGGAGACTTGATTACTGCAGGTGGCTGCAATGGAGTGAATAACTCCGGAGAAGTAAGTCGCAGGTCGTTTTTGTTGATGAAGAGTCGGGTCTTGCGACACGCCTGCTTCAGATACGAGTTAAGCGCAGGATTTTTTTTTGCTCCTGACGGCTTCTTCAAGGATTCCGAGAGTCTCATCAAGAATCTCTGCAATGGCAAGATAGCCAGCATCACTCATGAGGATATTCCTTGCGATGCCGGAAAACTCCTCAAACTGCGTTGCGTAATCTTCGGCTGCCGGTGTGCCTTGGCACTTTGCCGACTCAATCAGACGGCATGAGAAAATAACATGTTTCATAATTGTGTGTATTTAAGAATGTTAAACATTGAGTTCGCTGCCGAGTCCCAAAAACAAAAAGCCCGTAATTCCCTCTAGGAATCACAGGCTGTATATCGCGCAATTATAAAAAATCTTCTCCTTTCTGCTTTTAATTCGTTATCCGATTGGCGGTTAACGACCATAAAGATAGAAATAAAATCCCTACCCAGCACATCGGCTACGGAAAAATTGTTATTTTTGTTGGTTGAAACACTCCAATTAATAGCATTAAGGATTATGGCGACACAAAGTGAGGCTGCTTTAGAAGAGGGTTTGATTAAAACTCTTGTTGACAACAGTTATGAGAGGGTTGTAATCAAGGAAGAGGAAAATCTTAAAGAGAATTTCAAGATTCAGCTGGAGAAACACAATGCGAAGGAACTCGCATTGCATGGTCGTGAACACTTCACTGATAAGGAATTCGATAGGATTCTCATCCATCTTGAAGGTGGTACTCGTTTTGAGAAAGCAAAGAAACTGCGTGACCTGTTCCCGTTAGAGACAGAGGATGGAGACCGTATTTGGGTAAGTTTTCTGAATACTCAGAGTTGGTGTCAGAATGAATTTCAAGTAGCAAATCAAATCACTGTTGAGGGGCGAAAGAAGTGTCGTTACGATGTGACCATTCTGATAAACGGTCTGCCGTTGGTACAGATAGAATTGAAAAAGCGTGGAGTGGAATTGAAGCAGGCTTATAATCAAGTTCAGAGGTATCACAAGACTTCATTTCATGGTCTGTTTGACTACATACAGATATTCGTGATATCAAATGGAGTGAACACCAGATATTTTGCCAATAATCCGAATGGAGGATACAAGTTCACTTTCAATTGGACTGATGCGGAGAATCATCCGTTCAACGAACTTAATATGTTTGCCAACTTCTTCTTTGACAAGTGTACTCTTGGAAAGATAATCAGCAAATATATTGTTCTGCATGAAGGCGATAAGTCTCTGATGGTATTGCGTCCATATCAGTATTATGCGGTTGAACGCATTATTGACAGGGTCGCAAATTCGAACAAGAATGGTTATGTATGGCATACTACAGGAGCTGGAAAGACTCTGACATCATTCAAGGCAGCGCAGTTGGTCAGTGAACTGGATGGAATTGACAAGGTGCTTTTTGTTGTTGACCGACATGACCTTGATACTCAGACCAAGAGTGAGTATGAGGCATTTGAAGCTGGCGCAGTCGATGGCACAGATAATACCTATCAGCTCATAAACAAGTTGAGCGGTAACTCGAAGATTCTGATTACAACAATTCAGAAGCTCAATTGTGCAGTAACTCGTGACTACTATAACAAGCATCTCCAAGAGGTGAGAAATAAGAAGGTGGTCATGATATTTGATGAGTGCCACCGCAGCCACTTCGGTGATTGCCACAAGAATATCGTTGGATTTTTCCATAACCTTCAGATATTCGGCTTTACCGGAACACCTATTTTCGTGGAGAATGCCAAGCAGGAACACACTACAGCAGAGGTCTTCGGCGAGTGTCTGCACAAGTATCTTATCAAGGATGCGATTGCTGATGAGAATGTGCTTGGATTCCTCGTGGAGTATTATAAAGGAGACTCCAATGTGGATATGATGGCAGAGGTCAGAATGCAGGAAATAGCGCAGTTTATTCTGAATAACTACAATAAGTCCACCTTTGATGGTGAGTACAATGCGTTGTTCGCTGTGCAGTCTGTACCGATGCTCGTGTCTTACTATAAGATATTCAAGCAACTGAATCCAAAAATCAAGATAGGAGCAATCTTTACTTATGCTGCAAATGGAAGTCAAGATGATGAACTGACCGGTATGGGACAGGGCTTTGCCAATGACAAGGTGACCTCTGACGACCTGCAGATGATTATGGATGACTATAATGATATGTTCGGTACAGCCTACACGACTGATAACTTCGGAGCATATTATGATGATGTGAACGAACGCATGAAGAAGCGCAAGAAGGATATGGAGCCTCTTGACCTTCTCTTGGTGGTAGGCATGTTCCTTACCGGATTCGATGCAAAGAAGCTGAACACACTATATGTAGATAAAAATCTTGAATATCATGGTCTGCTGCAGGCGTTCAGTCGTACAAACCGTGTGCTGAATGAGAAGAAACGTTTTGGAAAGGTTGTTTGTTTCAGAGACCTCAAGGCAAATGTCGATGCTTCCATCAAGTTGTTCAGCAACAACTCTCCTAATGAGACAATCATACGAGAACCGTATGAGAAAGTCCGTAAGGAACTCAATATTAAGATGATTGAATTCTTGGAGAAGTATCCGTACCCTGCTTTCATAGATACTCTTCAAAGTGAGAATGAGAAGAGGAAGTTTGTCCTTGCATTCCGAGATATCATTCGTGGAAAGATAGAGGTACAGATATATGAGGACTATGATGCAGACGACCCATACTTCATCATGGATGAGCAGGAGTACATGGATTTCCGGAGCAAGTATCTTGATATTACCATCGGTGTCGTAGATAAAACGGAAGAGGGTGGTAAGCTTGAGGAACCTCAGTCAGAATATGGTGATACGAAGCTGGAGGATATAGACTTCTGTCTGGAACTGCTGCATAGTGACATTATAAATGTGGCATACATCCTTGCACTGATTGAGGAACTTGACCCTACAAGTGAGGACTATGGTCAGAAACGCCAGCAGATTCTTGATACGATGATTAAGGATGCTGCCATGCGTAGCAAGACCAAACTCATCGATGGCTTTATCCGTCAGAATGTTGATGATGACCAGATAGGCTTTAACAGGTCAAAGGCAGATGGCTCTATGGATTTGGAAAGCCGACTCACAGAATATATCTCTAAAGAAAAGAACAAGGCAATAGATGACCTTGCTTATGATGAGGGGTTGGATGTTGAGGCTATTCGTGAGTTCTTCAAAGAATACGATTATCTGCAGCGTGAGAAGCCGGAAATCATACAGGATGCCATCCTCCAGAAGAGGGTGGGTCTGAAAGAACGCAAGAGTATTTTTACTCGCGTGATGTCGAAATTAAGAGCAATTATTGATACCTTTAGCTGGGAGTAGCATGGAAGAGAATGTTTTTCTAGTAAAATGGTATGGTCCGTTTGCTAGTCCTGAAGATGAGAAGACTTGGGAAAAGGGGCAGGATTTTAAATGTTCATTGTATCTGTTGCATGGTATGCTGAAAGGAGCAAAGACCGCTGAGACTTATTATTGCGGTATGTCAACTCGGGCTGTCTATGAAAGGTTGAGAGATAAAGGGCATCATTTAGCAGAAGTCAAGAATAGGCTGAATTCCATTTATGTTGGAACGATAGCTAATGTTCAAGATTTGACACGAAGGCAGATATGTGTTGTTGAGAAACTGATAACCGCATACTTAGCTTGGGAACTAGGCGAGAAACGAATTTTAAATGAGACAAATTTCCATTTCCCAAGCGAGAATGTATATATTATCAACGAGTGGTACAAACATTTTGATGTTGACAAGCTATGGGAGCGTCAGCCAATTAATGCACCGTCCCATATTGTTCCGGATGTGATAGCTAGTCACTTGCGTGAAGATGGATATATTGATTTATACGGAAGTAAGAAACTAAAGAAATTGTAACTTATATGAGCGAAGAATTACAGCAGAAATTACGCAGTCAGTTATGGACTGTGGCAAACACCCTTAGAGGAAATATGTCGGCAGGGGATTTTATGTATTTTACCCTCGGCTTCATTTTCTATAAGTATCTCTCGGAGAAGATAGAGTTGCGTGCTAATGAGATACTTCAGTACGATGGTGTGAATTTCAAAGATGCGTGGAGTGGCGATGATGATGAACTGAAAGATGTTCTGAAGGAGCAGTGCATCCAAGATTTGGGCTATTTCGTTGAGCCGGAATATTTGTATTCAACAATCATTTCCAAGATAGAACACAAGGAGAACATCCTGCCTGCTCTTGAAAGGTCGCTGAAGAAGATAGAAGACAGTACAATCGGACAGGAGTCTGAAGATGATTTCGGTGGGCTGTTCTCTGATATTGACCTTGCTTCTCCTAAGCTTGGTAAAACTGCTGATGATAAGAATAAGCTCATCAGCGATGTCCTCGTAGCGTTGGATGGTATTGATTTCGGACTCAGCGATGCACAGGAAATAGACATCTTGGGAGATGCTTATGAGTATATGATTGGTCAGTTCGCTGCCGGAGCAGGCAAGAAGGCAGGAGAATTCTATACTCCGCAAGAGGTCAGTCAGATTCTTTCAGAAATCGTGACAACCGGCAAGACTCGTCTCAAGACCGTATATGACCCGACATGTGGCTCCGGCTCATTGCTCCTGCGTACCGCACGAGGTGGTAATGCTGATGCTATTTACGGACAGGAAAAGAATCCGACTACATTCAACCTTGCAAGAATGAATATGCTACTGCATGGTGTCAAGTATAAAGATTTCAAGATTGAGAATGGAGACACCTTGGAAGCTGATGAGTTCGGTGAGCAGCAGTTTGATGCTGTTGTTGCAAATCCTCCTTTCTCTGCTGAATGGTCTGCGGATAATAAGTTCAACAATGATGACCGATTTAGTAAGGCAGGTGTTCTCGCTCCTAAGTCAAAGGCGGACTATGCGTTTATTCTGCATATGATATACCATCTAAATGATGGCGGTACAATGGCTTGCGTAGCTCCTCATGGTGTGTTGTTCAGAGGTTCTGCCGAAGGCAAGATTCGTCAGTATCTGATTGAGAAGAAGAATTATATTGATGCAATCATCGGTCTCCCTGCAAATATCTTCTACGGTACAAGTATTCCGACATGTATCCTTGTGATGAAGAAGTGTAGAAAGGAAGATGACAACATTCTGTTCATTGATGCCAGCAAGGAATTTGAGAAAGTCAAGACTCAGAACAAACTCCGTCCGGAGCATATTCAGAAAATCGTAGACACATACCGCAATCGTACCGAGATTGAGAAATACAGTCACTTGGCTAGCCTTGAGGAGATAAAGGAGAACGACTATAACCTCAATATCCCTCGTTATGTTGATACATTCGAAGAAGAAGAGGAAATCGATATCAAGGCTGTTATGGCTGAAATCAAGGAGTTGGAGGCAAAGAGAGCCGACCTTGATGCTCAGATAGAAGTGTATCTTAAGGAGTTGGGTATTGTTGAATAAAGATTTTGTTGCTATGCAGGAATTAACGGATATCAAGGCTGAAGAGCAGCTGTTCTCAGATGTTTGCGGTATAATTGAAGGAACGAGAAATCGCATCGCCTCATACTTGAATACAGAAGTATGTATGACCAATTGGTATGTAGGCAAACGCATAAAGGAGGATGTCCTCAAAAATCAGAGGGCGGAGTATGGCAAGCAGATACTTAAGAATCTAGCCTCACGCCTGTCCGAGAAATATGGTACAGGCTGGGGAGTCGGAAAGCTCAAACATTGTGTACGCAGTGCGTATCTTTTTACTGAGGAGGAAATAGGATACGCAGTGCGTAGCCAATTGACATGGACTCATATGCGCTCGTTGATGGGAGTAAAAGATGAGTTGGCTCGTACTTTCTATATGGAGATGTGTCGTATTGAACATTGGGATACACGCACATTGGACGACAAGATAGATTCTCAACTCTATGAGCGCACTGCAATCAGCAGAAGACCGGAAGAGGTCATCAAACGAGAGTTGCAAAATGTTAAGGAGACGAATACTCTTGTGCCGGACTTGGTATTCCGTAGCAGTTATCTTTTGGACATATTGGGACTGCCGGATACATTCTCCGAGAAGGACTTGGAGGATGCCATCCTTTCTCAAATTCAGCTGTTCATCAAGGAGTTTGGCTCTGATTTCGCTTTTCTAGACCGTCAGAAACGCATCACCGTCGATTCTGTGGACTACTATATAGACCTTTTGTTTTTCCATCGTGGGTTAAAGCGATTAGTTGTCGTTGATTTGAAGTTAGGAAAGTTCAAACCGGAGTATGAAGGGCAAATGTTGCTGTATCTTCGTTATCTGAATAAGAATGAACGCAAAGATGGTGAGGAGTCTCCGATAGGACTGATTCTATGTTCGGAAGGTAATACAGAACACATTGAATATCTGATGCTCGAAGAGGATAGCCCTATTCGTGTGGCGCAGTATTATACAAAACTTCCGGACAAGAAATTGCTGTCAGAGAAATTGCAGCGTGCAATCGCAATTGCAAAAGAGTATTATGTTGAACATAATCCAAAGAAGGAATAGTCATGGCTGCAGAAAAGAACAATAAAACCCTCAATGTTCCTAATTTGAGATTTCCGGAGTTCAGTGGGGAGTGGGAGAAAGTACATCTTTCTCGGATTGTAACAAGAGTCACAAGAAAAAACAAAAATAATGAAAGTCGTCTACCATTGACGATTTCAGCACAATATGGATTGGTCGACCAAATCTCCTTCTTTAATAAAGTCGTTGCTAGTAGTGATATGTCAAACTACTACTTACTGCACAAAGGAGAATTTGCTTATAATAAAAGTTACTCCGGAGATTATCCTTGGGGAGCGATAAAGCGTCTAGATAGATATGACAAAGGAGCGTTATCCTCACTATACATATGTTTTACCCCTACCGATATTATCGATTCTGACTTCCTCGTTCACTATTTTGAATCCCCTAAATGGCATAGAGAAGTCTCTAACATCGCAGGAGAGGGAGCAAGGAATCATGGGTTATTGAATATTGCTGTTCCGGATTTCTTTAACACCCAGCATTGTATTGCGGTAAACAAAGCTGAACAGCGGAAAATAGCAGATTTTTTAAACCTCATCAATGAACGCATAGAGACCCAAAAGAAAGTGATTGAGAAATACGAGTCCTTAATTAAGGGAATAACAGATAAAGTGTTCCATGCATCTAATGTTGATTTCTTACGCAGTTTTGAAATGCTTTATAAAGATGCAGGGGAAG
>SUYV01000005.1 GCA_015060255.1 Bacteroidales bacterium | reverse complement strand
ATATATCTAAAAAATCTCTATATTTGCAGTCCCTTGAAAAAGGAGATACGTTGCCAGTTTAGCTTAGTCGGTAGAGCATCGCATTCGTAACGCGAAGGTCGTGGGTTCGAATCCCATAGCTGGCTCACACAAGAGGTTGGCCCAAAGTCAATATGACTGAATGGTCAGTCTCTTTTCTTTATATATGGTTACCCTGGGAGGATAATCAGGTCATTGAAAAACAAGGGGAAAACTATATCTTTGCATAACGATGGCTATCATTTCGGACCACTGATAGAGAGAATTGAAAAGGCAATCATAAAAATACTGGCATGATATGGCACAGATAGAATACAAGGTTCTCCAGTATCCTGAAGGAATCACTCAGAAGACAGAAAAAGAATGGAACCAATTAGGCAAGGACGGATGGGACCTCGTTTCTTTCGGTCCGACCGCTCTTGATGTTACAGGCTCCGTAGAAGACTCCATGTCAGGCTATACATACGGCGATACCAAGGGACAGTTTACCTGCCTCACCGCTGTGTTCAAGAGATCAAAGGAATAGATGGTAATCCTTCACATATCGGATACTCATGGAAGACATGCCATGCTTGGGGAATTACCCCAAGCTGATGTCATTGTACACTCTGGCGATTTCACTATGGCAGGCACTGAGGAGGAAGCCATTGGATTTCTGGAGTGGTTCCTAGATCTGCCCCACCCTTACAAGATCCTAGTTGCAGGAAATCATGACGATTGCCTGAAAGGTGAAACGATAGAGGGTCTCCCAGACAACTGCCATTATCTCGACTGCTCCGGAGTCACCATCCATGGAGTCAGATTCTACGGAATCCCTCTATTCATGGAAGATGTCATGGACGGAAGTCTGGAGAGTAAGTATGAGGAGATCCCTTCCGAGATAGATGTATTGATCACACATCAGCCGCCACTTGGAATCATGGATGGCGATGGTACATACGGATATGGCAGTGCAAAGCTTCTTGCCAGGGTCCTCGATGTTTGTCCTAGAGTCCACCTTTTCGGGCACATTCACAACGCTACCGGAATCCGTGCAGGAAAGTACACGGCGTTTTCAAACGGTTCCGTTGTCAATGAGTACTACAAGGTTTGCAAATACGGAAATCGACTAATTTTTTAATATAATACTTAATTAATATCCTCCCAGGCTATTCAGCAGCTGCATAAGGGCTTCCTCACCAGTGATTGCAACAGGTTTACGAGATAGCTTCATCTTGCAGATGTCAACCTTACCATCGACTGGAGTTATCTGAAGGAGATACGGATCTCCGATTTCAGGCCATACCAGTTCCATCTTATCGCCGTCTTCTACAGGCTCCATATATATGACAAAGGTACTGAAGTGTTCTGAAGGATACTCCTTTACATATGCTCTGGAAAAATGCACTTCTTTACCATCAATAGAAGCCACCTTCTTTTCGAAATCAAACTGTGCTATTGTAACCTCAATTACAGGCACTGTCATCTCCGAGCTGAGAATGGCATGATCCTCATAGGAAACATATCGTGGAGTCGTTAGGACTTCCGCGGCTGAGACATACATTTTCCCGCTATAGTTAAGCGGGTTCAACTTAGGATTCTGTGCTGCAGCTGTCAAGATGCAGGCAAAAGAACAAAAGAGTGCCAAATACTTTTTCATATAGAATTTCTTTACGATTAATGCAGCAAAGTTATCTGGCACTTCAGCATTTCTTCGGCAGAAGGTATCAGTCTATTATAATTTCCATATCATCCACATATCTAGTGGAAGATATCACCTTAGCTCTTAGTTCTTCAGATATGTCCAAGGTGCAGAAATCACTGTCTGCCTCCTTGTGAATAGGGATTATTGCTGACTTAGGATTGGTCATTTTGCAGACTCTTGCCAGAGTTTGCCTTGTAGCATGTCCTGTAGTATGAATATAGACACAGTTCTTGCCGAACATCCTTACGAAATCACGAAGCTTGGGCTGTTCTTTAAGGTATCCCTTATACTGAGAATAAACCAGCACCGTCTGGTCAGGGTCCAGATGAGGCATAAGGTAACTGACCCATTTACGGAACGTAGGGTTATCCCTTACAATCATTGTGAATCCCCTTTCAATCATCTTCTTGTGCAGGTTCACCTTTTTTAGGGACATCTCTGCAGCGTTATCGATCACGTACAAGTCCGAATACTTTCCGCTATATTGCGTCAAGGTCTTGAACTGAGCATTCTGATACACATCACAGACAAACGGCCTGCCTCTGAATCCAGCATTTGCCTTATGCAGTCCGGCAAGCCTGTCAAAATTCGTTGATGAGCACAACACGAATACATTCTTGTATCGGGCCATGATTTCAGCCATCTGACTTTGTATCTCGCTTTCTGTCATAGTATGCTCATCGTCTCTCGAAAGCATAGTGCCCTCAGTAATCAGAACATCTACTGATGAAACATACGACATAATAGTCTTCTCCAGACCTTTGCCAAGGAATCCATGCTCCCTCAGATCTCCAGTATGCAGAACGCGCTTTCCATCACACTCTATCAAGAGCATATACGAATCCGCTGCAGAGTGACTCACGAAATACGGAGTCACCTTAATATCACCTACACAGAATGACTTTTTCGGAGCATAAGTTCGGAAAAGCGTCAGGCTTATGATTTTACGCTCGATTTCCTCAATAAGACATTTATGCTCTGCACGTATCGCCTTATTAAGACTTTCATCGAGGACATTGACGATAACCTCACGGGACATCTCTCCGATATATTGAGGAATTTCCCTGGGTACCTGGTCAAAGAATCCAAGATGATCCCCGTGATTGTGAGTATATATAATACCGGAAATCCCATCAAGGAGAGCAGACAGATTAGAGGCTTCATCAAACATATCTGCTGTTGCTTCCCCAGGAAGGTTATGCCCAAGGTCAATGAGGACACGAGTACCGTTGTCTGACCGTATCTCCGTTATGCATCCGCCGATCTGATTGGCACCTCTATGGATTCGTATCTTCATCGCTTATCTGATTTCGCGCTATCATCTTCACTGTGTGGATCATATCATCCCAGGTCTTGAGTCTCTTGCGTTCTTCTGGCTCGAGCGAGTTCTTCAGTTGATCATCACTCATGTCCTGATTGACGCGTAGAGTCTCATATATCTTGCTCATGAGAGCATATTTCTCCTGGATGTATTGATTACATGGTGCAAATCCAATGTACCCAGCCTGAAAGGCAATCCTGTACCACTCATTGGTGGCATGAAGGAAACTATAGCCCTGCTCTTGAGCCGACTTGATGAACTCCGGCTTGAAGTAGTCAAACAGTGCGTAACTCCTTGATGATGCATGTTTGATGACCAGCTCGGCATCCGTCAACGGGAGCTTGCCTATTATCTGGCAAAGAAGGAGCGCCTGACCTCTATACATGATTCCCGGTCCGGAATCAAATCCCATCTTGGCTTCCAGGAATGGGATAATCCTGCCATTTTTGCAATGTTTCATGATTCTTAATTTTGCTGCAAAAATAGAAGCAGCTTCTGCCAGAACTCGGCAAAAGCTGCAAACTTTCTAATATTTTACAATCTTATAATCGTATCCCTGCAATTCGTGATCAATTGCCTGAATTCTTTTAATCCTATCGTTTGTAAGTTTGGTATAGGTATTAAAGATTGTCAGCTCAGGTTCCAACCTGACATGCAGGCGATCGATTTCATGCACGGGAGGCGTCGGCAATCCCAGGGCAATCTTAATCCGCAGCAGGTTCTTGTAGTAATCTTCAAGAACCTTATGATTCTCCAGGATGAATTCTCTGTATGCATTCATCTGCTCGATGATTTCAGGACGACCTTTTGTAGTTCTGAGTCTATTATCGGTTATCTTCTTGAGTTCTTCAAATATGATTTCATCACCGATAATCTTAACCAGGTCAATCCTTATAGTATGGTTCTGATTAACATAACGTCTATGAGCAAATTCAGAATCAAGGTACAGATTCCTATTCCTTATCACACACTCCCCTTGAATAAGTTTCTCTTGGATATCCTTATCTGATTTCTGCGAATAGTTCGCTCTGATATTACTCTTGATCACTGTCAACAGCTGCGCATCAAGCTTTTTAGCAATCTCCTGTTCTTTATCAGACTTCGCTCCAACGTATTTAGAATGAGTCTTTGCCGAGATGCCACGTCCTCTCTTATAAGTCAGGCATGCAACTCTGCCTCCTTGATAATAGACCATCACCATATTATCCTTACGTACATCTATGTACAGTTCCGGATCGTTCTTAAGCATCTCCCACCAAGCAGGAGGATTTTCCTTAAGGCACTTAAACAAGGGTGCTTTCGGGTCAAGCAAGTTATCTGCCATTTTTGCGACTACGTTTTCCATATCATTAAGCCTTTATTAAGTCTGATCTATATAGTTTATACATATCCAGCAGGACTGATGCAAGCTCTCTTCTAAGTGTTACCGGTTCCAAGACCTCAGCAGAATCCATATAGGAGAGAATCTCCTGCTTAAAGTCAAAATTCGGCCTGAGATAATACTCGAAGACAGAATATGACGAAGTGGTTTCAGTCTCCTTCTGGGTGCTGTGAAGCGGTATGGTCCTTACCAGATCACGCTTTGACGCAAGGAACTTCACCTTCACGCAAACCTTTTCACTTCTGCTCGGATGTACGCCGTGGAATTCTTCAAAAAAAGCTTCAGCATCAAATTCCTCTGGCATATCGAACGACTCTCCGAGTATCCTCGCATCAGCAGCCCTGTCAAGCATATAGATTCGCATACCCTTCGAGTATTCCGAATAGCCTATGAGGTACCATCTTCTCTTGAAAAGCCTGACACTGTACGGATGCACGGTCATGTCCTTGTAGTCATCCATCGAGTAACCTTTATATGTCAGGACCAGCTTTTTGTTATCGCGCATTGCGTCCAGGATCAAAGTAAGGTACCTATGGCTTGACGGCACGTCCTCTATGACTATCCTTTCATGCAGGCCAGCACTTTCATTGAGCAGGTTCCTCAAGGAGAGAGAGTTGAGCATCCAGTCGCGGATGGAGTTATCTCCAAGGTCAGATTCGTTGACTATGTAATACTCATTGGTCGCCCTGTCGCAAGCTATCTCAATACCGAATATCTGTTCTATGTTTTCCTTGTAGTTTGCAAACGTTCGCGGGGCAAGCTCCTTTCTGCCGTCATTGGCGCTACAGGTCCTCCACTTTTCCTTGAGTTCAGCGAGGGTTATCCTGCCATAACGCTGAATGGTATCCAGCATCCATATGTATATTCTGAATGAATCCTTTGCCATTGTCTGATTATTTTATGCAAATATAAGAAAGAGTTTCGGCAAAAACTTGGCAGAGCATCTAAATATTGTGGAATTTTAAGTAGAATGATGTATTTTTGATACGCGTAATTATCGTTTATCTATCTCCAGCACTTTATAGGGTATCTGAGAGAGCAATCCTCTCAGTAACCGTGAAATGCACATCTCCAACGTTCAAAGTCTCGCTCCAAAGTCTCAAAATGATACTTTGAATTGCACTTTGGAGGAAATGGCAGTCCTGAAGTATCTCCAATCACATCCGGAAGCCAAACAGGAAGACATTGCCAAGCATATCGGCAAATCCCTCAGCACCATCAAGAGAATGACTCCGTTATTGATTGAAAGAGGCATTCTTCAGAGGGAGAACGGCAAAAGAAACTGACGATGGGTTGTCAAGATCTGAATCAATGCTGAGAAAGGAATACGGGCAGCAGGTCATGCTTGGTGTTTCATAATTTCAAAAAATTTTGTGTAGTGCGAAAAAATCACTACTTTTGCACTTGGGTAAGTCTTACACGACCAGCTCCCTCCAAACTCCCCCAGGACTTGACCGTAGCAAGGGTAGGAGGTCGTAGCGGTGCGATGTAATCAGCTTACCCTTTTTTCGTTTATATGCTCAAAAGGTCCATTAGGATAAAAATATTCCTCCTCTGGCATAGTCATTGAATAACGCTCCGGTCGGAAGTATTTCCTCTATACTTTCGTTATGTGACCGATAGTACTTTTCCAGTATTGTCGCGTCGTATGTATAAAACTGTAACTGCAACACTTAACAAATAAACTGATGAAACGGACTGCAATCCTGATGTGCCTGATTGTCTTATCGGTACTTTCCCTACGCGCGCAGGTCATATCCTATGACATGATCCAGCGCAACATGAACATCAATGTCAAACTCACGCTCAAGGATGCGAAGACATCCGAGCCGATCAGCTGGGCCTCCGTGTATCTCATTCCCCAAGGAGACACGACCATCACCCACTTCGCCCTCTCCGACGACAAGGGAGACGTTGAAATCAAGGATGTTCCCACCGGCAAGTATGAACTCAACGCCGAAATGATCGGATACCTTCCCCATAAGAAGGTCTACACATTCAAGAAATGGAACGAAGACCTCGGAATCATCAAACTCGAAGAAAATCCTGAATATCTTGACGCAGCGACCGTAACGGCTGCCGGAAATGCCATAATGGTAAAACAGGACACCATAATATATAATGCGTCATCATTCAAGGTCGGTGAGAACGACATGCTGGCAGACCTGCTGAAGAAGATGCCGGGCGTGGAGGTCGGAAGTGACGGAAGCGTGACCGTAAACGGCGAGAAGGTTGACAAGATCACCGTCGGCGGCAAGACCTTCTTCTTCGACGACCCTACTGCCGCTCTTTCAAACCTTCCTGCAAAGATTGTAGACAAGATCAAGGTAGTCGACAAGAATAAGGAGGCTGCAGAATTCAGCGGCGTCTCGACACAGGATGACAAGGAGAAGGTCATGGACGTCGAACTGAAGGACGAGTACAGCAAGGGCTGGTTCGGAAACGCCAAGCTCGGAGGAGGCGCGACGCTTACTCCGAAGACCGACGACAAGCTCATAGACGACCGAGGCCTGCTGTATAACGGCAATGCCATGGTCAGCGGATATACCGAAAAGGATCAGATCGTATTCATAGGAAACGCATTCAACGCGACGGAGCCCGGTTCCCAGACATTCATGGTATATGGATTGGGCGACATGGACAGCGATTTCGCCGCAATGCGCGGAATAAACAGTTCTGCACAGGCCGGCGCCAACTATAGTACAGAAAGAATCAAGGGATTTGAGGCCACTGTTTCCGCCAACTACAAGAACAACGCAAAGGATGCAGCCACACGCTCAGCCCGCACATCATATCAGAATGACGGACAGGACCTTTACACCGACGGTACATACGACGGATTCGGAAACGAGAACTCCGTGAGCATCAATATGGAGTTCAAGAAGAAGGACACCAAGAAATTCATGCTGCATTTCGTCCCGGCTTTCAAGTACAGCGACTCCAGGGTCAACAGCTCCAACACCTCAAGGACATACTCTGAAGAAGGCGACTTGAACAGTTCAACTTCATCAGTCTCAAGCCATTCCAAAGGTCTTATAGCTTCAGGATGGCTGGACGCAGGCATTAAGGATCTTGGAAAGAAGAGAAGAAGCCTCACAATGGACATCAGCTATGAATTCGCTGACAGGAACGGCACCAGGACAGAACTGTCTGAAATCATCTATGGAGGATCCCCTACGCAGAAAGACCTGCTGTATCGGAATTCGAGCGGAAGGCAGAATATCGAAGGTACGATTGCATATGTAGAACCTTTCGGCGAGAAATGGGCACTCCAGACAATGTTCTCCAGCGCATTCTATACAAACAGCAACATCAAGAACGCCTTCAATCCAGACGGAACGGCCAACGATTATTATACATCGACTGCTACAAACAGGATGCTGCAGGAAAGAGCAACACTCTTATTGCAATACAACAACGACACGCTCAATGTACAGGCGGGTCTCAATGCCGACCTGTTCAACAATGAGGTACATGCAAGGCAGCGCGGGGTGGAAACCGTTACGGGAAAAGACGAGTGGCTGCTGAACTGGTCGCCATTTGCTGCTTTGAGATATAAGAAGGACAGTCACAACTTCAGATTCTATTACAGCGGATATGTAAATCCTGTGACCGGCAGCACGATAACTCCGAATCTGGACATATCGGACCCGATACAGATCAAGGCCGGAAACATTTACCTGAAGCCAGGGTTTGACAATCACTTCAGCGCCACATATTCGATGAACGACAGAGAGACATTCTCGTTCCTGAATGTAAACCTATACGGAAGTCTCGGCACTAACAGTAGGGTCGACGCAACATGGTTTGATGATACTGGAGTCCGCTATTCTATCCCGGTCAACTCAAAAAAGCCGGTCAGCACGACATCGCTGTATGTTTCATACAACATTCCAATAGGCAAAGAAAGGAAGTTCACATTCAGCACATACGGATGGGGAACATTCCAGTCAAGCAAAGGATACCAGGCCAAAGGAAGGCTTGAGGGCCTTGATCTCCAGAATTTCGATTACGGAAAGTTCATGGATGGTTTCTGGGGAGACGCTTCAGGAGACAGGTTCTACAGCGGCGAGAGCGGATTCAGCGAAAGCCGCACCAACACATACAACTGGGGGCTTCAGGCATCGTTGAAATACTCAATAGACAAGCTTGACGCGACACTGTCTGCACAGACAGGCAACCGCATCAGCAAATATTCGCTTGACCCTGATGCAAATGTGAACAACTGGGCAAGTAATGTCGGAATCGACCTGATATACTCCCCTGGCAAGGAATGGGAGATCAAGACTGACTTCAGATATCTGTTCTATAACGGATACACTGCTGGCTATGGAGAACCGGAATGGAGATGGAATCTGGGAGTAAGCAAGACCATAAAGTCTGTGACTCTGTCGCTCAAGGCAGCAGACCTGCTCAATCAGACCAAGAGCCTTCAGCGCACGACGACTGCCGAATATATGGAAGATGTATACTCAAGAGTGCTGGGACGTTATTTCCTCTTCGGAGTATCATTCAACTTCGGCAAGATGAATTCAAAGAAGAACAGCCGCGTAGAGAACGCGATGTGGCGTGGCATGTGGTAAAACAAAACATTTACAGATATGAAACGAATTTTGACAATCATTTTTGCAGCAATCGCGATTGCTGCATGCGGGCCGGACGAAGAGGCCCGATTCAACGAGGAGGCCATTGCCGGCACTCAATGGGAAGGAACCTTCCAGAAGGTCCAGAACAACCTGGCCAAGGAGGTCTATGACATAAAGATAACCTTCGGGGATGGCGGAGCAGGATCCGTGACTCTCAAGAAGAGCGGAAGTTTCAAGGTAACGGATGACATACGATGGGAAGCTGACGACAAGACCGTCTCGTTCGAAGCGCCGGAAATAGCCGGAAAATGGACAGTAAAGAACTACAACGGTCAGACAATGTCCCTGTCATCCTCTGTCGGATATATGACTCTTGGCATCCTGTAAAGACATCTGGATGCATACTGGCATCCCGGAAGCCTAGAACAGACTTTCGGGATTTTTTATTATTTTTGCTGGCTGAAAATAAGGAACAGATCATGAAGAAGATATTCATAGCCATACTTTGCGCTCTTGCGATTGCAGGATGCGGAGACATTGACAGATACCCCGGAGCCGATGAATATGCTCCAGGCGAAGGCACAGAACAGGAGCCAGGAACAGACCCTGAACCTGAGCCGGAACCGGAGCCAGAGCCTGAACCTGAGCCAACCCCTAATATGTATGAGCCATTCACCACAGCCACTCTTGGTCATGCCGGAATTTCATACATCTGGGACGAGAGCGTAATTCCCGAAATAACCGTGACGATATCTGTTGAAGAGTGGAATAATTTCCTGGCAGCATATGACCAGAGACCTAGCAACAAGGATTATTTCCATTGCGACGTCACATATAAGAAAGGCAGCGAAGTCACCACTATAACAGATGCAGGCATACGCCTCAGAGGCAACACCTCACGTCGCAGGCCCGAAGCGCACCACAATGACGGAAAGCATGTCACCAACGGAGCTGACTGGCAGCACTGCCACTTCGGCATCAATCTTCGCAAGTTCAACAAGGACGACAGCCATGACATCAAAGGCATCAGGAAATTCAACCTCAAGTGGTTCAAGGATGACGCATGCTATGTGCGCGAGGTCTTCTGCTACGACCTCTTCCGTCGTGCTGGCATATGGACCGCGGCTTTCGATGTATACTGCCGCCTCTGGATCCATGTAGAGGGCGACTCGAAGCCTGCATATTATGGTGTCTACGAGATGATCGAGCCGTACGATGACAAATATGTGCAGAAGCGCAAGCAGTGGTTCGGAACTGATGACGGCAACCTCTGGAAGTGCAGCTATGACTCACATGGTCCTGCCGACCTCACCAATCCGGACGCAAACATGGCTCTGGATAACGACAAGGACGACTTCACATATGAGCTCAAGGAATATGGAGAAAGCTTTTCAGCTGCAAAGGCTCAGCTTCAGGACTTCATAAAGAAGATCAACGGAAAGGCACATGGTACCACTGGAGACAGTTTCTACACATGGATCAAGCAAGTATGCGATGTTGAACTTCTTATGAGGACTTATGCCGTAAACGTAGCTGTAGGCATGTGGGACGACATGTGGAACAACGGAAACAACTACTATCTCTATTTCACCACAAGCGACCTGTATGACTATAAAGTCTTCTTCATCCCATATGACTATGACAACACATTAGGCACCGCCAACTGCTACGACCCTGCCAAACAGGACCCATACAACTGGGGAGACAGAGGCGTCCTCATGGAAAGGATGATGGAATACGAGGAGTTCAGAAACATCTACCGTGACGAGCTCAAGAGGCTTGTCGATCCTGCAAACGGCCTTATGGACACCGAGTCTGCAAGAGCAAGGATTCTTGACTGGCAGGCAAAGATCAAGGACTACATCAAGAATGACACTGGTGAGGACATGGAGATCAAAGACCAGCCTGCAGGATGGGGCAGCTGGGGTGACTACAACCTGATGTCAACTGACAACAACTACTTCACAGAGAAAGCAAAGACCATCAATAATCTGAAATAGCACTTATTCAGTATAGAATTCTATGATACGGCCGATGGCCCTCTGGCATACAGGACAGAAGGCTTCGGCCTTATTTGTATGCATTCGGCAGTCCTCGGATCCTCTATATACTCCCTTTGACTGGTATCCGGCTCCTTCAAGAAGCTGAGCTTCACCGGCATCAAGCATATCCTTCCACTTCGACTCGAAGTCAAAGAGAGTTGTTATGTTCTGCTCCCATGGCTCGCAGTCAGGATAGTAATACTCCACATACTGGTCATCATAGTAATACTCATCTGCCAGTCCGGCGAAACTGTGTCCGAATTCGTGCACGACAACCGGCTTGAATGCTGGATGGTGAGCAGTTGTCAAAGTATACGAATTATATATGCCTCCGCCGCCATAAGTATCTGTATTTGCGAGGATTACAATATGCTCATATGGTATGCCGCATAGCTTGTCATGCATGTTCTTCAGTCGCAGCGTCGTGAGGTAACGGTCCATGTAGAAGGTATTGAAATGTGCCTTCAACGCAGTATCCTTCCACTCCCCTTCTCCCGGCACGCTGACGCCGCTGTCATTCGACTCCAGAGCTACCGCAACGAAATTGAACCTGTCCTTATATTGTCCGAAAGGCTCATGTGCCAGAATCGCGTCCATAGCGATACGGGCATCATTGTAAAACATTTCGGACTCCTCCGCCGTATAACCTTCTGCAACGATTACCACATCAATCTTGTCCTCCGGAGATCCGCTCTTCAGGAGATATTCGTGCTGCGGAACCTGCGGAGCCATCTTTCTGATAAGGACATCACCAGGATCAACGATATGGGTAAGCGAAGCTGAGACATTTCCCCAGAAATCATACAATTCCACACGGACCTTTGCCTGTGCATCGGGCATCGGCAGAAGGAATACGTTCTCAAAAGACTTACGCACCCTGGTCGCCTCTTCGGTGGTCTGCCACTCCTGGAAAAGGGTCGAGAACGACTGGCGATAAAGCACCTCCCCGCTCGCAACATCCGTCAACGATATCTGCCCGTTGCCGCGCACCGGCACCTCGTCAAGATTGACGCGGCGCCCTGCCCATCCGTCAAAGCATGACATCTCATCGAGAGAAATCTCGACAGACTTGTCCGTTCCGGAAAAGATATAATCCACTCTGAGAGTCTTGTCCTGTGCACATAGGCACAGGCACATAAACAATGATGCTGTCAGCAGAATAGTTTGGCGCATAAACATTATATTTTAGCGGCACAGTTGATGCCATCGAGGGCCGAGGACACGATGCCTCCGGCATAGCCTGCACCTTCGCCGCATGGGTAGAGGCCGGCGATGTCAACGTGCTCGAGGGTTTCAGGGTCGCGCGGGATACGGACCGGAGATGATGTGCGGGACTCTACTCCTAGGAGAAGAGCATCGTTTGTATAGTAACCGTGCATCTTCTTGTTTCCTATCTCCGGGAAGGCATATTTCAGCCTCAGCGAGACATGCTCAGGGAGCATTTCGTGAAGCGGAGCGTTGACTGCTCCCGGATGATATGATGTCTGCGGAAGGCCGCTTGACGGTATGCGGCGGCAGAAGTCCATCATTCTCTGTGCAGGCGCCTTCAATGAACCCGTATATTCGAACATCTTCCTTTCGATATCCTTCTGGAACTGAAGGAGGGCGAGAGGGCCATATTGGGCATATTCAGGAAAATCTTCCGGCTCGATCTGTACCACAACTCCGGAGTTTGCCCACTTGGAGTTGCGCTGTGAGTTTGACATACCATTGAGCACGAGTTCGCCGGAAGCGGTCGCCGCAGGTACAAGGATTCCTCCCGGGCACATGCAGAATGAGAACACTCCCCTGTCAAGGACCTGGGTCACGAAAGAGTATTCCGCAGTCGGCATGTATGGCTGATACTTGCCATGATACTGGATCTTGTTGATCAGAGACTGAGGATGCTCCACACGAACTCCAAGGGCGAATCCCTTCGCCTGGATGGCCCAGCCCTTGCGGTCGAACATCTCGTAGATGTCGCGTGCGGAATGACCTGTGGCAAGTATCACCTTACGTGATGTGTAAATGACAGAAGCGCCGTTGACCTCAACGTCAAACTGGCCGTCCGGACGTCTGGTAATGTCGGTAACCCGTGAATCGAAATGGTATTCGCCTCCATGTTCGATGATGCATTTGCGTATGTTCTCCACTACGATCGGGAGCTTGTCGCTGCCGATATGCGGATGCGCGTCTATGAGGATGGACGGGTCAGCGCCGAAGCGCACAAGCTGATGGAGGACTTCACGGATGTCTCCCCTCTTTGATGAACGTGTATACAGCTTTCCGTCTGAGAATGTACCTGCGCCTCCTTCACCGAAGCAATAGTTGGAATCAGGGTCTACAACTCCCTCCGTCGAAAGCTTTGCCATGTCGAACTTACGCTGGTGCACATCCTTTCCACGCTCAAGGATTACAGGCTTGAGACCTTTCATCAGGAGTCGCAGAGCGGCAAACATGCCGGCAGGACCTGCTCCGATGATGACTACCGGCTCTGCAGACGACACATCTTTGTATTCCTCCAGGACATATTCCGGCATAACCTCTTCAGGCTTATACACCTCCACTTTATATCGATATAGGATATCGTTGCGTGCATCTATGGAACGACGCACGATCCTGTATTTAAGCTGCTGCCTGATCTTCGGAGATACTCCGAGGGCCTTCACAGCAGCTGTCTGGATTTCGTCTGCAGTGAGCTCTTTGCCAAGTTTGCAGGTTACTTCTATTTCTTTCATATCTTTAACATTATCCCTTTATTTGACGAAGGGTATGACATTACTATTTTCGAGGGCGAGCAGGATATGAAATCCTATACGTTACCCCATCCCTAAATCCCTTCCCTCGGGGAAGGGACTTACTATCGCTACGCTCCATTTCTTTAACATTATCCCTTTATTTGACGAAGGGTATGAACTCTAGAATTCGGCGAGGCGGGATACTGGTGCGACATCAAGAGAGGCGCGTTCGCCGTTCTGGTAATGGAACCATCCGGCAATGGCAATCATCGCTGCATTGTCAGTGGTGAACTTGAACTCCGGCAGGAATGTCGTCCAGCCGCGCTTGCGTCCCTCCTCTTCGATACGGGCGCGCAGCCCGCTGTTGGCCGACACACCGCCTCCGATGGTGATCTGCTTTATGCCGGTATGCTTTGCCGCCTTTATCAGCTTGTCCATGAGGATGTCTATGAGCGCCTTCTGGAAGCTTGCGCATATGTCTGCCTTGTTCTTCTCCATGAATTCCGGATCAATTGCCATCTGATCACGGACAAAATAGAGAAGCGAGGTCTTTATGCCGCTGAAACTGTAGTCAAATCCGGGAATATGCGGCTTTGCGAACTTGTATTTCAATGGATCTCCCTCCTTTGCAAGACGGTCCACAATCGGTCCGCCAGGATATCCGAGCCCCATCATCTTCGAACATTTGTCAAATGCTTCTCCCACTGCATCATCAATGGTCTGGCCCAGGATTTCATATTCAAGAGGACTGTTTACACGTACGATCTGCGAATTGCCTCCCGACACGAGCAGACACAGATACGGGAACTCCGGCTGACGGTTTTCGCCGTCATACTGCTTTATGAAATTCGCCAGGATATGGCCCTGAAGATGATTCACCTCGACCAGCGGCTTGTCAAGCGCCATGGCAAGGCCTTTTGCGAAAGAGGTTCCCACCAGAAGGGAGCCGAGCAGTCCGGGGCCGCGTGTAAAAGCAATAGCCGTGATGTCGGACGGCTTGATGCCAGCACGCGTGATCGCCTCACTTACAACAGGTACTATATTCACTTGATGCGCTCTTGAAGCAAGTTCCGGAATCACTCCTCCATAAGCTTTGTGGACATCCTGGCTGGCCAGCACATTGGACAGGAGATAGCCGTCCTTGATGACCGCCGCAGAGGTGTCGTCGCATGATGATTCGATTCCAAGTATTATGTCTGCCATATGTCTTATTGTTTCTTTTAATCAGGCATGCTATATGCTTTGCATATCCGGTGGCAAAAATACGGATTTTATCCGATATTTTTACTATTTTTGCAAGTTGGACAATAAAAACATCTCCACTATAAAAAAGGCTCTGAAAATATTCTGGCTGATATTCGTTTCCATTACTTCAGTCATCATTGCCTTGGCTCTGGCTTTCCAGACGCCAATGGTACAGACATATGTAGCTGACCGGGCAATAGAAATGCTTTCAGGCAAGATCGATGGAGACATCACATTCGACAGGATTCACTTCAAGCCATTCACCACTCTGGTTCTGAAGAATATCGCTATCACAGACCGCAATCCGGCTTCTGATCCGTCAGATCCAAGCCAACCTGTCATCGACACCTTGTTCAAGGCAAAATATGTCATAGTCAATCTTTCATTGAAGAATCTTACCGAATCAGACTGCATACACCTTGACAAGGTGACTGTAAAGAACGCTGAAATGAACCTTGTCCTGGAGGATTGGCCGATGTCCTCCAAGGGTAACATAGACAACATATCCAAGATCTTCCGCATCAAGAAAAAGACGGAAAAGAAGAAAAGCGACAAAGAACTTTTCCATATAAGAAGAGCGGAAATCAAGGATTTTACATTCAGACTAAAGAATTACAAAACTGACAAGACTCCATTCCGAGGTGGAATAAACTGGAATGACCTGGAAATAAACCGGATAGACCTGTCGGCATCAGAACTCCAATTCAAGGGAGGTGTGATGTCCGGAGACCTGAACAGACTGTCTTTCGTCGAGAAGTCCGGATACATATGCCACGACATCTCCGGAACTGCGCGTGTCGGCAATGGCAAGACGATAGTCGAAGACCTTCACCTGACCGATCCTTGGTCTGACGTAAATCTTCCTCTCTACATGATGAGCTATGCAAACATCAAGGCTTTCTCGAACTACATAGAGGAAGTCAGGATGGATGCTGAAATCAAAGAGAGTACCGTCGATTTCAGGACAATCGAGTATTTTGCCCCTCAACTTGCTGGGAACAGATTGAGGATCGAGGCAAACACCGGCGAGTTTTTCGGAACCGTGAGCGATTTCAGCATCAGGGACATGAAGGTAGCCTCGGCGCAGGGGGGATTCTCAGGTACTGTAAACGGACGCATAGTTGGAATTCCTGAAATCGAGAATGCCAGACTCAAGGCAAGGATCAATGATTTCAAGGTCACAAGCAAAGGGATAAGCGGTTTCGTAAGCGAATGGATGAAGGAAGGGGAACTGGACCTCAGCAGATTTGCTCCCGGAGAGTCATTCCTGATCAACGCCGAGACAGAAGGACTACTGAATGACATGGACATAAACTCCGATATCAGATACAGAGAAGGAACGATGTCGGCGAATGTAAACCTCAAGAACATCCTAGCCGAAAACTCCCCTATCGGAATTTCAGGAAAGGTTGACACCAGGGATCTTGACATCGGTACCGTAATCGGAACTGACCTTATCGGAGAAGCAAGCATCAGAGCAGACATCGACGGAATCATCGGCAACGGTGATACGCCGTCAAGCGCTGCAATAAACTCGTTCAACGTTGACAAACTCCATATTTATGGCTATGATTACACCAAGATATATGGAGAAGGAGACGTGTCGGCAGAAGCATTCGACGGTAGAATCACTTGTGACGACCCGAATCTCAATTTCATTTTCCAAGGAAGGTTCGGCATCTCAAGAAAGACTCAGAATGCACTATACCGTTTCTACGCCATTTTAGGACATGCAAACCTCAACGCTCTGAACATCGACAAGCGTGACAAATCAAACGTAAGCCTTGTAACCAGCGCGGACTTCAGAAGGACTCCTAATGGAGACATCTATGGAGATATCACAGTGGATAACCTCAAGCTCACAAACAGCAAGGGCACATCCGAAGTCGGTCTCATCAACCTGACATCCTCAAGCAGAAACAACACCTACAGAATGAGATTGAGCTCCAATTTCGCACAAGGCTCGTTCACAGGAACTGCGCCAGTTACGGAATTCATCAAGGAACTCAGCAACGTAACACTCAAGAAGGAACTTCCGGCACTCTTTGAAGACGCCTCATACGAATGGGTGGGAAACAGGTACAATCTCGATTTCCAGTTCAGCAATATGGGAAGCGTACTTAATTTCGTCTTGCCTGGAATGTTCATAGCCGACAACACAGAACTGTCTGTAAGGATCAATGACCGCGGAAGGCTGAATGCATCGCTCAATTCACAGAGAGTTGCATTCATGAAGCAATACATCAAGAATTTCACATTCAACATCAACAACAATGATGACAGCTTCAACGGCACTCTGCACAGCGATGAGATTCAGGTTGCATCACTCATGATAAAAGACAACGACATACGAATCCTTGCAGACAACAACCATGTAGGTTTAGGATATACATACGACAACAAGAGTGAACTTGAGAACCGTGGAGAGTTCATCGTTCATGGCGATCTGACGAGAAAGGACGATATATCAGAATTTGACATCAATCTCCTCCCATCCCGCTTCTTCATCAATTCAAACGAATGGAAGATCCAGCCATCACATCTGCGAATCGACAAAAGTGGAATCGACGTGTCGTCAGTGGAACTGCTCAGCGACGACCAGAGCATCAGACTTTACGGAAAGGCATCCGATACACAGGTGGACACGCTTACTTTGGATCTTAACAGATTTGATATCTCCCTCGTCAATTCTCTCCTTCCGGAAGACTTCGGCATTGGAGGAGCTGCAACCGGTAACGTACGCATAACTTCCCCGCTAAAGACAAAAGGAATCCTGGTCGACATGATATGTGATTCGACTCTCCTTGCGGGCCGTCCTCTGGGAGAGCTCAACATAGGCAGCCGATGGGACGAGGATTTCGAAAGGTTCGACATTAGCGTCAGAAACCAGCTCGATGGCAACAGCAGCATTGACGCACGAGGAAGATACACTCCTAAGACACGGTCATTGGAAGCCACAGCAACGCTTGACAGGATTCACGTAGGATATGCCCATCCATTCCTCAATGAGATCTTCAGCGAAATGGGCGGATACATCTCAGGTGACATATCTGTAGATGGTCCTCTTAACAATCTGGCAATCACAAGCAATGGTACAAGACTGGAAGAAGGAATGCTGACCATTGCATTCACGAATGTGCCATATTATGCAGACGGAGATTTCCATATCGACCAGACGGGTGTATTCTTTGACAGGATAAACATCAGAGACCGATATACCGGCACCGGCACCGTATCAGGAAGCATCAACTGGGACAATTTCAAGGATATAAGCTTCGACACAAGGATAAAGGTCAATGAAATAGAAGGCATCAATCTGAATGAAAGACAAAGCGAATCATTCTACGGAAACATATTCGGAACAGGAAATGTAAACATCACCGGTCCAATAAGCACATTGACCCTTAACGTGGATGCCGTGACGGCCAAGACAGGTGAATTACATATCCCGATATCATCGAGTGCTACCACAGGAGGATCCAACCTGCTGAAATTCAAGGAGATCAAAGAGGAAGTATATATCGATCCGTACGACATCATGGTAAGCAACTATGAAAAGAAGGAAACATCCAAGAATGACTTCCTGGTCAATCTCCATGTCAATGCCAATCCTGACGTCACTGCATTTGTCGAGATCGACAAGGCATCCGGCCATGTTCTCTCAGGAAGAGGAAACGGCACCATCGATCTGGAAGTTGCTGAGGATGTTTTCAACATCAACGGCGACTATACTCTGACAGGAGGAAACTACAAATTCGTGGCACTCGGATTCGTAAACAGGGAATTTGAAATCCAGGACGGCAGCTCAGTCACATTCAACGGAGACATCCTTGACAGCAGCCTTGACATTGATGCGATATACAAGACCAAAGCATCTCTCTCCACCCTCATCTCAGATACGACATCCGTAGGAAACAGAAGAACCGTAGAATGCGGTATCAAGATAACGGACAAGATTGCGAATCCAAGACTTGCTTTCTCAATCGAGATTCCGGAACTGGACCCTACCATCAAATCAAGGGTGGAAAGCGCATTGAGCACAGAAGACAAGGTGCAGAAACAGTTCCTTTCAATTCTTCTGTCCAACAGTTTCCTGCCTGACGAGCAATCTGGAATCTTCAACAACTCCAGCATGCTTTATTCAAACGTAACCGAGGTCATGGCCGGCCAGTTGAACAACATCCTGCAGAAACTGAACATTCCTGTTGACCTTGGTTTGAACTACCAGCCAAACGAGAAAGGAAATGATGTCTTCGACGTGGCGGTTTCCACCCAGATGTTCAACAACAGAGTTGTCGTAAACGGAAGCGTCGGAAACAAGCAATATAATTCCGGAAGCAGCCAGACCGATGTCGTAGGTGACCTGGATATAGAAATCAAGCTCGACAAATCAGGTGCATTCCGTCTGAATCTGTTCTCACATTCGGCAGATTCATACACCAACTACCTTGACAATTCCCAAAGAAACGGTGTCGGTCTTACATACCAGACCGAGTTCAACAGTTTCAGACAATTCTTCAAGAATCTGTTTTCAAGCAAGAAGAAGAGGCAGGAGGCCAAACGACTTGAGGAAGAAGCAATTCTGGAAGGCGAAAGGGTTAAGTTGACAATAACAGAAGATACAGATAATGACAGAAAGAAAAGGTAAATTATTTCTGATTCCGTCCCCTCTCGGGGAAAATGATCCTGCGGAAGTAATCCCCGCGCCGGTGCTGGCTTCGCTTGAGGGTTTCAAGACCTTCGTCGTAGAGGAGGTCAGGACGGCAAGGCGATACCTCTCGCGCGCAGGTCTGAAAGGCAAGATCGGAGAGCTCAGGTTCTTCGAGCTCAACGAGCACACGGACCAGGCAACCATCGAAGGATATCTGAAGCTGTTCGAAGCAGGAGATGTAGCGCTGATTTCGGAAGCGGGATTACCGGCAGTAGCTGATCCGGGAGCTCAGCTGGTCGCTCTGGCGCACAGGCACGGCATCGAGGTGGTTCCGGCTGTAGGACCGTCATCATTGATGCTGGCGCTGATGGCCTCGGGCCTGAACGGACAGTCTTTCGCATTCTGCGGATATATCCCGGCGAAGACCGAAGAGCGTCGCAGCAGGCTACGCACGCTTGAGAAGGTGTCCGGGCAGTTGAAGCAGACCCAGATCCTCATCGAAACGCCATACAGGAACGATTCGCTGTTCGCGGACATTCTTGCAGTATGCAACGCCTCGACAAGGGTATGCGTGGCGGCCAACATCACAATGCCTGACGCATACATCAAGACAAAGAAGGTATCCGAATGGAAGAAGGAGGGCCTGACCATTGGGAAAAGGCCATGTGTATTCCTGATATTGGCATAACAGCGAATGGAAAACATAGGAACAATAGAACTGGAAGGCATGGAGTTCAAGGCATACCACGGATGCCTTGAGCGCGAGAAGGTTGTCGGAAACGACTTTGTCGTGGACTTCCGCGGGGAGATGGACATGTCAGCCGCAGCAGAAAGCGACGACCTGCGCAATGCTGTGAATTATGCAGAAATCTACGAAGTCATAAAGGAGGAGATGGCAAAGCCATCTGACCTGCTGGAGCATGTGGCGGGGAGGATCGTGAGGGCGCTGGAGGAGAAGTTTCCACAGCTCACGTCGTTCTCGGTCAGGGTGTCGAAGAAGAGACCACCTGTAAGCGGAGTGGTCCAGTGGTCCAGAATAACTATGTATCATGAGCATTAAGATAGCATATATAACATTGGGGTGCAAGCTGAATTATGCTGAGACTTCCACTTACGAGAGGGAACTTTCGAAAGCGGGGTTCGAGGCTGTGCCATGGAGCAAGGGAGCAGATGTCTTCGTCGTGAACACATGCACTGTCACCGAGCATTCCGACAAGAAGAGCCGCAACATAATCAGAAAACTGCACAGACAGAACCCTCATGCCAGAATATTCGTGACGGGTTGCTCGGCGCAACTCAGACGAGCAGACTACGAGGCAATCGAAGGCGTCGTACGCGTGTTCGGAGCGACCGAAAAGAGTCTGGTCGTACCATATATCATACAGAATACCTCCGGGACTGACTGTTGCGGACACGACATCAGCACGTTCTTCCCCGCATATTCAAGCGGTGAGAGGACGCGTTCATTCCTCAAGGTGCAGGACGGATGCGACTACAAATGTCACTACTGCACAGTGCCTTACGCACGCGGAGAAAGCAGGAACATACCTATCGCTGACATCATCCCCCAGGCGGAAGCGATCGCAGCCGAAGGCATCAAGGAGATCGTTCTTACCGGAGTGAACACAGGAGACTTCGGCAAGTCCACAGGTGAAACATTCTTCGAGCTCATAAAGCAGCTCAATGAAGTGGAAGGCATCGAGAGATACCGTATTTCATCAATAGAGCCCAACCTCCTTACCGAAGATATGATTGACTGGATCGTGACCGGAACAAAGTTCCTCCCCCATTATCACATACCTCTCCAGTCAGGATGCGATACCATACTCAAGGAGATGGGACGCAGATACGACACCGCCGCCTTTGCTCATAAGATACAGTATATCAGAGAAAAGACTGAAGTGCCGGGAGGTCCGAAGGTGTTCTTCGGAATTGATGTCATTGTAGGATTTCCTGGAGAGACGGACGAGCTTTTCATGGAGACATACAATTTCCTTAAGGACGTTGTGAAGCCGGCATTCATACACATATTCCCTTACTCACGTCGCGCCGGCACTCCTGCCGCAGCGAGAAAAGACCAGGTGCAGGACAGCATCAAGACCCAAAGGGTGCAGATGCTCGAAGATCTGAGCACCGTGCTGCATCAGGAGTTCCTTGAGGCACACAAGGGAGTTGCCGAGAAGGTCCTATTCGAAAGCACCGACAAGAACGGCATGATGGAAGGCTATACCGGCAACTACATAAGAATATCAAGGACATACGACCCCGAACTTATCGGTAAAATCGTAGACATAGTCATCTGATGAGCAAAACGAAACTGACATTTCTAGGCACCGGCACATCCCAGGGAGTGCCAATGATAGGATGCGGATGCGAGGTATGCCGCAGCGCTGATGCGCGCGACAAGAGGCTGCGTGCAAGCGTCCTGGTTGAGTATGAAGGACAGACAATCCTTGTTGATGCCGGTCCGGATTTCAGACAGCAGATGCTGAGGGAAAACATCTCGCACCTGGATGCTATCTTACTTACTCACAACCACAAGGACCACACAGGAGGTCTTGACGACATCCGTGCGTTCAACTACCTGGAAAAGAAGGCGACAGAAATTTACTGCGAGAAATACGTGGAAGACTCTCTTCGAATGGAGTATTCATACGCATTCGCAGAAAACAAATACCCGGGAGCACCCGAATGGAGAGTTCATACAATTGACGAGAAGCCGTTTGAAATCAACGGAGTAAAGATAATCCCGATCCGCGGCAGACACTACAAGCTTCCTGTCCTTGGATTCCGGTTCGGAAACATCGCATACTGCACGGACATGAATCATATCGCCGAAGAAGAATTCGAGAAGCTCAAAGGTCTGGACCACTTCGTGATAAACTGCGTCAGAAGAGGCAGACACATATCCCACTTCTCACTGGAAGGAGCTCTTGCAGTCGCAGAGAAAGTCGGAGCCGGACACACATGGCTGACCCATCTGTCCCACCAGCTTCCTGTCTACACGGAACTGGCGGCCGAACTCCCGGAAGGAGTCCTGCCGGCATATGACGGACTGGTCATTGAAGAGGAGAAGGGACTTTGCCCTCGTCGATGAGGCGTCGCAGGATCGCGACGCAGTCTTCCGGAGCGAGCTGACCAGGAGATGAAAAGCGGCGCAGGACATCATCTATGGCATATATTCCTGACATTTCACCATTGATGAATGAAGATATCAAGGCTGCGGGATCTTCGGATCTTGCGGCCTTTGGCTTTGCCCTGCATACATCGCATGTACCGCAGTCCTCGCTTTCGGTCTGGCCGAAATATTCGAGCAGGTATCTGCTGCGGCAGACCGTTTCCTCACTGATATAGTCAATCATCTTCTGCATCCTTTCAAGGAAGGAATCTTTCAGCATCCCATAGCGTTTCGGATCCAGATTCACATTCTTCGGACGCAGACGGTCATGATGAAGGAAGATTACGGTAGCATGGTCTGCCGGCACATATCTTATGACATGTTCGAGAGAAAGCTTATACAGCAGCTGACGCAGCATAGGCACGGGAACTCCGATCTGAGATGCCACATAATCCTCATCTATCGGCACCGGATAAGAAAATAGGCCCGTATACTTTCTCATAAGCACTTCAAGAAGCGATATCATCCTTCTGTCCGGGAATTCGAAGTCATATAATTCATTCCTATCGACAGTTATCTGGACCTTTGTGGAAATATCGATATCCTCGGCCATAGTCCAATGTCCGGTCCTCTCTATATATACGATTGCATAATAAGCTGATGAACGCTGGAGGTTGAAATGACGGCAGAATTCGTCAAGATCGAACTTCAGCTGTCTTCCCACCCCGGAATCATATGGAATATCATAAAATATATGCAGCTTATGATATATGTCTTCGATATATTCAAGAGACGGGAACGAAACTGTCGCCAGCTGGCGCAGACGCTTTGTGTCAGAACTGTTCCACAACATCACCGCATAACTGCGCCTACCGTCACGTCCTCCCCTGCCGGCTTCCTGGAAATATGCCTCCGGGCTGTCAGGAACATCGAAATGAACCACAAAACGCACATCCGGTTTATCGATCCCCATTCCGAATGCATTGGTACATACCATAATCCTGATATCATCCTTCTTCCATCTTTCCTGCCTGTCGGAGCGTGAATCTGCTCCTAGCCCAGCGTGGTAAAACGACGCTGACACCCCTCCGGCAGTCAGGAATGCCGCCAGTTCCTCCGTTTTCTTCCGGCTGCGGACATATACGATACCTGTTCCTTCGACAGAATTGCAGATATTCAGAAGCTGGCCGAGCTTATCTTCGGTCCTGCGGACGACATACGAAAGATTCGGTCTCTCGAATCCGCTCTTTATAAGACATTTCTCCTGAAATCCCAGGCGCTCCATTATATCATCCGCCACCTGAGGAGTCGCTGTGGCTGTAAGGGCGATGACAGGTGCATCTACAATTTCGCGCAGGCGGCCGATCTGAAGATAATCCGGCCTGAAATCATAGCCCCACTGGGAAATGCAATGCGCCTCATCCACAACGATATAGCTGACATTCATCTCCTGCACATAGCTCTGGAAAAGTCTGGTTCCCAGACGCTCAGGAGACACATAAAGAAACTTGAAGTCGCCATACAAGGCATTGTTCAATGCATTATCGACTTCTCTGCGCCCCATGCCGGCATTTATACACAATGCCTTGATACCACGGTCAGTAAGGTTCTGCACCTGATCCTTCATCAAGGCGATCAGCGGTGTCACCACTATGGCCACGCCAGGACGTATCATCGCCGGCACCTGGAAGCATACGGATTTTCCGCCTCCGGTAGGCAGGATTGCAAGCACGTCCCTGCCTTCCAAAGCAGTCCGGACTATGTCCTCCTGCTTTGGCCGGAAAGAGTCGTAACCCCAATATTCATTCAGGACTTCAAGAGCCCTGTCGCTGCCGTTTTCACCCATATCCTGTCCATTTTGTCTTTCTCAAACGAGAAGGCATGCATTATGCAGCAAATGTAATGAAAATATTAACGGCAGTGCTTGCCGAATGATAAAAAAAGTTTATTTTTGCAGAGATATAAGATAAAGAGTTAAACCTTAAATATTTTTATAAAAAATTATGAGCACAATTGATTTGACCAAGTATGGTATTACCGACGTGAAGGAAGTCCTTCACAACCCATCTTACGAGGTTCTCTTCGCTGAGGAGACTGATCCAAGCCTCGAGGGATACGAGAAAGGCCAGCTTACAGAACTTGATACCATCAACGTAATGACAGGTATCTACACAGGACGTTCTCCTAAGGACAAGTTCTTTGTAATGAACGAGGCCAGCAAGGACACTGTATGGTGGACTTCAGAGGAGTACAAGAATGACAACAAGCCATGTTCTGAGGAAGCTTGGGCAGACCTCCGCGCAAAGGCCATCAAGCAGCTCAACACAGCTAAGAAGCTTTATGTAGTTGATACATTCTGCGGTACTAACGAGGCTACCCGTCTTAAGGTACGTTTCATCATGGAAGTTGCATGGCAGGCACATTTCGTAAAGAACATGTTCATCCGTCCGACAGAGGAGGAGCTTGCAAACTATGGTGAGCCTGATTTCGTATCATTCAACGCTGCAAAGGCAAAGGTTGACAACTACAAGGAGCTTGGACTCAACTCAGAGACTGCAACTGTATTCAACATCAAGACAAACGAGCAGGTTATCCTCAATACATGGTATGGCGGTGAGATGAAGAAGGGTATCTTCTCACTTATGAACTACTATAACCCTCTCAAGGGCATCGCTTCAATGCACTGCTCAGCAAACACTAACATGGAGGGTACAAGCACAGCTATCTTCTTCGGTCTTTCAGGTACAGGTAAGACTACCCTTTCAACTGACCCTAAGCGTCTCCTCATCGGTGATGACGAGCATGGTTGGGATGACGAGGGCGTTTTCAACTACGAAGGCGGCTGCTATGCAAAGGTTATCAACCTCGACCCAGAGTCTGAGCCGGATATCTACAACGCCATCAAGAGAAATGCACTCCTCGAGAACGTAACTGTTGATGCAAACGGTAAGATCGACTTCGCTGACAAGAGCGTTACAGAGAACACTCGCGTATCTTATCCTATCGACCATATCAAGAACATCGCAGTTCCATCAAAGGGTCCTCACGCTCAGCAGGTGATCTTCCTTTCAGCTGACGCATTCGGAGTTCTCCCTCCAGTATCAATCCTTACTCCTGAGCAGACTCAGTACTACTTCCTTTCAGGATTTACTGCAAAGCTCGCAGGTACAGAGCGCGGCATCACTGAGCCTACTCCTACTTTCTCAGCTTGCTTCGGTGCAGCATTCCTTTCACTCCACCCAACCAAGTATGGTGAGGAGCTCGTGAAGAGAATGGAGAAGGTTGGTGCAAAGGCATACCTCGTGAACACAGGATGGAACGGTACAGGAAAGCGTATCTCTATCAAGGATACAAGAGGAATCATCGACGCTATCCTCGACGGTTCTATCGACAAGGCTCCTACAAAGCAGATCCCTTACTTCAACTTCACAGTTCCTACTGAACTCCCTGGTGTTGATCCTGCAATCCTCGACCCACGCGACACTTACGAGTGCGCTTGCCAGTGGGAGGAGAAGGCAAAGGACCTCGCAGGACGTTTCATCAAGAACTTCAACAAGTTCACTGGAAACGACCTCGGCAAGTCTCTTGTAGCAGCTGGTCCAGCTCTCTAATCCTTAAGAGGCCTTATAAATACAATGGAGATGACCGTCGGTCATCTCCATTTTTTATTTAGCTGCAACGTTATGACAGACAATTGCTGCATCTCTGTCGGGGAGACATTCAAGATGATAGCCGGAAACCACCGATATCGTCTTTTCTACAGTCTTATGGAGCATCGTCATGGCAGAGCCGTCCCAGCGCATGCACGAACATGCCGGCATAAGAGAAGCAAATGCCTGAAGAGGGCTCAGACGCGTTATCTTGTTATATGGCGCCTGAGAGAGACGGACAATTGCCTTCAACGGCATTTCCAGATTCTTGTAGCAAGGTGTCTTGCCGCTCCAGGGTGTACCATAGACAAGAGCACGGTCCTCAAAGACACGTATCACAGGATTATCATCATTCAGCAGGAATGAACCTTCGATATGCTCGAGCCACAGACGGCTATGGGTGCTCTTTCCCGTACCGCTTCTGCCAAGGAACATATACCCCTTGCCATCATATGACACGACAGAGGCATGTACCATAAGCGTATCGTATGGAGTCGTACAGAATGTATACAGAAGCATCATGGCATTGCTAATTGCAAACTCAGCCAATCTCCTTGCATGAGCCTCCTGGACATATACCACATTGGACTTGAAATCAGGTGAAGCCTTCAGGATGCAGTCCGGATGGCTTTGTGTATATGAGAAACCGAAGTTATATGTGCCATCTTCCGCTTCAAGAATCCAAAAGTATGGAGCTTCGTCATTCAGACACCTGATAACCTTGCCGGGATGGACTGAGTCTAATGATCCTACAATCTCAAGCTTGAGCACAAACAAGGTAATGGCATCCTGAGGTGCCACGAAAGGGTCATAAGGTCTGAGATACTCATCAGGAGAAAATGTCTCCGGAAGAATGATGCCGAATGAATGACCGGCAACCGTATATTTATGCAGATTTTTCATAAAACATTCAAAGATAGAAATTTTTATCCGTACTTTTGCACACGATGGGAACGATTATAAAAGACACCGCAATCATTATGGAAGAAGTCAGGAAACTGATTTCTGAAGGACTGACTGTAGAACTGACAGCCAAGGGCTACAGCATGAATCCGTTCATCATGCATATGCGTGACCAGGTCGTTCTCGGGCCATTTTCCGACACTGACATCAGAAAAGGAGTCACAGTACTTGTAAAAGACATCAAAGGCAATTACATACTGCACAGAATCATCAGAAGGGACGGCGACAGGATCACCCTCATGGGTGACGGGAACATCAACCTGACCGAAACAGCCAACATTGATGAAATCATCGGCGTCCTATACAGCATCAAAAGAAAAGGACGCACATACTCAACCGAAGGTTTCATATGGCGTCTCTATTCTTCAATATGGAGTGCACTTACTCCCCTTAGACGATGGCCTCTGGGACTTTGGCGTCGTCTGAATCCGCAGAAGCCTCTTCGCTAGCCTTCTGTGATTCCAGTTTCTTCCTGTAGGCATCCATACGCTTCTTCCAAGCTATCTGGCGAGAGCGTTGTTCCTTGGCCTTCCTGGCCTGCAATGCCTCCATCTTCTTCTCTAGATAATTATCTGCCATCAGTCCTTAGAGTAATCTGTTATCTTCTGTTCATGATCCTTTCTGGAAATCAGCAGACGGTCTCCGTGCTTTGAAACGATACAATCTTCCAGTCCCTGTATCACCACTCTTTTGAGGTCCGGTGTATGTATGATACAGTTCTTGCAGTCGAAGACCCGCACATCTTCACCGACTATCGCGTTTCCATTCTCATCACGTTCCATCAAAGTCCATAATGAGCCCCAGGTACCGAGGTCACTCCATCCGAAATCGGCCGGAACCGTATAGATATTTTCAGCCTTTTCCATTACGGCGTAGTCAATCGAGATCTTTTCACAAGTAGGGAACAATCTTGCTACAGTTTCTTTCTCGTACGGTGTATAGAATGACTCTGACATTTCATCCATGATGGACGTCATATCCGGTACAAAGCGGTAAAGGGCCGACATTATCGTATTGACATTCCAAACGAATATACCGGCATTCCATAGGTAACCGCCATCCTGGAGATACTCTCTGGCGACTTCCAATGAAGGCTTTTCACGAAAAGAACTTACCTTGAAGATTTCATCATCAACAACATATCCTGTCTTGATATAGCCATATCCTGTTTCAGGACGGCTCGGCTTTATACCGACCGTCACGATGGCTTCCGAGTTTTCAGTAAATGCCAACGCCCTGCCGATAATTCTCCTGAATTCTTCGACGTTAAGCACTAGAGCGTCTGATGGGGTAACAACCACATTGGCATCAGGATAATGCTGACGAATCTTCCAGCAGGCATAAGCGATACATGGAGCAGTATTTCTGGCAGCAGGTTCGGCAAGAATATGTTCGACCGGTATATCAGGCAACTGTTCCCTGACCATATCCACATACCTTTCACCTGTCACGACCCAGAAATTTTCCTTAGGACAGATTGCTGAAAACCTGTCCACGGTCATCTGTATCAGTGAACGTCCGACACCCATGACATCAACAAACTGCTTGGGCATCTGTGGCACGCTCATCGGCCAGAAACGACTGCCGATGCCGCCTGCCATTATTACTACGTGTGTATCCATTATCCGTTTAGTCAATATTCGGTTCGTCCCAGACGATGGTTTCCATACATCTTATCTCCTGGCTGAGGTCACCGACTGAAAGGATGAAATCACCTTCCTCGATGGTCCACTTGCCATAGTAGTTCACAAATGCAAGGTCCTTCCCTGTCACCTCAAGCTCGACGGTCTTTGTCTCGCCCGGAGCAAGCTCGATCTTGTCGAATGCACGCAGACGGCGGACATCAGGAGTAGAGCTTGCATACAGGTCTGAAGAGAACAGAAGAACGCTTTCCTTTCCTGCAACCTCACCGGTGTTGGTCACGTCAACCGTAACCTTGAGCACATCGTCAGCAGTGAATTCTGCAGCAGACACAGTCATGTTCGAATATGCGAACTTTGTGTAGCTTAGTCCGTGTCCGAACGGCCACTGGACATCCATCACAGCATTGTAGTTGTATGTTCCGGCCATCGTACCCTGGTTTTCAGCCGGCTTGTAGTCATAAACGCCGAACTTGTTCGTATACTTAGGATATGTGAACGGAAGTTTTGCGCTGAAGTTCTCCTCTCCGCAGAGAAGGGCTGCAAGCGCATCGCCACCGTAGTTACCTGGAAGAAGCACGTCAACAACTGCTGAGGCATAAGGCTCGATGTCGTTGATGATGCGCGGACGACCCTCGTTGAGGATGAGGATAATCGGTCTTCCTGTTGCTGCAAGTGCCGCAACCAGATCCTTCTGATTTTCTGAAAGGTTGAGGTCCACGTCATTTCCTGGAGTCTCGCAGTATGTGTTCTCTCCCACGCATGCGATGATCACTTCAGCCTTTCTTGCAGCTGCTACAGCCTCTCTGATACCTGTAGCCTCGTCAAACTGCCAGTTTGTACCATCAAGGTCATACTCTACACCTGGAACATATGTCACATTTTCGAACTTCTGCGAGATGGCCTCATAAATTGTATTATACTTGCCAGTAAACTCATCCCTTGAAGCTCCATGACCCTGCCATGTATATGACCATCCGCCATTGAGTGTACGCATTGAGTTTGCATTAGGGCCAGTCACAAGAATCTTGAGATCCTTCTTGAGAGGAAGAATGCCATTGTTCTTAAGAAGCACCTCTGACTCTACAGCAGCCTCATAAGCAAGCTTGGCATGAGCTTCGCCGCCGAACTCAGGATAGTCTGCAAGGAGGGTGTTAGGCTGGTCGAAAAGTCCGAGACGGAACTTCACACGGAGGATTCGGCGTACGGCGTCATCAACACGTGACATAGGAACTTCTCCTTCCTTGACCAGAGCAATGAGATCATCAGCGAACTCGCAGTCATATGGAACCATCGACATGTCGATACCGGCATTGATGGCAAGCTTCACAGCCTCCTTCTTTGAAGAAGCGACGCGCTCGCGGGTATAGAGGTTGTTGATGTCAGCCCAGTCTGTAACGATCATGCCGTCCCAGTTGAGTTCTTCCTTAACCCACTGTGTAAGGAGTTCCGTATTGCAATGGAAAGGAATTCCGTTGTTGCTGCCCGAGTTCACCATGATTGTCAGGGCTCCTGCCTGCATGGCCTCCTTGAAAGGCTCGAAATGCTTCTCGCGAAGCTCTGACGCAGCGATTGAAGAAGGTGTACGGTCCTGTCCAGTCACCGGAACACCATATCCCATGAAATGTTTTGCGCATGCAGCGATATTGTATGGTCCTACATGGTTAGGATCATCACCCTGCATACCTTTAACCTCTGCCACAGCCATCTGTGCGTTGACATATGTATCCTCGCCGAAGCTTTCCCACATGCGTGGCCACTCAGGATTGCGGCCGAGGTCCATAGTTGGAGAGAACGTCCAAGGAACGTTTGCCGCACGGCTCTCGTACGCTGTCACCTTACCCATGTTGTAAGCGTGGTCGCGATTGAATGTAGCTGCGATATTGACTTCCTGAGGGAAGAGTGTACCGCCGGCAACATAAGTGACACCGTGGATGTGGTCAAGTCCGTAAAGTGTAGGGATTCCGCAAGCCTCGATAGAAATACGGTTTATCTCTGAAATGAACTCATTATATTTTTCAGGAGTCTGAGCAATGTCTCCGGGTGTGTTGAGCACAGAGCCGATCTTATAGTCCCTGAGTGCCGATTCTCCAGCCTCTGTGATCTTGACGCCATGTGCAACAGCTGTTGCATTCAGCTGAGTCATCTGACCTACTTTTTCTTCGAGAGTCATACCCTTGAGCACTTTCTCGATCTTTGCCTCTATGTCCTTGTCCTGAGGGATTGCAGGCTCTGTTGAATTGCAGTTGCAGCATGCAGAGAATGCCAATACCGCAGAAGCCATAGCGATGATTGTCTTGATTGGTTTCATAGAATATCGGTTATAGTTAATAGTTTCATAGCACATTCTTACAAAAATAATTATTGTGGACGAATTATGCAAAATTTGACTACATTTGCAGTATTATGAAGATAAAGAAAGGATTCGTGCTCCGCGAGATGTGCGGGGAACATATAGTGACCGGAGAAGGTCTTGAAAACATCAATTTCAACAAGCTCATCACCCTCAATTCATCTGCCGCATTCCTGTGGCAGGAGGTTGTCGGCAAGGAGTTCACAGCCGAAGAAATGGCTCAGCTCCTCATCGACCGATACGGGATCGACAAGGAGCTGGCAATTAAAGATGCGGTCAACCTCTGCAACGCATTGACAGATGCAGGTGTCGCTGAGTGACCTGATTATCTGAGATTTCCGTTAAAGTCTACATTGAACATCGAGAACGGGTCGAACGACGAGTCCATGACTACGGCGGCTTCGAGCCTGGTCACGACGCGGTCTTCATTATAATCTGTCAGGCCGATATTATTCCACCATTCCTCAGCTGCGGACGGTATCGGAGCTCCAAGTCCTCTGATTATGCCAAGGAGCTGTCCCACCTTGACAGGTCCGCTGGTGAGACCGAGAGGGCCATTGTAAAAGTCCTCAGGATGAACATCTTCCATGAGCAGCGGGTCATCCGCTCGGAACCACGTCTGATTTGCCCAGCCGACATTGCGGCCTTCGCCTCGAAGTATTCCTGTCGCTCCGATCTTCTGGAGAGCGATGAAATGTCTGTGATCCTTCGGGAGGTCAAGATATGGCATGATATAGCATCCGGCCTTAAGAAGAGCAAGCTGTACCTTGCGCACAGGCACTCTCCTGACAGTCCTGCCGTCCAGCTGGGACAGAGCAGCGATCGCACCGGCCGCCTGACCGAGCTGCATCACAACCGGCTGAAGTCTTGTCGCACCGTTGATGAGATTTGAAACCGAGACAGACTTCTCTGCCACAATGAGATTCTCCACATCACGCTGCTTCGGTATCAGGACGCCCATCGGCACATTGAATGACGGGATCGGATAGAAATGCAGGTCCGGCAGATTCTTCCAGTCAGGATGGCGGAAGTGGTGATGGTCTACCGCATAGTCACCGACTGCTACGCCTGTCTTGTAGTAATGATGCTTGTAATCAAACGGCTTCGCTGCCGCATCCAGTGTAAAGAAAGCTTCTCCGACGATACGCCTTGACTCCCTGTGATATGGGATGAATGCAAGTCTGTCCTCGGTCGGGAAGACATCATCAGCAAGTCCGAGATTCTTCATTCCGAGTTCGGTCTGGATGAAATAAACGAATCCCATGGTGAAGTCTTTGGCCTTCTGATAAGCCTCACGTCTTTCCTCTCGCGTCATTTCTATGGTATTGGCATAGTAATCATTACCATAGATCGGCCAGTTGATCATATACTTTCCACCAGGAGTCTTGCCATAGGTTATCATCATATCCGGGCTCCATACAGTCTGACCGGTCTCTGCCTTGCCATCTTCGCGAAGAGTTGCATTGGCATTGATCGCGCAATTATAGAATGGAGCAGGATCGTATCCTTCAGGCTTTTCAACGGTCATATCAGCATCAGGACCATAGTCCTTGAGCATAGCCACGAATGTGAGGTCCTGAATAACATCGTTCGCCTCAGACGGCGCGATCGACTCGCCGGTATCCGAAGCGGCTTCCATACCTATCTTATAGTCAACTCCACACGCCTTGGCCACGTCTCCCAGCTCGGTTCCGTCTATAAGCACATTCGCTTCGACCTTGAATTTCCCGCCTTCTGCAGGCTTGAAGAGGACTATCCACTTGTCTTCTTCCTTTACCACATCAAGCATGACTGTCTCCCGCCTTATTTCAAGCTTCTCACAACCTGCTGCCATATTGGTCAGGATTTCCTGCCCCACCTGAGGCTCGAAGTTTATGTGGCTTACCCATCCTGTCTTGAGCGCTTCCCAGCCTCCGTAGCGATGCGCAAGAGAGTCTGCAAACTCTCCGAAAATGCCGCTCTGAAGGTTATAGTTTCCATCAACGCAGCTCACTCCGGCCGCTGTCAGCATTCCTCCGACCCACGGGGTCTCTTCCACTATCATTGTCGGAACCCCCATCCTTGCACATTGAATGCCGGCCGAAATGCCGCTGGCTCCACCGCCTATGATCAACACATCAATCTGCTCTGTCTTAACGCATGATGATAGGTAGAAAGCGCCACAGGCCAAAGCCAATACCATTTTTCTGAATGAAAGTTTCATAAACCGTCAGTTATTTTATTTAAAAAATCGCGCAAAGATATTAAAATATTTTCAAAATACAACTGCTCATTATTAAAGAACGTGCAATGCTCTTTTGATTACCGGAAGAACGTGATCGACATAACGCATGGCTCCAAGATCAGTAAAGTGTATCGCATCCACTGTCGCCTCTCCGTCATCTCCAATCATTCCTTCAGCGGAAATATAATATATTCTCTTCTCACCTGACTTCTTAAGTTTCTTGAACAGTCTCTTCTGCGCTACGTTCTTCTTTGTGACTTCCTCAAGTATCTTGTTGTCAAATATGGTATGAGGGAAGATGACGTCTTCTATGAAGACAACAGGCACCTCAGGATGCGCGTCACGGATTATCCTGAAGAACTGCTCACCGACTTGATCAATAGCGTCAGCCGACGCATTCGGAACATAATCAAGCACATACAGACCGGGATCATCAACCGAAGCCATGAGTTCAGCTATCTCCATATCCAGCAGAGCATTGCCGCTGAATCCCAGATTGATCACCTCTCTGTCAAGGCGACGGCCTATGATATTGGTGTGCGCCATTCCCGGTCGGTTTGCACAGCCTCCCTGCAGGATGCTGGTGCCATACATGACGACAGGCTTCTCACGGGAAGGCCTGTCGACCGCAGGAAGATCCAGCATCGAGCCTTCGTCCACTCCTATTTCCAAAGACTTAACCCCGTCGTACAATGACAGATAAAGCATATACTCCCGCTCGACAGGATCCATATTGGCGATGATGCATCTCTCGGACTTTTTGCCCTGAGGCTGAGCCGAGCACACATGACGCCACTCTCCGTCAACTAATGCATAAAGATCCAGGCCCTTAGTGCCCGTATCTGTCATATGAGTCATTGTATTGTTGAAAGTCGACTCCCACCTGGCATGGATGGATGTAGAATTGGAACGGAATCTTATAAACAGACCGGCAGAATGACGGCCGAGATACCATACCGGTTCACGGCTTACTCCCTCAAGACTTGACGGGAGACGCTCATATCTTTCATTGGTCTGCTCGGAGACCTTCCCGTAAAGTGGAAATACAGAGGCATCTGTATAGACAACATTCTGCGCTGATGCAGAGCCACTGAGAATGGCCATGGCGAACGCCACCGCTAAAAAGGCTATAAAATTCTTCATTCCGTAAATTTAACATAAAAAAAAAGAAAAAATTATAAAAAACAGAAAAATCTGCCTGTTGTCTTTCACAATACATAGAAAAACAACACCGTAACATTTGGATAAGATAAAAACAGACTGCAAATTTGCCGATGAAGAAATAATGACTACATTTGCATGGGGAAGGATAACGTGAAAAGGATTCTGGTCTGGGAGAAGGTCGCAGACTTTCTGATGGACATTGCCAAGTATGTCCTGACGGCAGTAATCATAACATCAGCCGTAGAAGATATTGGTGATAACGGATGGATCAAATATGGCCTTTCAATTGCCGGATCAGGTTTATTGTTACTATGGGGAATATTGTTGCACTATTATAAAAACAAATAAATATGATAATGACTGCAATCGGCATCGGAATGTGCGTAATTGGTACCATCGGTATCATCTACACCATAGCGAACAAAGAAAAATTTGCCGCAAGTGATGAAGACATCAATAACGATTAAGCAGCGCCGGACCAGCGCTGCTTAATCGTTATCTATAAAGGACGGAGGATTGCGGCCCAGCCGCCTCCGTTCGCCATTTTCACAGGAAGGGCATCACCTTTACGGACTTTGACGCGTTCAAGGCGATAGTCTTCCGCCCAGCGGTTTGCGTTGACCCCGTCAGAGAATATCTCAGCCTCATACTCACCTTCTCCCAGGAAATCAAGTGTCGCCTGCAGTTCCCTGCCCGTCCAGTCATTCAGACCGGCTACATACCAGACATCTCCGTTCCTGCGAGCCATCAGCAGATAGTCCCCGGCCTTTGCCTCAATAGCCACCGTCTCGTCCCATACTGTAGGGATCGAAGCAAGGAACCTTGCATACTCATGGTTGCGATAGTAGTTGGAAGGAGAGTCGCACATCATTGTAAGAGGACTCTCGAAAGCGATGAATATCGCAGCCTGATGAGATCTTGTCCCCTGACTCATAGGATGTTCCCAACGCTCGCGGAAATCTTCTTTGGTAGCATTGATGGTAGCTCCAGGCGTGTAATCCATCGGTCCCGCAACCATTCTGGTGAAAGGCAGAACAAGGTCATGCTCAGGAGATATGTCATATGAGCATTTGTCATGTTCCATTCCATACACTCCCTCATAAGTCATTGCATTCGGATATTTACGCTGCAGACCTGCAGGCTTGAATGCTCCGTGATAATCCACAAGCAGATGGCGCTCAAAGCATTCGCGGGCAACATCCTCATAGAAGTTGACCATATTCTGGTCACACATCTGCATGAAATCGATCTTGATGCCCTTCACACCCCAGTCCCTGTATGTGTCGAGTATGCCTTCCATATCCTTCATCATAGGTGTCCAGAGAGTCCACAGAACAACTCCGACACCCTTGCTGTCTGCATAACTGATGATCTCCGCAAGATCCAGTTCAGGGTTAGGCTCGACTACATTCATTGTGCTTGCGGACCAGCCCTCATCCATCAGGATATATTCAAGGCCATATTCAGCAGCGAAATCGACATAATACTTATATGTGTCCGTATTCACTCCTGCCTCGAAGTCTACGCCATAGACATTCAGCATCGCCCACCATTCCCAGGATATCTTACCCGGACGAAGCCATGAAATGTCATCGCTGCATTCCTTTGACGAAAGCATCCATGCCAGATTGTTTTCCAGGAGAGAACGGTCATCTCCGATTGTCATCACCCTCCATGGGTAAGTACGGGTTCCGTCAGTCTTTGCGATATAATCAGCCTTCTGCGTCACTGTCACGTCACGGTCTGTCCTCATGTCATAGCTCAGGACAACTGCCGGATATTGAGCATCAAGAGTCTGCCCGTCGCCCCCGAAAAGGAACATGTTAGGATAATCGAACATATCCGCCTCAGTAATGACCAACCTCGTACCCTCCGGGGTCTTCATGCTTACAGGAAGATATGCATACTGCTCCCTGACGATTTCCGACAATTTGATCTCCCGGAAGAAAGCCTCACAATGAGTGATGAAATCCGGGTTCTTCTCATTGGCCCAATACACATCATTATCCTCGGCAAAGACGTATTCTGCAGTCTCGTCAGTCACATACACTTCAGCATCATTGAAAGAAGTCTCAAAGCGGTATGCCACGCCATTGTCATAAGCCCTGAACACAACTGTCCAGTTCCCTTTGAACGCAATCTTCAGTTCGCTGCAATGCTCCCTGCTTTCTCTCGCCTTGACAGGGACCACAGCGTAATGCATCTGGTCGATTGTACGTCTTGTAACTTTGCGGACGGAGTATGAAAGCGGCTTTCCTTTGAATTCCAAGCCGATCCGGCTCGGAGCAAGAATCTCCTCATCGTCATATGACAATGAATATTCAATAGCCTCGCCTATTTCCACAGCAACCTTCACCTTGCCATCTGGAGATACAAGGTCATACGTCTTTGCTGAAGCACACACAGCAACCGACAACATCAAAAAAAGCAACAGTCTTCTCATATCATGATTATTCTCTTACTATTCCAAGTTCCGTCTCAGCCTCCTGAATACCCGCTTTTACTTCATCCCACCAATCATACTTCACCATATAGCAAAGTTCAAAAACCATGACTCCATCAGCATTGAGGTAACTATACTTCGTAGCTTCCTTGACATCAAAAGATGAATCAGCCACTGAGAAGCTTGAATAATGTTGGCAGGCATCCTTGATAATGGCATCACCCTGATACAAGGCGTGAGCTATAGTACCGTTCTCCCACATCGGAACAACCTTGTCATAATAGGCGCCATTCTGGAACACATCCAGATACTCAGCAAAACCGGTCTTATAGTACTGGTCGGTAGCCCACCAATATGGATAGTTGACATAGTTCCGGCTTGCCCAATTCTGACCGGTTCCAGGCAGAGGCCACCATGCTGCAGCCCAATATTGCAGCGAGATGTCTGGCTTGATGGCCTTGACGCGTTCGCTGATCTCTTTCACATACCCCTGAATGACATGTGAGCGCCACTCCATCCACTTGTTGTAATGAGTTGAAGGCTTGTACTCACCCTTATCGGTCTCTCCCTCCGGGTAATAGTATATGTCATAAGGAAAGTTCGTACAGGTTACGCCTGCATATTCTTCAAATGCTTTCTTAGAGGCTTCAGAGAAGTCGCTGTTTGCATTCTGGTAACGGCAGTAATCCAACACGAGGCCGTCAACATCATATCTGGTGACTATCTCCTCACACACGCTCATCACCAATTCCCTCACTTCCGGATATATCGGGTTGAGGAACGGGAATATGCCGCTGTCGGTACTTTCCTTTATACTTTTCAGTCCCTCAGGAAGATGCTCAATACAACAATACCGCTCCCATTCTTCCCTATAGTCAGGGAATACTGTAGATGCAGCCAGAACAGTCATGCCTCGGCTGTGGGCCTGATCTATGAAATACTGAAGATAGTCCCAGTCTCGCTCCACAGTGACTCCGTTTGCAGTCGTTTGATAGTCAAGGATATCACTGAAGTATAAAGCCTTGCCCTGCATAGTCTTGACCTCCACTATGATCTCATTGAATCCTGCTTCCTCGATCAGATCCATGAAATGCTTAATGCTGGACTTGCTCTTAAGGCGCGAAAAATTGACACTGGTACTTATCCAAAGCGACACTTTCTTTGGCTGCAGTGTCACTTCCGGCTGTTCTGGATTTTCAGGATCTTCCGGTTCAGGAGCACCAGACGGATTCTCAACCGGAGGTTCCTCTGTAATCGGCTCCTCCTTTGTATCACACGATGCTGAAAGCATGGTGATACAAAGTGAAACCAATATCAATTCCTTGAATCTCATATCTGTCAATACTCTCTTTCAATTCCCAGTTCTGTCTCAGCCTTCTTCACACCTGCCTTGATCTTTGACCAAGCCTGATTATTGATTATATGACTGAGTTCAAAGACCATCAAGCCATCTGAATTCTTCAGACAGGTGTAGCAGGCTTTCTCAAGATCAATGAGGGTTGAGGCTGCCGATATGGTGCCGAACACATCACATACTCCCTTAGTTATGGACTTTGCTCTTGTTATCGCATTTGTCACGTCTCCAACAGTATCATAATAAGCTCCCAACTGGAAGATATCCAGATATTCCGCAAAACCTGTCGAAGGATAATTGGCGGACTTCCACCAATATGAGTAATTTGTGTAAGTATAGCTGGTCCAGTTCTGACCTGTGTGAGGCAATGGCCACCATGCTGCAGCCCAATACTCGACATCAACCTCCGGCTTGATCGCCTTAATGGTTTCGCGGATATCCTTCACATAACCCTGGATGACGCTGGCTCTCCACTCCACCCATTGGTTATAATATTTAGCCGGTGTATACTGCGTCTTGTCTGTAACGCCTTCTGCATAATAGTAAATGTCATTAGGGAAATCCGTGCATGTCACGCCTGCATACTCCTCGAACGCCTTCTTGGAAGCTTCCGAGAAGTCACTGTTCATATTCATATAACGGCAGTAATCGAGGATATATCCGTCAAAGTCATAATTAGTCACAAGTTCTGTAACCATCCTCATCACATAATCATGAACCTCCGGGAGTACAGGATTAAGGAAAGCGAACACATCCCACGCTCTGCTCTCACGGATATCTACCAGTCCTTCAGGAAGATGCTCAATGCAGAACTTGTCATCCCAATAGTTGATGTCATATTCCGAGTCAGGATATTCCTGATAACCTGGACCGGTCTGAGACTGAGGCAGTCCCATGGTCATGATTGTAGTGGAGACGGTCACGCGCATATTGCGTTTGTGAGCCTCATCAAGGAAGAACTGGAGGTAATCCCAGTCTCTGTCCACCTGATTACCTGCAAGATATGTACATTTAGGCAAGAAGCTGCTATTATAAAGAACGTCACCCTGAACAGGCTTGACATCAACGACAAAAGCATTGAAGCCATTCTCCTGAGCCTTATCAAGGAAGCCCTTGATGTTGGACTTTGACCTGAGCCTGTAGAAATTCGCCTCGGCATCGATCCACAGCACAACAGGTTTTGCCGGAACTGGCGGCACTTCAACATATTCATAAGTGAAAGCGAGCGGTCCGGCCTTCTCTTCTCCCTTTGAAACATACACTTCCACATCACCTTCCCCTTTCGGCACGATTACCGTCATGGAAGTCTCACTCAAGGTTACAAGCTGGGCTGCAGCCTCACCGAAAGTCACCTTGATTCCCATTGGATTGGAACCGAAGTTTTCTCCTGTTATTACAACCTTCTCTCCTACCGGAGCAGATGTCGGGTCGATTGCAAGCACCTTCAAAGCGGTGCTCTGCTCCGGGCCGTCCGGTTCGATCGGCTCCTCCTTACATGCTACGACACCTGTCATCACCATAAGTGCCGCTAAAAACAAAAGAATCTTGTTATTCATATTTTTCTATTATTACATTTCTGCCTCAGCGCGGTCTATTCCTGCCTTGATCTTGTCCCATAGATTGAATCTGATGACCTGCACCAGATCAAAGACCATAAGCCCCTCAGTATCTCTCAGACAGAGGTATACCGCATCATCAAATTCATCGAGATGGTTCTGCGCATAGAGCGAACCGTATACGGCGCATGCTCCCTGCACATCTCTTTTCGACCTGTAAAGGCCGTATTCAATGGATTCAAGGTCTTCCATTCCCCACACCCTCTCAAGGTAGGTTCCTGTTATGAAGACATCCAGCTGGTCCGCAAAAGCGGTCTTATAATAGTCAGGCGTCGCCCAGTCGTCAAGATACTCCTCATAGAAGCGTGACTCGGGACTTGCCCAGTTCTGTCCGTTCTGATAGATTGCGTGAAGCCATGAAGCAGCCCAGTACTCAAGCTTCACATCCGGCTGAAGTTCGTCCACGGTCTTTCTTACCTCAGCGATGAAGTCTCTTATGACCATCGAGCGGAACTCCCACCATTTCTTGTAGAATTTTCCAGGAACACGCGAACCATCTTCAGCGTATGAGTAGATGTCCTGAGGGAAATTCTCAACCTCTTCACCTATATATTTCTCAAATGCCAGCTTCGAGGCCTCAGAGAAATCGCTCTGGCCGTCCGGGAAGCGGCAGTAATCGAGGCAATAGCCGTCGAAATCGTATTTTGTAAGGAGCTCGCGGATAACTGCCAGCGCATGTTCACGAGCCTGAGGCAGCACCGGGTTCAGGAATGCCGCCACTTTGGATTCATCATCCTCTATCTTCATCATGCCCTGTGGAGTATATTCCACACAGGTCATTTCTGCCAACGACGGGTCTTCGAACACAAGACCTCTGTCATGGTACTGGCTCCCGGCAGGGAAAACCGTTGCGGAGACTGTGACGCGAAGTCCCCTCGCCTTTGCCTGGTCGAGGAAATACTGGAGATAATCCCAGTCTCTTTCGCATCTGAAGCCATCCACCTCTGTAAGTTTCGGAAGATGGTCGCTCTCATAAAGGACAAGGCCGTCAACACCTCTTACATCAACGACTATCTGATTGAAACCGGTCTCCTTCGCCTTGTCGAGATAGTAGCAGATAGAATCCTTGTGTGAGAAACGCTCGAAATTAGCATCAATGCACATCCAGAGGTATTTCGGTTTTTCAGTCTTCTTTTCAGAGCATGACACCGCCGCAAAAGCAGCCATCATGGCAAAAAATATAAACTTGATTGTCCTTTTCATTTATGTATTTACATTTTAAAAAAGGTCTTCCGGCCCTGTCTGGCAGGGCCTTGAAGACCATTTTGATTATAATACTGATTATTAGAGAATCTCGGTAACGATCTCGTAAAGTGCCATCATTGATGACTCAGACTGAGCTGAAACGAGAACATAACCCTTGCCTGAAGCCTGGTCATAGCAGTATGCTGAGCAAGATACAGGAGCAGGAGTCTCAAGTACCTGAGTACGGAGGAGATAGTGGTTCTCATCCTCTGGGTTGAGAGTCTGGATAGTGACATAAGTGCAAGGCCAACCTGAAGAGCAAGCTACAACATATGCAGTTCCATTGAGTGTGAAAGCACGTGCGTGACCTGTAGAATAGTTACCATACTGGTTAGATCCGCCACCCTCTGCAAGAGCGTCATCGAGAACTGTACCGTTGAGAGCAACGTCAGCACCCATATCTTCAATTCCGTGGCGAACATAGAACATCATACCCTGGTTGCTTCCCTGGCTGTCAGCAATCACGAAATCACCGGCAATAGATCCTGAAGCAGGAGATACCATCTGACCCCAGTTACCGTCGTTAGACACATACTGAGTATTGAAAGCCGCCCACTGGCATCCTTCTGCGCCAGCTGTTGTGTAGAATGTGTGGAACATTGTAGTCGCGCCACGGCCTGGAGTGATCACGTTAACGATACCGTCACCTGTGAGGTCACCACCTGCTGACATGTAAAGAGTCACATTACCCTCAGTTGTCTCGTAGAAAAGCTCAGGAGCCTGATCCCAACCGTTTTTCCATACATAGATGTAGCTCTTTGCAACGCTGTCTGAGTTAGGAGCGATCTGATCATCGGCAGTAACAGCTACCGAAGCAACGAGATGACCTGCGTGGTCGTTAGTCACGCATGCAAGAGCAAAGCCTTCAAGATTTGCAGTTACAACGCCCTCGACATTAAGAGTACCAACCTTGCCACCGTTAAGGTCGAGCACATCAAGATGGCGTGTCACGATGTTATTGCCGGCAAAACCGATGTTGCACTGATTGAATGATGCTGTATTCACACCAAGGTCGCCATAAGTCTTCTGCCATACGAGCTGGCACTTCACATTGAACTCTGCAGCCTTGAGAATCACAGTATACTGAGCTGAATGCTCGCCATCCTCTGCTGTAACAGTGAATACGACACCACCCTCTACTGTATAGTCTGCAGCAACTGCAGGATCTGGTGAAACAGTAGCCTTGTCTGAGATTGCAACCACTGCAGTAGCATTTGCAAGAGCTGCATACTGGTCTGGCATATAAGCTACCTCGACAACCTTGTCATCTTCATAAACAAAGCCCTCGATGGTCTCACCACCAGCTACAAGAGAGAGAGCAGTAAGCTTGCAGGCATCGCTCTTTACAACCGGCTCCGGAGTCGGCTCATCTGGCTTTTCCTCTTTGTCGCATGAAGCAGCAACAGCAAGCATTGAAGCCGCTGCGAGGAATGCAAAAAATCTGTTGAATTTCATAATAATAATGGTTTTAAAAGGTTATTGATTATTTAGTTTCTTGAATAGTATGCTCTCAGGGTGTAATTCTTGGAAGTACCTGTCTGAGTGGCTGTCACCGTTATCGGATATTCCTCTGAAAGGTCCTTTACTCCTGACAGTGAAGGAGTGATAACCACATCATAACCGACCGTAGCTCTCACCTTTACATTCGTGATGTCAATCGAACTTCTGAGATTCTTCGGAATGGCGAAAAGTATCTCACCGGTTTCCTGATTGATGTCACCTGTAATGGTCGTTGACACCGTGCTGTTTGCCGGAAGAAGGAGGACAGCACTTATGGTAGGATCGTCATGAAGGAATTCTTCATCCGCCTTCTGGCATCCTGCCGCAATCATAGCCATCGCTATGACACTGAATATAGCAATTATCTTCTTCATATCGTTTGATTTTACCAGCCAGGATTGTTTGGTCCGAGAGCTGTGTTGTTTGAACGTTCTACAATCGGAATAGAGAATGAGTAGTATCTCTCAAAGAAAAGCCTGGTCTGACCTGCATCGACATCTACCTGCTTGTAAGTATCTACATACTCTTCTCCACCTGATCTTGTGATCCAGCAGCCATGCGCCTGCTTTCCATTGATCACTTCCTCTCCTATTCTCCATCTCCTGATGTCCCAGTAGCGGAATCCCTCACCAGCAAGCTCCACCATGCGCTCCTTTCTGAGGATCGTACGGAATTCCTCAAGCGAGCCTGCAGTCTTCTCAGGAAGATCCACGCGTGCACGCACCTCATTCAGGGCGGCAAGAGCATCTGCACTGTTTGATGCCCAATTCTGCTCGGCAAGAGCCTCGGCCTTGTTGAGAAGGACCTCTGCATATCTTATGAATGGTGCGAAGTGGTCACTGCCATTGGTTTCCCAAGCGTCATCGCGCTCAGTGATGTATTTCTTGAAGTAATATCCTGTAGTGGTGGTACCGGCTGTTCCGTTGGTCTGGAATTTACCTATTCCGTCAACACCGCCCTGGAAAGTCTCGATTGTGCGTCCCTCCCATCTTGCGCCGTTGTAAAGGATTGAGGCGTAGAAACGTGGCTCACGGCCTGTATACGGATCCGCTCCATGCTCTTCCCAGCTGAAATCTGTTCCGTCTGCCATTTCATATGCATCCACGAGTTCGCTTGTAGGACAGATGGCGCCGAAAATGGTGCTGTTGTTATGATATGGAGAATCACCTATAGGACGGAAGAAAACGTCTGCTCTATGTGTAAGCTTGTTGCTGAGGAAATCAACAGAGAATATATGCTCTGGATTATCCTTGTTTGTAAAGACCTTCTCATAGTCAGCTGACAAGGCGCATCCCAGTTCCTTGCACTTCTCGGCAGCCTCAATGACTACATCCCATCTCTCTGCATAGAGACCCACACGTGTAAGGAGGGCATACGCAGTAGCCTTTGTGAATCTCTTTGTGCCACCCCATGTCTCAGGAAGATTCTCAGCAGCGAATGTAAGGTCATCAATGATGAACTGCCATGAATCTGCCCAGTTCGAACGAGGCTTGTTGTTCTCGGCCGGACCGTCAAGAGACGACCTGATGACAACTCCTCCGTTTTCGATACCGTCATACTTCTGGTCATTGTAGCCGTACACCCTCATAAGCTTGAAATAGGCATATGCCCTGACAACCTTGATCTCTGCAGTTCGCTGATTGATGAACTCCTCTCCGAACTTGCTCACATACTTTGGAGCATCCCTGAGGAATTCGTTGTCCTGCTTGATTTCATAATAGCAGTCATCCCAACATTCGAATGAACCCGCATTCATCTCAGTGATCATTGTCTCCTGAAGAAGAACCCTGTTGTATGTATGGTTATGCTGATCCCAGGAACTGCTCTTCATGATGTCGGTATATGCATCGGTGAAGTTTGTCATATTGCTGTGGGCTATCTCAGTTGCGTCCTTCATAAAAGCATAGAAGCCTACCACATAACTGTCCACAGCATCTTTTGAGCCCCAAACAACCTCCTCAGAATATCTGTCTGTCGGCTGGAGATCCAGTACATCGCATGAGGCGAATGCAGCTGAAAGACAGAGCATGGAAGATATATATAAAGCTATTCTTTTCATATCACTCATCTTTTAGAAAGTTAAGTTAAGACCGATACTGAATGTCCTCTGCTGAGGATAGTATCCGTTGTTGATACCAGGATTCTCAGGGTCGAGATACTTGTATGCACTGAATGTGAACAAGTTGGTTCCTGCAAAATAGATACGCACACGGTCAATGCTTCCGTTCTTGCCTGTATTCAGAATCTTCTTAGGCAGAGAATAGCTGAGCTGTACGTTCTTTACTCGGAGGTAAGATCCGTCTATCACCCACCATGATGACGCCCAAGCATTGTTGGCATTGGTTGATGCGCTGAGTCTTGGGTATCTTGCATCTGTATTCTCCGGAGTCCATGAATTCTCCACAAGGTGAAGCAGAGAGTTTCCTCCTCCATAGAACTGACGGGTAAACATGGATCCGTCTGTATTACCGTTATTGTATGCTCCGTTGAGCTGATAGTTGCAGAGTGTCGCACCCTGAAGGAGGACGCTGAGAGAAAGGTCTTTCCATGACACTTCAGCATTGAACGAGAAGGTCATTTCAGGAATTGACGAACGGCCGATCTTCACGTAATCATGCGTAGAGTCGATTTTTCCGTCACCGTTTACATCCTCATATCTGATGGCGCCAAGCTCAAGCCATCCTGACGGAGCTGTAGGATAGTTATCCAGCTCCTCCTGAGTCTGGAACAGGCCAAGAGCGTTGAAGCCGTATATGCTGCCCATCGGCTGTCCGAGAATCGCCCTGTATGAAGGATGGTCGTCAGCGATCTTCTTCTTGAGGACCTTGTTCCTAGACCAGCCGACGATACCTGTAAGGTTGTATGACCAGCCGTTGGCGAAAGCATCACCCCAGTTGATGGTCATATCGAATCCTCTGTTGTCCACCTCTCCGGAATTGTCCCAGTACGGGTTGTTTCCTCCAAGAGAAGGCGCATAGGTCGAAGTACCGTACTCAAGGATGTTCTTCGTATACTTGTAGAACCAGTCAAACTCGAAATTGAGCCTGTTGTTGAAAGCTCTGAGTTCGAGTCCGACATTATATGTATTGGTACGTGACCATGTCAGTCCTTGATGAACATATCCGGTGGTGTAGAATGAAGGCATTGCTGTTCCGTTCCACACATATGAATATGATGAACCGGTAGTAGAGTATGTCTGCATGTAGAGATATTCTCCCGTATCATCGCTGCCAAGCACTCCGGCTGAGGCACGGAGCTTGAGAAGGTCAATGAAAGAGACATTGTCCATGAACTTCTCCTCTGAAATGACCCAACCTAAAGCCAATGAAGGGAAATAGCCCCATCTGTCTTCCGGAGCGAACTTGTAAGAGCCGTCGGCACGGAAAGTCAGCTCGGCAAGATATCTCTTGTCATATGCGTAGCTGATACGTCCCGCAAAGCTGGCCATTCCGGTATGGTTGAATGAGCCGGAAGCCGGGTTTGATTCTGCAAGACCTGTCGAGATGTCCACCGGATAGTCCGAGAAGAATCCTTTCTTGTATCCGGTCATTGTTTCACCATATGTATTATATCTCTCGAACAGAAAGAGACCTGAAACATTATGCTTTCCGAATTCCCTTTCATAGGTAAGTTGAGGACGGATCATAAGGTTCCATCCGAGAGAAGACGATCGGTTGAAGTTATTCTCTGAAATACCGAGGGAAGTCTGCTGAAGCACGGTCATCGACTTAGGGTCATACTTAAAGATCTGATATGCCTCAAGATAATTCCGATCTGTGGTATGAAGGTAGTTATATCCCATGAACACAGACGCCTTCAGACCCTTGAGAGGACGTATCGCATCGAAGTCATACTCTACCTTGGAAGAAACCTCGGCACGGTAGGATACCTGATTCTGATATCCCGTATCAAGGGCTGCAGATCCATTATAAGTATAGGTGCCGTTTGTATATCCCAGAGGGAAGACCTCTCCGGTTGCAGGATCAGTATACTGCGACGCCACACAAGGGACAGCATAATATGCCTGAGTGATCGGTGAGAATTCAGACTGGGTCCTGAAGCTGAGTCCTGGCCACATCCTGTCAGTGTAGTTGCCTGCTACATTCATTGTGAGCTTGAGATTCTGAGCCAGGTCGGCATCAATGGACGCCCTTACATTGTAACGGCTGTATTCAGTATTGCGAAGGATACCGTCCTCATCCATGAGACCAAGGCTGGCGTAATACCTTATCTTATCAGTTCCTCCTGATGCAGATACGGTATGCTGATGAGTGAAACCATAATCATCGAACACCTGAGCGAGAGCGTCTGTCTCACCGTAAACTCCCATCTCCTTCATCTTTGCAATCTTCTCATCAGTCCAATATGGCTCCTGGCCGTCCATCTGCTTTGCCTTATTATGCCAGTAGATGTACTGCTGTGCATTCATAAGGTCAGGAACTGCAGTATTAGTAGTGAACGTAACAGAACCATCATATGATATGTTGGCCTTTCCCTGGGCGCCTGTCTTGGTAGTGATGAGAACGACGCCGTTTGCCGCCTGGACACCATAGATCGCCGCAGTTGCAGCATCCTTGAGGACAGACACAGTCGCGATATCGTTAGGGTTGATGTTGTTCATTGTACGTGGAACTCCGTCAACTATGACAAGCGGGCTTGAGCTGTTGAATGTCGAAAGACCGCGGACGAGCATGGTATTATTCCCCTCTCCCGGGGTACCTGTCTTCTGGATGTTGGTCATACCGGCCAGACGTCCTGTAAGCATGCTCTGCACATCAGTCGTAGGAGCCTTCATGAGATCTTTGCTGGTTGCCTGACTTACTGATCCCACGACAAACTGCTTCCTCTGGGTACCGTATCCTACAACTACGACCTCCTCAAGAGCTGTGGCATCGGATTCGAGAATCACGTCTACCGTAGCCCTTCCATTGATCGGCACTTCAGCAGTCTTGAAACCGAGAAGCGAGAAAACGAGCACTCCGTCTTTTGATGGAACATTGATGGAATATCGGCCTTCAGTATCTGTCATTGCACCGACAGAATTATCCGACTTAAGAAAAATCACCACGCCGGCTTCTGCTCCTCCCTGATTTCCTTTAACAGTTCCGGAAACCCTGAAAGACTGAGCCTCGGCATAGAACACCCCTGCGAGGAAAAGGCAGAAAATCATGCTGATTTTCAACAGATTGCCTTTCAATGAAGCTAGATGTTCCGATTCAACTCTCTTCATAATAGTTCAGTTATTAATAATTTTAAACTTCAAAATTAGCAATTATTTTAAATTTATAGATATTTTTGCCACGGATTTATAAAATTTTTAATATGAGCAGAATATTACTAGTCATAAGCATCTGCCTCGCCGTGTACATCTCGAACGGATGTGAAAGCAAAGAGCCGCTAGATGACACAGACAACAACACAGAACAGCCTGCACCGGAACCCGAGCCTGAGCCCGAACCTGAGCCCGAACCTGAGCCTGACCCGAACAGCTATCCAGCAGGAATCACAGTTACAGAGAACTCCTATCTGCATCCTGACGGAGAGACCACAAGATACTTCCTGGCAAAGATGGACTTCAACAACCATCCGGAACTGAAGTTCAATGTCATCAAGAACACTCCGAAACAGACCCCCTCATATGTATTCGAGAATTTCAATACAAACCTGGGCGTCCCATATATAATAAGCAACGCCGGATATTTTGCCGGATCGACATCTGTCAGCCTCATCATATCCAACGGATTCTGTTCAGTCATAGCCCCTACAGGCATAAACTGGCCTAATGACGAAGAATACAGACAGACAGTCCATCCTGTCAGAGCAGCATTCGGCCAGATGGATGACGGCTCATTCGAGATACAATGGGTGTTCTGCTGCGACCCTACCGGAAGGAAACACTACAAGTTCCCTTCTCCGCTTGACAACAATGAGAAGACAGAGACATTCATGACAGAGCCCCCTACGACAGAGACTGAAGGAGCAGAGCTCTGGGATCCATACAATGCAATTGGAGGAGGCCCAATGCTGGTCGTTGACGGCAAGGACGTATCGACAGACAGCTATTGGAGAGAATGTCTCAACAGCGGAGGCACAGCAGCATTCAGCCGTGTGCCAAGAACAGGTATCGGCATAACATCTGACGGCCAGGTTCTTCTGATCGTATGCGACGGAAGAGGCATGCTGGGATCACCGGGAATGAAGCTGACCGAACTGGCAGACGCATTCATCAAGCACGGAGCCGTAAAGGCCATGAACCTTGACGGAGGCGGTTCTTCCGCAATCGTGGGTCTTGGAGGAGAACTCCTCAACTGGCCTAGTGACTCGGGTACCTCAAGCACACCTGTTCAAAGAAAGGTCGTAAGCTGCATCTCATTCGGATTATAAAAACAGAACCCCGGTCACAAGCCGGGGTTCATTGTATCACCTGTATTTTGCAATTATTTCCTTCGCTGTCGCCACCGGGTCTCCCGGTTCCGGATAGTCTATCTCATGCGATGACTTGGCCCATGCGTTCTCGAACTCCCATATTCTTGCATCGAATGCCTTTGCATCAAACGGAACTCCCGCCTTGAACGAGTCCATAACCTCTTTCAGGAACATTTCCCAGCGGACCTTATAGAAAGATGAAAGCATTCCTGCCCATGCACGGCTTGCGTAATCGCTCAGATGGTAGCTGTCACCCCATACTGACACCAGGGTGCGGGCGTTGGTCTCATAATAATCTTTCTGCTGAGGAGTTTCTCCGAAGGAGCGGGCCATGTCCACCCAATCCTTGAGAGAGAATTCAGGATGGCATGCCACGAGACGGTCCATGTCGTCAATGATGTCAAGCATCATCGCAGCTTTTTCCTGCATGAGCGGCAGATCCCCTGACTTATATGCTTCAGTAAACTGATCTCTGACAGCCATGAAATGATCCCCAAGGACCTGACGGCCGACATTGACGACGTCATATCCGTATGTATCCCTGTCAGACTCCGCAGACAGGAGGGTTTCCCAGACATTCCACAGTGTCTCGGTCGGATAATTGGTCGAAGGCTTTGTGGTCCAGTGCCAGTTGCCCTCGAGGGCAGGATGGGCGCATGTAAGAGTTGCATGGCCTGTCTTCGAATGCTCGGTATACACCTCGTCACAAAGAGTCCTCCACGCCTTGCGGACACCCTCATCAGCATATCCCAGACGACGGTCTGCAAGGACTTCGATCCACTCATCATCAGACATACCGGTATCCCATGCCCTTTCAAGGATATATTCATACATGAACATATTGACCCCGAACCCCTCAAGGGTAGAGCCCATGCCTATGAGATTGTCTCCTCCGTTGGCAAGGGCATCGTCGATACGGCTGCTGACAGTGCGGAAGTTTCCGGACATCATTGTGTTTCCTCCAAAATTGCCCAGATAGCACCAGATGTACGGCTGACCATAGAACTCCTGTGTCTGCTTCCATATTTCCGTAAACTCGCAATAGTAATCCAGCATGATCAGCCTGTCCTGAGGCACTGCGCGGAGGAAGGAACGGATATTCTCCTGGGTCCAATGGGCAGGATCCGCATAGAAGAGCCATCCCATCTGGAGCCATACAGTTTCCGGATCGACTGCCGCCATCGATCCGTAAATATGCGCAGCCATGTTTCCCAGAGTCTGAGGATCCCAGCTCGGAGCATCGATTTCATTGAAAGGATCCACGCCGTAGATATGATCCGTGCCGAACATTTCAGTCTGAACGGTAAGGAAATCCTTTTGAATTTCCGCATAAAGCGAATCCATAGGAGCAAGGAAAGTGCATCGGTATTCGTCAGCAAATCCGCCCCAATAACTGACGCGGGTAGTGTCTATCGACGGATACACATCCGCCAGTTCCTTCGGCACATGTCCTGCAAAAGCAGGGAGTATCGGAGTCATGCCCAGCTCACGTTCTCTCTTCAGTATCTTCTTCTGCAGTTCTGCCTGTCCGTCTATCCATTCCTGTGGCAGAGGGCCCTGCCAATAGTCTATATTCGACATTCTGTGCCAAGGGAGATGGGCAGGACCTGAGAAATAGTTTCTCACCTGCTCATCTGTAAGCCCATGTTTCATCCAGACCTTCTGCCACACAGCCTCCTGACCGGTGATGGCCAGCGGCATGGTGACGCCGTTGAGAGCCATCCAGTCGATGAAACGTTCCCATTCATTCCAGCCCCACCAAGGCATCGTATATCCGAAAGTACAGTAATTAAGGAAGAAACGGTCTCCGCAATGCGCGTTTACTTTTACCGTCCCCTCCACTGATGGAAGTTCGTCCGGCATCTCCACCGGATTGCGTGCATCCCATGATACCGTCGTAAGACAATAATTCTTAAGATAATGGTTCAGACCGACGGCAGCAGAATTGGCATTGCTTGCACGTATCAGAACCTTTTCACCATTCATGGAAATCTCATAGCAGTCCGCCGAATCTTCGACAGCTTCAAAGACGAATAATTCATGATGCTCAGGGATAATGCGTTCCGCAAGTTCACGAACTTGCGGAAAGTCCTCATTTCCACAAGAAGACAATGCCATGACCATGACAAGCACGGCGATAGAGTTGATTGTTCTCATAATGCCTCAATTAAATTTATTTACAATAATAATAAAACTTTTTAATAAATCATCCGGTATAAGTAAACAATTATATTAACTTTGTAAGAAAGTTTATTTCAAGCATGAAACATAGATTCTTTACACCAATCCTGCTTGTCATGATCCTGCTTGCAAGCGGATGCAAGGACAGCAAGACAGCCGTAACTTCACCTGACGGAGAAATCAGATTTGAAATTTCAATGTGCAACGGAGCCCCTGTATACTCAGTGTCAAAAGCCGGGGAACAGGTTCTGGATAATTCGGCAATGGGCTTCACTCTCAAGGGAGAAGACTCCCCTATGGCCTTTGTCAAGGCCGAACTTGTTTCACGAGACTCAAAGGATGAGACTTGGGAACAGGTCTGGGGCGAGGACAGATTTGTACGCAACAATTATAACGAAATGACTGTGCGCCTCAGTGAAGAGGGCGGGAATCCACGCCATGTGGATGTGGTGGTCAGAGTCTTTGATGACGGATTCGGTTTCCGTTACTCATTCCCGGAACAGGAAAACCTCAAGGAATTCGCCATTATGGAAGAAAACACATCATTCAACTTCGGAAAAGACATGAAGGCATGGTGGCTGCACAGAAGCGTGCCATACTATGAAGACTATGGCAACAACACCCTGATGAGCCAGGTAGACACCGCCCACACTCCTTTCACAATCGAAGCCGGCGAAAACAGATATTACGCAATTCATGAGGCGAATCTCACTGATTATGCAAAGATGAATCTCACTCCTGATGGAGAAGGCAAGTTGAGAGCAGTGCTCACCCCATGGTCAGACGGAACGAAAGTCTATGCTTCTGCTCCATGCGTAACCCCTTGGAGAACATTGATCATGGCTGACAGCATCGGAGAGCTTGCCGCGTCGAAGATCATGCTGAACCTCAACGAGCCATGCGTCCTTGAAGACGTTTCATGGATACGCCCGGGCAAATACATCGGGATATGGTGGACCCTCCATAAGGATTTCTACACATGGTATTACGGGCCACGCCATGGAGCCACTACAGAACACACCATGAGGTACATCGACTTCGCCGCTGAAAACGGCATCAGCGCTGTGCTCGTGGAGGGATGGAACAAAGGATGGGACGGCAACTGGATGAAGAACAGCACAGGCTTCAGCTTCACAGAGGCGTATCCGGACTACGACTTCGACAAGATCATGAAATATGCTGCATCCAAGGGAGTGCAGATGGTCATCCACAACGAATATGCAGCTGACACAGAGCATTATCTTTCACAGATTCACGACGCTTACAAGCTATACAGCAGCTATGGAATGCACTATATCAAGACCGGAAACGTCAACGTGCTCATGGACGGCAAGGAGCAGCATGACGGCCAGTATGCAGTGAACAGACGCAGGCAGATAGTGGAGACGGCCGCTCAGTATCAGATATGTGTTGACGAGCATGAGCCTGCGATGCCGACGGGAATCCACAGGACATATCCTAACCTCATGACATATGAAGGTATCAGAGGGCAGGAGCACGATGCATGGGAGCCGGAAGGCGGAAACAAGCCGGAGCACATGACGGTATGTCCGTTCATCAGAGGTCTTTCAGGCCCGATGGACTATACTTTCGGCACATTCGACTTCAGCAATCCTAACTATCCTTTCTGCCGCGTCAACACTACCCTGGCCAAGCAGCTGGCGCAGTATGTCGTAATATACAGTTCACTCCAGATGGCATCCGACGACCCATATGCATATCAGGGCCAGAAGGCATTCGACTTCATCAAGGATGTTCCATGCGACTGGCACGAAAGCCACGTTCTTGACGCTGTGATCGGAGACTATGTGATCACTGCGCGTCGTGACAGGAACTCGGAAGACTGGTATCTCGGAGCAATAACAGACGAGAACGCCCGCACACTGACCGTCAGGCTCTCATTCCTCGAGCCGGGAGCAGAATATACTGCGCAGGTCTACAGAGACGGCGAAGACGCGAACTATGAGAACAACCCAGAAAGCGTGACATATTCAGAACAGAGCGTAACATCTGAAGACACCCTTGAAATGAAACTCGCGACCAGCGGCGGCTGCGCTGTCAGATTTGTTAAGAAGTAAACATGAAAAAAATGCCATTCATCCTCTGCGGCCTCATGGCTGCAGCATTAGTCTTCTCCTGCACGGAGAAACATCCAGAACCAGTTGAGAAACCTGACGTCGAGGAGACCCCTTCTCCCGAACCTGAGCCAGAGCCGGAACCGGAACCGGAAATAACTCCGATGCTGGACATTGTATTCAATGCAGACGGCAGCGCTCGCGATGTATCAGGCAACGATTATAGGGTGAACACCTATGAGGGACTGTCGCTGCTTACATGGGACAATCCGTCATACGATGGCAAAATGGCAAGATTCTGCCACATGCCAGGCGCAGACATTCCGGACAGCTATTACAAGTTCTACTATCAGAACGAGACCAAATTCAAGCAGAAGATGTCTGACGGCTACTCTCTTGAGGCCATAGTCATGCTGGACGCTGTTCCGGACGGAGCGGCTGAAATCAAGGCATTCTGCTCTACGGAGCAAGGCGGCACAGGCATCATGGTAGCATCCTCGTCCCAAGGCAAGGAGCTGACGTTCCTCACGAATGTGAGCGCCGACGGCAGCAGCAAATGGGTATGGGGCAAGACCGGCATTGTTCCGGAAAGAGGTCGGTATTATCATATAATCGGAGTCTGGGACAAGGACAACAATCAGGCAAGGGTATATGTGGACGGCGAGTTGAAGAAAACCGTTCAGACGACAGGATCGTTCAATTTTCCCAAGTCAGCAGCATGCCACTGGTTCTGCGTAGGAGCGGATCCAGCGCCTTCATCCGTACGTACGGCATGGAGAGGCGACGTCGCTATGGCGAGAGTATATGATGAGGCCCTTACGACGGAATGGGTGGCCGAGCATTGGAAGAAGCTGAATGTAAACATCCCGAAGGCGACATATCTTCCGGAAAACGTAATGTACATGACCACCTGCAACATCCAGGCGGGAGGAAAGTACACCATAGCAGGCAAGGGATTCGAGAGCAGCGACGAGCTGCTGATCGAATCGATTGACGGCAGCTATAACGCCGGATGTTGGTGTACTGCAGAAGAATCACGTACGACAGCAGATCTGCCAAAGAACATAACAGACGGCAAATACAAGCTGTTCATGAGAAGAGGAAGCGAGCTCTACCCTGTCGGCATTGCCAAGTTCACAGTCACAGATCAGGCCAACACTCTGACTGCCCCTAAGATTATAGCCCACAGAGGATACCATAAGAACAATGTCCCAGAGAACTCTATCGAGGCGCTTGCAAAGGCGCAGGAATACGGATATGACGGAAGCGAGGTTGATGTATGGATAACAACTGACGGCATCCTGGTATGCAACCATGACGGCACCCTTGCCGGAAAGAAGATACAGGACTGCGCATATGCTCAGGTAAAGGACCTCACGCTCGGCAACGGAGAAAAGCTGCCGACCTTCGAAGCGATGCTTGAGCAGCTGGCGACATCGGATGCGACAAGGCTTGTCCTCGAGTTCAAGTCCCACAGCACAGTAGAGAGGAACAATGCCGCCGTCGATGCAGCGCTTGCCATGATCGCCGGGAAGAACATCGGCCACATGATCGACTACATTGCGTTTGACTATGACATATGCAAGAGGATAGCTGCAGCTCTCCCTGAAGCCGAAGTCGGGTATCTGAATGGAGACAAGGCGCCTGCAGACCTGTATGCCGACGGCATCATGTGCATAGACTACAGCTATGGAAATCTGAATTCCCATCCGAACTGGATACAGGAGGCCCACGACCTTGGAATGAAGGTCAATGTATGGACAATCAACAACGACAACGACCTGATGATATGGATGGGAAAGGGAGTAGACTACATCACCACTGACAATCCGGACAGGCTTAAGATCATGATAGAGACTTTCTGCGAAGTCACTTCGCCAGATGAAGCTCTCTGATCATGAATTCATTTGTATCAATATGCATATTGTCATTTTCCGGCTCAAAACGAAGTGAGACAGTATGTCTGCCCTTGCCGAGTCTGACCGCAACAGGCGATGTTACTCCCCACTCCTGCCAATTATCAACCCCTCTCTGAGGGAATACACATATGTCAACCCGTTCACCATCGATATACAAAGTGCGTATTGCACATTTGCGATCAGTGGTTATATCCCCGTTTCCATTCGCATAAACCCACTCAAGATACCACAAACCATCTTCAGGTACATCAATATCTTCAATCATAAATTCCTCACTTTCCCTCTTGAGCATGACAGGATCAAATTGCTTGCACACTGTGTCATCAACCATAAAGACTGGCTCTGACGGGAATGAATGCTGGCCATCTGCATTCTTTGCAACAACACAGATAGTTCCACGCCATGAATCCGGCACCACGACAGAAAGTTCTGTAGTCTGATCTACTTTCACATTCGACACATAGACTTCATATTCTGATGCTCCCTCAACGGCTTTCCAACTCAGCACACCGGCATTAAGTTCCGTTTCAGGAGTCATCGGTGTGCAGACGCCAGACTGCAGGTTGACTTTCATCTTCTTCCTGAACGAATTCGAAAGAACTATCTTCACATCATGACGTCCCTCAAGTGCTCCGGACACGTAATGGCCGTCTTGAGGTACACCATCAATCTCAAAGCCGCTGATCTGGTCGCCATAACCGGAAACCTCAATATCAAGTATGGCGTTCCTATATCTGAAGTTACCTATCTTTCGGACAGCATCAAAGGCTTTCGGAACCACTGGCGAAAAATTCAGAACATCTGCTCCGAAGTCCATTCCCGCAAGGACACGGAATGTCATGCTCAACGTCCCTGAAAGACTCCAGAGCATATTGCTCGAATTGATCTGAGTTCCTCTCCAGTCACCACTGTCGGCAACAAAGTTCTCCTTGTTCGTTGCATACATTGCAGATGCCCTGATCATGCTTCCTATCGAATGCATCACGCCTTCTTCATTACCTGTTCTGGCACTAGCTATCATCCAATAGGCCTGCACGAACGGCCATATTGCCTTGTTGTGATATGGCGGAATATCTGGAATCCAAGGCCAGAACACCGGAGTGCCATAATCCACTACAGGCACATTCTGCGACATTACATCAGCTCTCTGAGCATCTGCCACACCAAAGATCACGGACAGAGCCTGTCCCAGGGTCTCGCTCCTGGTAAAAAGCATATCGTCCTCCCTTCCTGCGATAAACTGGGCATAATAGCCATACTCAGGCATCCAAAGCCATTCATTTATTGCTTTCCTGAGCTCGGCTGCCGTATCAGTGCATATACCTGCAAACTCATGATCCTCAAGCAATGATGCCATCTCTGCCGCAGAAACAAGAGCTGCATAATGTACTACATTGGTCCCAAGACATTTCGAGTCATATATGTCAGCAGGCTCCATCCAACGAGGATAACTCTGTTCCCTCCAGTCAATAAATGATGATTCACCCCTGACAAGTCCGGTAACAGGATCATATAACGTCTTCATATCTACTTCAAGACTCTTCTTCGCAACCGGATAAACCGTCCTGAGCCACTCCTCATCACCTGTAACCTTATAGAGTTCCCAGGCAGCCACAGTCCACACCTCCCTATCAGAACTGCAAGGCCACGCACCTCCCGTACCTGTATCCTGTATTATCTGGCCGTTCCGTCCGATCTTGCATAAGAGACTTGTCATGGCTGCACGAGGCTGAATATAAGCCATACCTAAAATAGTACTGTAGCTGACATCACGAGTCCATACACCACCCCAGAAGAGTCCCGTCCTGAGCGTCCCGTCAGGTTCTACAGCATTGATACTTTCATCAAGGGCCATATTATACACCGCTTCCTCCAATAAAAAAGGTGTTTCAAGTGAGGGCATTGACGAAAGATCATTTCGGCATTCCCACACAAGTGTATCTCCATAAAGATCGGAAACAATCCGATAAGGAGTCTCTGCCACTCCAATATACTCACCTTGTACGATCATGTCCGGATAAAGTTCATAGGATGAGGTTTCATAAATAGGTCTCTTACTCTGACATGCGCTTATCAGAATCAATGGCAAAAGGATATACTTTTTCATACATTTTAAATCTTTTCCAGCGCAAATTTAAAATATTTTATAATTATCACTACCTTTGAAGCATTAAGACCTGATAATTAAATCTATTCCAATATGCGCAAGTCATTATGTATTTTCATGGCAATCCTCGGATTGGCCTTCTCTACCGACCTGTCGGCAAAGAAAACCAAAGAACTGATCAATACTCCCGCTTCTGACAGCCGCATCGAGTACACCGGACGCACACTTGTGAACGGAGATGAAGTGACCTACGACTGGAGCGGAGTATATTTCAGAGTCAAGTTCAACGGACCTTACCTCGCGATAAAGTGTTCCGACACCAGGAACTGCTGGTTCAACCTCTGGGTGGACAAGGAGATGTCACCTGAGGCAGACAAGGTATTCATGGTAGGAGCTCAGGACACACTGGTTGTCCTGGCAGAAGGTCTTGGCAAAGGAGAGCACGAGGTGATCCTACAGAAGAGGACCGAGGGCGAGCAAGGACGTTTTACCATACACAATTTCGTCACCGAGGGCGAAGTATTGCAGGCACAGGGCCGCAAGGAGAGGCATATCGAGTTCATAGGTGACTCATACACCTGCGGATATGGTACAGAAAGCGGAGACAAGAACGATCCGTTCCTTGCCGAGACCGAGAACTGCA
>SUYV01000057.1:9243-10548 GCA_015060255.1 Bacteroidales bacterium | reverse complement strand
ATTATTGTGTGTAAATAAGCTAAAAAATCATAAACCAAGTTATGAAGACTAAACTCATTTTGCTGTCATTCCTTTTGCTGTTGGCAGCTGGACACAAAGGTTACGCTCAGAAAGTATCCGTAAGTACGGACCTTGTGGACTGGGCATACCTCTGGACCGCAAATGCTGAGGTCGGCATCAGTGTTGACCAGCATTTCTCAATCCAGGTCGGAGGTAAGATCAACCCATGGAAATTTGACAAGAAGTCAGGTGACGAACTTTACGATGGTCAGATGACCGCTTACGCAGGTGCACGCTATTGGCCATGGCACGTGTTTGCAGGATGGTGGGTAGGAGCAAAGCTCCAGTATTCATCATTCCAGAACACAGGCATCGTTCGTCCGGAGCTCCGTAAGGGCCAGTCAGCCGGTGCGGGACTTTCTGCCGGATATACATTCATGCTCAACGAGCGTCTGAACCTCGACCTTGGACTCGGATTCTGGGGCGGTAGACATTTCAAGTATGCTGAATACGATTCCCCTGCTACCATGAATCCCGTCACCACTGCACCAAAGAACTTCATAGCAGTTGACGAGCTTACAGTAGCTCTTATGTACATTTTCTAAACAGACTGGAAATGAAAAAGAGTACACAGATATTGATTTTGGCACTCATTGCAGTGCTCGCAGCTTCCTGCGCTACACAGCAGAAGCTGAAGACAATCCGCGAAGGACAGGTTCAGAACGTTCAGCTTACGCTTGCAGATGATGTAAGCTACCTCCCTGAGATGAAGGTCGAGAACCTCCAGAGAGACACCCTTACTATCAAGGACGACGACGGAACCGAGATCCTCATCATGAAGGCTATCAAGGACGAGGAGAGCGGCGAGATGGTCGCTACTGACGTCATCGAAGCGGCAAAGGTTACAGCACGATTCAGAAATGTGGCGGAGAGACGTGGTAAGATTGACCTCGGCTTCCAGATCATCGTTCCTGAGTCTATGATCGACAGCAAATGGCAGCTTCGTTTCTATCCGGACATGTTCATCATGGAGGACAGCATACGTCTTGAGCCTGTGATCATCACCGGTGAGAAATACCGCAACACCCAGCTCAAGGGATATCAGCAGTACGAAAGATTCCTCTCAAAGATCATCTCAGACACTACAATCTTCGTGAACGTACGTGCCCTCGAGATCTTCATCAAGAGAAACATCCCTGAAGTATACGCATTCAAGACTGACTCTACAATCGTCAGCGACGAGCAGTTCTTCTCAGTATACGGTGTAAGTGAGCAGGAAGCTGTAGACCACTACACCAACAAGTA
>SUYV01000057.1:4998-9143 GCA_015060255.1 Bacteroidales bacterium | reverse complement strand
AAGGTTCAGGACATCCGTTTCACTCCACGAAGCATTCCTGAGAACTGGGAAGACCTCTATAACATGGTTCAGGTAAATCCAGACCTCACTGAGGAAGCCATCTTCGCGTTCAACAAGATCTATGAGGCTCACGAAGACCTTGACAAGAGGGAAAGGGTACTCAGCCAGGAGCCATACTACAGATACCTGAGAGATTCATTGTATCCAAGACTTAGAACAGTGAAGTTCAACTTCTTCCTCCATAGAAAGGGTATGGTGAAGGATACCGTACATACTACAGTGCTTGACAGCACATACATGAACGGTGTACAGGCGTTGAGAGAGATGGACTACAACACTGCTGTCGCACTCCTCAGACCATACAACGACTACAACACTGCAGTAGCTTACATGGGTATGGACAGGAACCTCAGCGCGCTCCAGATCCTCGAGGACATGGAGAGAACTCCTCAGGTCAACTACCTGCTTGCAGTCCTCTACTCACGTACAGGTGACCCACAGAAGGCAGTCCAGTGCTACATGAACGCATGCAATGCTGACAGGTCATACGTTTACCGTGGTAACCTCGACCCTGAGATTTCAGTCCTGATCAAGACTTATGGTCTTAACCAGGAACCTGAAGAGGAATACGATTTCTAAAAATCAGATAATTCATCATTTAACCTCCTGGCCTATGGTCAGGAGGTTTTTTTTGACTATATTTGTCGATTGCAAACATAGAAGATATAAAAGAACTGGAAATATGAAGAATTTTGTAGAGGAACTCAGATGGAGAGGCATGATCCAGGACATCATGCCAGGCACAGAAGAGAAGCTTATGGAAGGATCGACTGCAGCATACGTAGGTATCGACCCTACGGCTGATTCGCTCCATATCGGACATATGGTCAGCATCATGATCCTGAAGCACTTCCAGAACTGCGGTCACAAGCCGATAGCTCTCGTGGGAGGTGCAACAGGTATGATCGGTGACCCTTCAATGAAGTCACAGGAGCGCAACCTCCTTGATGAGGAGACACTCAACCACAACGTCGCATGCATCAAGGCGCAGCTCAGCAAGTTCCTTGACTTCGAGTCAGATGTAGAGAACAAGGCGGAGCTCGTGAACAACTATGACTGGATGAAGAACTTCTCGTTCCTCGATTTCACACGCGACATCGGAAAGCACATCACAGTGAACTATATGATGGCGAAGGATTCTGTGAAGAAGAGACTCTCTGGAGAGGCTCGCGACGGAATGTCGTTCACAGAGTTCACATACCAGCTCCTTCAGGGATATGACTTCCTCTATCTCTATGAGCACAAAGGATGTACCCTTCAGATGGGTGGCGCAGACCAGTGGGGCAACATCACCACAGGCTCGGAGCTCATCCGCCGAATCCTCGGCAAAGAGGCTTTCGCCCTCACCTGCCCTCTCATCACAAAGGCGGACGGCGGAAAGTTCGGAAAGACAGAGAAGGGAAACATCTGGCTCGACCCTGAGCGCACTTCGCCATACCAGTTCTACCAGTTCTGGCTCAACGTCTCTGACTCAGATGCTGAGAAGTATATCAAGATCTTCACCATGCTCACAAAGGAGGAGATTGATGCGGCGATAGCGCAGCACGCGGAGGCTCCTGAGCGCCGCGAGCTCCAGAAGCTTCTCGCGAAGGAAGTGACCACAATGGTACACGGCGCTGCCGAGTATGAGAACGCAGTGGCAGCATCGCAGATGCTCTTCGGAAACGCCACAAAGGACGCACTTATGAGCCTTGACGAGAAGACATTCCTCGCTGTTTTCGACGGAGTGCCTACATTCGAGGTTGCAGCAGACAAGTTCCCTCTCGGCATCATCGACCTTCTTGCCGGCGAGTCGCAGGTGTTCCCGTCAAAGGGAGAGTGCCGCAAGATGATCCAGGCTAACGGCGTGAGTATCAACAAGGAGAAGGTTGCTGACATCAATGCTCAGATCGGATCTGAGTCTTTCATCAACGGCAAGTATATCCTCGCCCAGAAAGGAAAGAAGAACTACTTTATCATAAAGATCGCATAAAGGGTCGAATCTGGTATTGATATATTCCGGCGACCCCCGCCTCCCTGCGGGAGGCACCCCCTAGCCGGGGGTGGCATGTCGCCTCCATATATCACCACCAGATTCTACAATAGCGCCATATGATAAAGTTAATAGGAACGCAAATGGAGAAGAATATTGAGAGTACAAGGCAGCTGAAGGTTGCCAAGGAGATACAGAAGGTGATGGCTGAGATCATCCGCAGCAAGGGTATGGCCGCTTTCGGCGGCGCTCTTGTGTCGGTAAGCGGAGTGAAGATCAGTCCTGACCTTTCAGTGGCAAAGATCTATGTAAGCGTATTCCCGTCAGACAAGGCCGAGGCCGTGATGGAGGCGCTGCAGGAGAACGGCAAGGCACTGCGCGGCGAGCTTGGCTCGAAGATGGGAAAGCAGTTGCGCATCGTGCCGGAGATCATTTTCTACCTCGACAGCTCGCTTGATTATGTGGAGCATATCGAGGAGCTCCTGAAGAAATAGAGATTCCTCGACAAGCTCGGAATGACAGATGAGGCTGGCGCCATTCATAGCTGGAAGGTACCTTATTGCAAAGAAGTCACATAATGTGATCAACATCATCTCTGCGATAAGCGCCATCGGCATGGCTATAGGAACTGCGGCGCTGATCATCATTCTTTCGGTTTATAACGGGTTCGACTCGCTCATCAGATCCATGATGAGCAATGTCGAGCCCGATCTTTTGATAACCCCAGCCACAGGAAAGGTATTCATCCCCGATGACGAAGCATTCGACTGGATATACGACCAGCCATCAGTGAAGAATATGTGCTGCGTCTTGGAAGAGGATGTATTCATAAGCTATGACGGCAAACAGGGATTGGCGAAAGCCAAAGGTGTCGACTGGATATACGAAGAGGAGTCTCCACTGAAAGATCACATCAGGGACGGAGAATTCAGACTGCATCGAGGTGACATTCCAATGGCCAGCATCGGGGCATCACTTGCATATGAAATGGGAATCAATCCTCGCTTCCTCTCGCCTGTCGAGATATACTTTCCGTCCAGAACGCGCAGGATTTCCATGGCAAACCCTATGAGTTCAATCGAATTCATAAAGGTATGGCCATCCAGCACATTTTCCATAAACACAGAGGTCGATCAGGAACTGATGATACTCCCCATAGAAAAGATGAGGGAACTTCTGGAATATGACGAGGAGGTTTCGGCCGTTGAGCTGAGACTGATGGAAGGAACAGACAGGAAGGAACTCAAGAGGCTTCAGGAGGAAATAGGAAGATTACTCGGCCCGGCATTCAAGGTAAAGGACCGTTTCCAGCAGAATGAATCCCTGTATAAGATGATGAAATATGAAAAGGCGGCCATCTACATGATCCTCATATTTGTCATCATAATCATAGCCTTCAACATATTCGGAAGCCTTTCCATGCTCATCATAGAGAAGAAATCAGACATCGAGACCCTGCGAAGCATGGGCGCACAGGACAGCCTTATCAGGAGAATCTTCGTCCTGGAAGGCTGGATGATATCACTCACAGGCCTTGCAGCCGGACTGGTCGTCGGCATAGGTTTCGCCCTGCTCCAGCAACATTTCGGATTCATAAAAATGCCCGGACATTTTGTTGTCCAGGCATATCCTATAATACTGTCTCTGACTGACATCCTGCTGACCGCAGCCGGCGTGGCCATAGTCGGATGGCTGATAGCTCTCCTCCCCGCAGCCTCCGCTACTGCTCGGAAACAGGCGTAAGGTCTAAATTCTTCGGGAGCATCATTATCTCGACATTCTGAGCGAAGAACTTGCCTTTGAAGTTTCCCTTCTTGTCTGCAGGAATCTTCTCATTCACCGTTATCGGTTCCTCCTTCTTGATGAACTCTCCACCATTTCTGTCACCATCTTTATCCTCAAATGTCAGAATCGGATTAGTCATCGGTGTCAACCTGCCGTGAAAAGTGAATTTCCCGTTCACATTCGTCCTGACGGCACTGTTCTGTCCTGCAGACACCTCGATGTTCTCCAGCGGATTCCTGTCCGGATCCATTACGGTCCCATGAATCTCGACAAGCATATACGGCCCGCCGATCTGCTCCTGCTTGCTGCATCCGACAAGGATCACAGC
>SUYV01000057.1:2658-4898 GCA_015060255.1 Bacteroidales bacterium | reverse complement strand
TTCGTTCGGTCGAAATGACAGGTCAGGCTTTTTTCCAAAGTGTGAAACGGAATCCCACATGAGCCTTTATACCCATGAGAGGGCCCCAGATGCAGCTCGCATCAAAAGATGGCTGGCGAGGATTGAATGCTCCGATGATCGCGTTCTTCTGACGGAAGTTAGTCAGATTCTCCGCTCCCACATATACATCCCATCCCTTGAAACGACGTGTTACCTGCGCATAAAGAAGCGGATAGACAGGGGTTCGGCCATTCTTATAAAGGAGATTGCCACTTTCATCCTTGAAATCCTTCATAAAATCATACACCCTGCATGAACCATTGAGAGATGCAGTAAAATCAAATATCCACTTGTTGAGATTAGTGGCGTACTGAAGATTGAGCACTCCCTTGAACCTGCTGGTCATAGGTTTCTCTACCAGTCCCCTGCCTGCAAGTTCAATCTTTGCATTGGTATATCTGAATGTAGCAGTAATATTGAAGCGTTCTACCGGGTCGACGGAGAAATCCAGCTGATAGTTGTCAGTGAATGAACGGCCGCCACCGAGAGCGTAGAAATCTATCTGATTGGCAAAATGCTCATAATCGACAACCATCTGTTCCGCGAACTGAGTCCTGAAATAATCAAAGCTCAAGTATGTGTTGGAAGATGCTCCGAAAGGCATATAATAGGTAATGTTACCACCGAAGGTCCACGCATCCTCAAGTATATGCCGGTCGAATGAGCCGCTGAACTTCTTTCCTGTAGAGAAAACTCCGATATTATCTACAAGAGGGGTCGAATATCTCAGTCCTCGGCCGCCGTTCGCTCTGATTACGATCTCTTCCACAGGCATATACTTCAAAGTCAGACGAGGAGATACGCGGAATCGTGCGCTTCCGTCAGTCACATGATTGAACCAGTCACCCCTAAGACCTACTATTGCAGAAAATTCGTCTCCTGCATGGAATGTATACTCTCCGAAGACACCTGCATTCGCAAGATTCGTGAATTTCGGAGAATCATTGCCGGTGATATCCTCACGAGCATCGAAGAAGATAGTCCTGCTGAACACTTCATCGTATCGGTCAAACGTTCCATTAAGTCCGAGAGTGAATCTGTGAGAATCACTGATGACATTCTGATACAGCAGATTTGCAAAAGCCGAATGCTGTCCTGCCAGATATTTTGTCGCACCGAAATATGAATCCATATCCTGGTAGTTGTAGTCAGCGATCAGTGCAATGTTCTGGGAATTATCCTCATTGAGAGGCACGCCTACCTTCAGATATCCGTTAAGCGAACGGTTCAGGATATCAGATCCCCAAGGGTTGACATCTTCTGGCTTGAGGTCATGAGGATTCCACTGATAATCATCCTTATCATAATAAACATGCTTTCCGTTCTGGCTCAGGATCTGACCGCCTAGACGGCTGTCCTGGATTGCACGTACTCCGAAACGCACCTGCACTCCATTGTCAGCCTGATATAGCCATCTGTTCGAAAGGTTGAACTGCAGCATCTTCGGCTCGTCCATGAAACCGTCCTGATCCATATCATGCGAAACGATGTTTCCTGAAACATGACCGAGGATGACAGTGCTCCACTTATATCCCATCTGCAGAGATGAAGCGATATTTAAGTCCATCTTCGTATCGCTCATGACGGCAGCATTGATGAATAGTGGCTTCTCGTCAGTCGGCTTGCGATGTTCCATGTTGATCTGTCCGGTCATACATTCCACACCATTGATTACAGATGATGAACCTTTGGCAATCTGTATGCTCTCAAGCCACTGGCCAGGGACATATGACAGTCCGAACGGTGCCGAAAGACCACGCATCACGGGACGAGTCTCATCAAGCATCTGAGTGTATACGCCGGAAAGGCCGAGGAGACGGATCTGGCGGGCACCTGTGACTGCATCTGAATATCCTACAGTAACGCTGGCTGAATTTTCAAAGCTTTCCGCAAGATTGCAACAAGCCATCTTGCAGAGTCCGGCTGCCGATATGACTTCCGTCCTTATTTCCTTTCCTTTTGAAAGGTAGTTTCCTGCCTGACGGGATGTGAACACCGCAGCATCAAGGCTGTCTGAGCGTTCTCCATAGATTTCAGTCGTATCGATGATATGGCCATGTTGATCCTTCACCTGGGCCGATGCCGACACAACTGATGCGACAATAACTATTGCTGATAAAATTATTTTTTTCATTTTCTGGTTTTCTGATTGATTATAGATCCTCACGTCGGAACTTCGT
>SUYV01000057.1:0-2558 GCA_015060255.1 Bacteroidales bacterium | reverse complement strand
TACTCAGAAGTGCCTGTGGATCAGGCACAGTTATCCCGGAATCGGGATTCTTGAACTTTATGAAATCTTCGTTTGAACAAGTCGGGACAAGAATCTGCGCAAGGTATTCAGTTGCATAGGCAACAAAATCTGAAGCGCAGTCATCGTAACGATAGTCATTAGGAGAAACTGCTCCGGTGAATGCAAGGACATGGAAATCGTCCTGACAGCAGTCGCCGGAAGTAACCTCGTTTCTATAATCATGTCCGCAGCAGTTCTTGTCATGGTCATGACCGCAGCAGCTGCCATGGCTGCTGCATGAGTGCTCTGGATGAATATCCTCGCATGACACACCCGCCGCTATTGAAGAGACGAAAGTCTCGCCGGTCTTGGTGCACGAATGAACATCAAAGCCTATGATGCTCAGCGAGTACCACACGACCAGCAGCGCTGCAAGGTATTTCATCACGATATTTCTCATCAGGTATTTATATCAATCTGCAAAGTTATAAAATTGTGCCGACAAACCCAAATTGTAAGAATTTTGTAGTATATTTGAATTCGTAGCGTCTAATTAAGGGGAACGTAGAGATATTTTCATGTTTCTGCACAACCTCGAACCGAAGAAAATAATACACAGACATAGAATAAACGAATTAACATCAGAAAATATGAAAGAGTTTGTAAAAATGACCCTGGCCACATTGACCGGCCTTCTTCTTTTCGGATTCATCTCGATGTTCATCATGATAGGAATGATCGGAGCCATGGCGGCTGCAGGCAGCTCAAAGCCTGTGATGCCTGCAGAAGCAGTGCTCAGCATCGATTTCAGCAAGATGACCCTCTCTGAGCAGACCCAGGAGGCGGATCCATTCGCCGCACTTCAGGGAGGCGACATGATTACCCCTGTAGGTATCTATGAGGCGATCAAAGCCGTAAATGCAGCAGCCGAGGATCCTGCCATAAGATATATCTACATGAGACCTGATGCGGCATCAGGCGGATTCGCACGCATCGAGGAGTTCAGGACAGCGCTGAAGAATTTCCGCAACAGCGGCAAGGCTGTCGTATCATATATAGAGAGTCCTACAAATGCAGGATACTACCTTGCATCAGTATCTGACAAGATCTATATGACATCATATGACGGCGGCATGAACATGTTCGGCGGCATATCGTCACAGCTCATCTTCCTCAAGGACGCCCTTGACAGACTCGGAGTCAACGTCCAGCTCATACGTCACGGCAAATACAAATCTGCAGGTGAGATGTACATCAGAAACTCTTCAAGCAAGGAGAACATGGAGCAGAACGAGGCCATGATCGGCTCGATCTGGGAGAGCTGGGCCACACTCATCGCCCAGGACAGAGGCATCAGCGTGGAAACCCTCAACAACATGCTGAACAATCTCGAGCTCAACTTCCCTGAAGACTTTCTTGCAAAGGGACTCGTTGACGAGCTTCTCACCCGCGACGAGCTCCAGAAGAAACTCGCAGACCTCTATGTGACAGACGATTACAAGCATGTCAAGAGCATCTCTCTCGCTGATTACGCAACACTCAAGAACAAAGTCAATTACAAGGCTGCAAACAAGGTAGCGGTCATCTATGCCGAGGGCAACATCGTTGACGGCGGAGCCAAGGACCAGGTTGCCGGAGACCGTTTCGCAAAGATCATCCAGGATGTAAGGAACGACAAGGACGTGAAGGCTGTCGTTCTCCGCGTCAGCTCTCCTGGCGGAAGCGTTCTCGCTTCTGAGAAGATCAAGGCCGAGCTCGACCTCCTCAGGGAGAGCGTGCCGGTGATCGCATCATATGGAGAATATGCAGCATCAGGCGGATACTGGATCTCTGCAAACAGTGACTATATCTTCTCGAATGCCACTACTCTCACAGGATCGATCGGAGTATTCAGCATGATTCCTGACATCGGAGGCACACTCAAGAACAAGCTTCATGTAAATGTGACTCCGGTAAACTCAAACGAGCACGCAGACATGTATGGAATGATACGTCCGCTTGACAACAAGGAGGTTGCATACATGCAGGCAAGCGTGGAGAAGATCTATGACAAGTTCACAAACATCGTTGCCGCAGGCCGCGACATGACTGTAGAGAATGTCGACGCAATCGCCCAGGGACGAGTATGGACAGGTGCCGAGGCTCTCGGAATAGGTCTCGTTGACCAGATCGGAACCATAGAGGATGCAATCAATTATGCTGCGACATCAATCGAAGGAGTGACAAGCGTGAACGACGTACAGGTTGTAGCGTACCCTAAGCCTCAGACCGCTATTGAGGCTCTCCTCGAGTCTTTCGGACAGGGCGAGTCAATATTCGCAGGCACACCTCTCGAGGACGTCGAGACTGCATTCTCAGGATGGACAGAAGCACAGAGCGGCAAGATGTACGCACGCATTCCATACGAAATCATTGTGAAATAATGTATAAGTTTGAAATATGCGCCAATTCTGTAGCGAGCTGCATAGCCGCGCAGGAAGGCGGAGCAGACAGGGTGGAGCTTTGCGCCGGAATACCGGAGGGAGGCACCACCCCTTCTGTTGGCATGATAAGACAGG
>SUYV01000004.1 GCA_015060255.1 Bacteroidales bacterium | reverse complement strand
GTAAGAGAAACTCAAAAAATGCTTAAAAACTTGTAATGTTAACAAGACTTACTTACCTTTGAAACGCCACGTTCTGTGGTCCCTTTTTCAAATCCTATCTGGGGGAAATCGACTTTACCTTTTACAACCATCATTGTATAGAATCAGTTTTTTTATTAAATTTGTTTGTTGGAATGTAAAGCATTCTGTCTAACCTATATCTATATATGGACTATCAGAAGATTCTGGAAGACATCTATCAGGAGATTCTTCCCTACGCCAAAGAAGGAAAGCAGGCCGATTACATACCTGCACTAGCAAAAGTGGATCCGGATCAGTTCGGCATGTGCCTTGAAACTGTGGAAGGAGAGGTGTATGAGTATATGCAGGCGGAAACGAGATTTTCCATTCAGAGTATAACCAAGGTGTTTGCTCTCGCTATGTGTCTGTCCATCAAGGGTGAAAGCCTCTGGAAAAGGGTCGGCAAGGAGCCTTCTGGCACGGCTTTCAACTCCCTTGTCCAGCTGGAGATAGAGAAAGGTCTTCCTCGTAATCCGTTCATCAATGCAGGTGCAATAGTTCTTGCGGACATACTCCTGACTGAATTGGAAGATCCGGAAGAAGAGTTCCTAACATTTGTCAGGGCCTTGTGCGGCAATGACACGGTCGGCTACAATATGGAGGTCGCTGTTTCCGAACGTGAGACCGGCTACCTGAATGCAGCCATAGCCAATCTTCTGAAATATCATGGAGCCATAGAGAATGACATAGAACGTGTCCTGATGTTCTACTTCAAGATGTGCTCTGTCGAGATGAATTGCCGCGAGCTGGCAAAGGCCTTCCTGGCATTCACGAATTATAGCCCGTTCGAATATGCAGGATATAAACTCAGCCGTTCAAGAATCAAGCGACTCAACGCAGTCATGCAGACCTGCGGCTTCTATGACGAAGCGGGCGAGTTCTCATATCTCGTAGGCCTGCCTGGAAAGAGTGGCGTGGGAGGAGGAATAATAGCGGTCTGCCCGCTCAGATACTCTGTGGCCGTATGGAGCCCGAGACTCAATTCAAAAGGAAATTCCGTAATGGGCATGAAAGCCCTCGAACTTCTCACCACCTACACAGAAGAATCAATATTCTAATATGCGTCAGCATATCGGGGGTATGGCACCGACAGGTGCAAAAAAAATGAGACTTCGCCGCTCGCGCGGGGACGCCTCATACTAACCACATAATTAATAACACTAAAACTAATAACCAATAAGTTGTGAGAGTTTCAGAACAACTCTCTGATCAACTCGAATGCAAAGGTACTGCTTTTTTTTGCTTCTGCAATATCTGTTCCAAAGCAATCCGACGAACGGTAAAATTTGCTTTATGAATAACTGCTCATTAATGTGATAAAACGTAAGTTTTAGTTATCGTATTTTTATAAACCTTAAATTTTGCCATTCTAATTCTGATACTTTGTGCTTTTGTTGGGTGTATAATTTACAAATCTCAAAATTTGCAGTTTTGCGACGAATTGAAACGGGTATTCTTAGAAATCAGCGATGTCATGCCCTTCAGCAAACCATTTGCCTATGATTTCCACATACTTAAGGTTGTGCATGTCCGTTCCATAGAATGTCACGACTCCTTCATCTACAAGACTTTGGGCTCTATGCTGCGCTTCTAGTCTGTACAGCCCTGCAAGTGATCCGTAGTTGCATTGTATTACAGCTCCGGCATCAAGATATCTCATTAGCTCGTCATGTGACAGGTAGAAATATCTCTCAGGATGGGGGAGAATCGGCACCAGTCCCATTGATCTCACTTTCTTGAACTCTTCGACCGGTTTTATGTCGCCCATCTCTGTCGGTTTGGATATTGGAAGCTCAGTGAGGATATACTTGTCTTCTATCGGCATTATCCAATTCTTCTGAAGGACTTCCGGCCATGTTTCGGGGACGAGTCTGTATTCAGCAGACATCGATATCTCCATACCAATGTCATTCTTATATAATGCCTCCTGGAGTGTGTCAAAGGCCGGTCTGATTGTCTCAGGCGTGTTCCTGTATAAGGCGTTGATATGTGGGGTGCAGGTAACCTTCTCAAATCCCCAGCTCTTCATAGCTGCGGATATCTCGACGGCATTGGCAAGATCTGTCGCTCCGTCGTCCAGCCCAGGAAGTATATGACTGTGAAAATCAAGTTTCATTATCCTATGAAATTGAGAAGTTCTTTATAAACAAGGTGTACCGGGAGTCCCATGATGGTGAAATATGAGCCTTCGATACGGCCGATGCCGGCATAGCCGATCCATTCCTGAATGCCGTATGCGCCGGCTTTGTCAAATGGCTTGTACTGATCTATATAGTACTCTATTTCGTTGTCAGTCAATTCCTTGAAATATACGATAGCTGTATCGCTCGTGGTGGTGCAACGACCACAGTCTCTGAGAGTTATTGCAGTAATAACCTTATGCTCACGCCCTGACAGACAGCGAAGCATGTCTATGGCCTCCTCGCGCGAATGCGGCTTGCCCATGACGCGCTCTCCGCAAAGGACCAGCGTGTCAGACGTGATCAGTATCTCGTTGGCCTCCAGTGCTCTATGGAATCCGTATGACTTGCCCTCAGACAACACCTCAGGTATACGCTCATGCGGTGTGTCCGGGTCATAAATCTCTTCGAATGTGTTGCCTGTGTCTACTGTAAACTCAATGTCCAATCCGCCCAGGAGTTCTTTCCTGCGTGGCGAATTGCTTGCAAGTATGATCTTCTTTCCTTTCGTGTCCATCATAATAGAAATCAGGCTGCAAAATTACTAAAAATTTGCAGCCTGAAAGGTATGTTCGGGTAATTATAAGATTTTCTTGACGAGCGAGAACATCTTGTATGGCATGTATCGGAACGGGAGGTCGATCCATGTGCCAGTCGAGACTATCGTTCTTGTGTGGCTGAATGCCTCGAAACTGTCTTTGTCGTGGTAGCGGCCCATGCCGGAATTTCCGACTCCTCCGAAAGGGGCATTTTCGTTGGCGATGTGCATGATAACGTCATTGATGCAGCCTCCTCCTGAGCTGGTGTTGCGAATGATCTCCCATCCGTCAGATTCCTTGCCGAAGTAGTAGAAAGCGAGAGGCTTCTCTCTGTCTTTTACAAATTCTATAACTTTGTCCTTGAATGACTTGCCATTATCATCTAAAGTGATGATTGGGAATATTGGGCCGAAGATTTCTTCAGTCATGAGAGGGGAGTCAAGCGGTACATTCTCTATGAGTGTCGGCTCAATGAATCTGGTGTCGGCGTCGTGCCTTCCACCATATATTACGTTGCCATCCTTGAAGTATCCGGTCACTCTCTCAAATGCCTTGTCGTTGACCATTCTGACATAATGCCTGTCGGCATTGATGTCCTCTCCATGCAGATTCCTGACCTCCTTAGCGAATGCCTTGACGAATGCTTCCTTGACATCCTTGTGGATAAGGATGTAATCCGGTGCTATGCATGTCTGTCCGCTGTTCAGCGTCTTTCCCCATGCAAGACGCTTCGCTGTAACCTCGATATTCGCCGTCTTGTCTATGATGCATGGGCTCTTTCCTCCAAGCTCCAGAACGACCGGCGTCAGGTGCTTGGCCGCAGCCGCCATTACAGTTTTTGCCAAGGCTGGGCTTCCGGTGAAGAAAATGAGGTCCCAGCGCTGTTCAAGCAAGGTTGCGTTAACCTGCCTGTTTCCCTGTACGACAGCGACATATCTCTCCTCAAATGTTTCATTGATCATATCTTCGATGACCTTTGAAACGGTCGGAACGTATGGCGAAGGCTTCAGCATTGCTGTACATCCCGATGAAATCGCTCCGACGAGAGGGTTGAGCAGCAGCTGCACGGGATAGTTCCATGGTGAAATGACGAGTGAGCATCCCAGGGGCTCTTTCACGATGTAAGTTCGTGATGGAAAGAGTTTTATCGGTGTGCATACGCTTTTCTTGCGAGCCCACTTGGCTACCTTCTTGAGATGGCCCCTGATCTCTGCCTTGACTATGCTTATCTCGGTCAGGTATGCCTCTTCATATGACTTGTGCAGGTCTGTCCATAGCGCCGCTGCGAGTTTGTCATCCCATCTCTCAAGCGCAGCGAGCAGTTTCTTGAGCATCTGCTTGCGGAACGCTATGTTCAAGGTCGCGCCGGTGTTGAAATACTCCTTCTGTGCTGCGGCTATGCTGACAATCCTTTCTGTAGAAGTGTTTTCCATCTTGTAACTTTGTTTAACAGCTTCAAAAATACAATAATTATTCTTAAGATGCCTTTCCTAGTGATTCTTTTACTCTTTTTCTTCCGGTAAACTGGTCCATTGTATGATAGATTCCGAAAACCTGACCGAAGAAGAAATCAAATACGCGGGTAGGGAGGATGGCCTGCCAGAATCTTATGAAATGGAATCCGAAAGGAATGCCTCTGAATGCCTTGTTCCTTTCTATGGCTCTGATGACTCTTTTTGCGACGTACTCCGGTTTGAGTATTGGGATGATCCGTGATTTCACTCCGTCGAACATGCCGGTGTTTATATAATAAGGAGCCACTGTCGTGAAATGTACGTCGCTCTTCATCTCCTGAAGTTCGATTCTTACGGAATCGGACCATCCGATCACGCCCCATTTGCTGGCGGCGTACACGGACATCTTCGGATTCGAAATCATTCCGCCCGCTGACGCTATCGTGCATACATGCCCTCTGTTGCGTTTCAGCATGTCCGGAAGCATCGCGCGAGCAACGAACATAGGAGCTATCGTATTGATGCTCATTGTCTTGACGATCTCCTCCGGAGTCTGTTGGTCGAATGTCTTGTTGCTTGTTATGATGCCTGCGCAGTTTATGAGTATGTCGATCTCGCCGCAGTCTTCGACAGTCTTCCTATACGCGACGTTTACAATCTCATTGTTCGATACGTCCACCACATAACCTTTGACTTTGCCATATTTGCTGAGTTCCTTGCGGGTCGCTTCGATGCCGACAAGGTTGATGTCCCATATGATGAAGCATTTAGCTCCTTTTTCCAGAGCCATGCGGCCCATGATCTTGCCGATTCCGGAAGCTCCTCCGGTAATCAGCACGTTTGCGTTCTCAAATTTCATAACCACTTTTCAATTTTTGCGGCAACAAAGATATTTCAATAAAAATGCCGTCTGCAATCAGCAGACGGCAATGCCGTAAAATGCTCCGATTCGTTGTAAATAACGTGAATCTGTGGTGAATCTCCTCGGAGGTGTGGTGAAATTATTAGAATTTCCTCTTGTAATCTTCTACGTCAAGCTCCCATTTGCCCTGGAGTTTCATGACCATCTCGAGCGCTTCTCTGACAAATCCCTTTCCGCCCGGGCGTGGGCTGATGTAGTCTGCGATGGCCTTGACTTCTTCGACTGCATCGCATGGGCATACGCCGCAGCCGCATGCTACCATTACCGGAATGTCCGGGAGGTCGTCTCCAAAGTACATCACTTCATCGGCTTTAAGGGAGTATTTGTTGCAGAAATGTTCGAAGTCCTCGATCTTGGCCCTGCTTCCGAGGTAGATGTTCTCCTCTGGGACGGCGCAGGTGCGAAATCTCTTTCTGATGCTTTCAGACACGCCTCCCGTGATTACTCCGACAGGGTAGCCCTTCATGTAGGCCATTCTTAATCCGAATGAATCCTTGGAGTCGAAGACGCGGAAAAGGTCGCCGTCGGCGGTAGCAAGAATGCCGCCGTCTGTGAACACTCCGTCTACATCAAAGACGAATGCTTTTATTTTCTTAAGCCTTTCTTCCATAATGACTTATGACTTGGCACCTCCACCGATGCCTCCCATAGGGAAAGTCGGCTTCGGCTCGGTTCCGAGAGCTATCGGGCCATGCTGGCTTTCGTATTTGTTGATGTTGTCCTGAAGTGCGAGGTAGAGCCTCTTTGCGTGCTCCGGATTCATGATGATCCTGTTGTGGACCTCAGGCTTTGGAAGTCCTGGAAGCATTGATGCGAAGTCGAGGATGAATTCGCTGCGTGAGTGGGTGATGATTGCAAGGTTTGAGTATGAGCCCTTAGCTACATCCTGCTTCAGCTCGATGCTGAAATCCTTTTCGTTTGCCATAAATCTATCTTTTTCTGTTATTGACCTTAAAGTTTCCTTTACCATAGGTTCCGGAATTGTGCAAAGTTAGTGATTTTTTTAGTATCTTTGCGTGATTATGCGCTCATTATATGAGTATATGATCTAATGATATGATTAATAATTAATTGTAAATCAATATATGGAACTTCCAGCAAAGTATGATCCTGCCTTGACGGAGGATAAATGGTACGCCTATTGGCTTGAAAACAAGTTCTTTCATTCAGAACCGGACGAAAGAGAACCTTATACAATCGTGATCCCTCCACCAAATGTGACAGGAATCCTTCATATGGGTCACGTGCTCAACAATACATTGAACGATGTGCTCGTCCGCAAGGCAAGGATGGACGGCAAGAATGCTTGCTGGGTACCCGGTACTGACCATGCTTCCATCGCTACCGAGAACAAGGTGGTCCAGAAGCTTGCAGCCGAGGGTATCAGGAAGGAAGATCTCACCCGTGAGCAGTTCCTTGAGCATGCATGGGAGTGGAAGGAGAAGCACGGAGGCATTATCCTCAGCCAGCTCCGCAAGCTCGGCGCGTCATGCGACTGGGACAGGACTAAGTTCACTATGGATCCAGAGCTCAGCGAGGCTGTGATCAGCACATTCGTATACTTCTATAATAAAGGATACATCTATAGAGGCGTGCGTATGGTGAACTGGGACCCTGTGGGACTCACAGCGGTAAGTGACGAGGAAGTGATCCACAAGGATACTGTCAGCAAGTTCTACCATATGAGATATTTCATCTCTGACGGAAACGGAAATCCTACAGATAAGTATATCATAATCGCAACAACCCGCCCTGAGACAATCATGGCGGATGCCGCTGTGTGCGTGAACCCTGCAGATGAGCGTTATCACTGGCTCAAGGGCAAGAAGGTCCTTATCCCATTGATAAACAAGGAGATTCCTATCATCGAGGATAGCTATGTGGCTATGGATTTCGGTACAGGATGCCTCAAGGTGACCCCTGCTCACGATGTAAATGACTATGAGATCGGAATGCGTCACAACCTTCCGGTTCTTGACATCATAGACGATCACGGCCGTCTCAACGAGAAGGCTCAGATCCTCGTTGGCGAGGACCGCTTCGACGCAAGAAAGAAGATTGTTGCAATGCTCCAGGAGGCTGGAAATCTCGAGAAGATGGAAGACTACACATCTCCTGTAGGATATTCGGAGAGGACAAACGCAGTCATCGAGCCAAGGCTCTCGATGCAGTGGTTCCTCAAGATGGAGGCACTTGCAAAGGATGCACTCGAGTCTGTCGAGAGCGGAAATGTAAAGCTGATTCCGGACAAATACCGCAATACATACCGTCACTGGATGGAGAATGTACGCGACTGGTGCATCTCGCGTCAGCTCTGGTGGGGCCAGCGTATCCCTGCATACTATCTTCCTGACGGACAGGTAGTTGTTGCAGAGACTTCCGAGAAGGCTCTTGAGGCCGCTCAGAAGATCGATCCGGCGCTCACAGCTGCAGACCTGCATCAGGATGAGGACGTTCTTGACACATGGTTCTCATCATGGCTGTGGCCTATTTCGGTGTTCGATACCAACAAGGCCGGACATCCTGAGGCAGAGCCGAACAAGGACCTTGCATACTATTATCCTACAAACGACCTTGTGACTGGTCCGGACATCCTTTTCTTCTGGGTGGCCCGTATGATCATGGCAGGAAACGAGTTCATGAATGACGTACCGTTCCGCAATGTATACCTTACCGGTATCGTGCGTGATAAGCTCGGCCGCAAGATGTCGAAGACTCTCGGAAACTCACCGGACCCTCTCGATCTGATCGAGAAGTACGGTGCAGATGCCGTGCGTCTCGGTATGCTCCTCTGCAGTTCGGCAGGAAACGATATCCTCTATGATGAATCGCAGATAGAGCAGGGTAGAAACTTCAACAACAAGGTCTGGAATGCGTTCCGCCTCGTTACAGGATGGACCGTCGATGCGTCAGCTCAGCAGCCTGAGGCCTCTGCAGTTGCGGTGAAGTGGTTTGAGAACAAGCTCAGCCAGGTAGTCGAGACAGTAGAGGACCATTTCTCCAAGTTCCGTATTTCAGATGCGCTGATGGCCATCTACAAGTTCTTCTGGGATGATTTCTGCGCATGGTACCTTGAGGCTGTGAAGCCAGCGTATGGTGCAGGTATAGATAAGGCTACATATGACTCAACCATAGGATTCTTCGATGCTCTTCTGAAGATGATCCATCCTATCATGCCGTTCATCACCGAGGAACTCTGGCAGAACATGGCGGAACGCCAGCCAGGTGAGACCATCATGAATCAGCGTTATCCACAGGCAAAGCCTTATGATGCAGAGTTCATCTCCGCATTCGAGATGGCGTGCGAGGCAGTTGCCGGCGTACGTAACATCCGCCAGAGCAAGAACCTTTCACCAAGGGAGGCTCTCGACCTCAAGATCAAGGGTGATTTCCCTGCAGAGGTTCTCCCTGTAGTGATGAAGCTTGCCAACGTTACCGTAGGACAGGCGGAAGGAGACATGTCAGCGGCTCAGAGATTCATGGTAAGGACGGTTGAAATGTTCGTTCCACTCACCGGACTTATCAACGTGGAAGAGGAGATTGCAAAGCTCGAAGCAGAGCTCGCATACCAGCAGAAATTCCTTGACAGCGTGCGCAAAAAGCTTTCGAATGAGCGCTTTGTAGCCAACGCACCGGAGGCTGTGGTTGCTGTCGAACGTAAAAAAGAGGCAGATTCGCTTTCAAAGATAGAAAGTATCACTGCGTCACTTAATGCGTTGAAAAATAACTAATAAAACAATATAGTTCATTTAGTTAACATTTTTGTTATGCTGAAATCTGAGCTGTTTTTGGATGTCAGATACTACGAAACCGACCAGATGGGCATCGTCCATCACTCAAATTACATCAGATATTTTGAGTGCGGACGAACAGCCATGCTGAAGGAGCTCGGCCTGCCCCTCGAGAAGATCGAGGAGTCAGGCGTGATGCTTCCGGTCGTGTCGGTAGAGTGCCGTTACAAGGTGCCGGCAAAGCTCGGTGATACATTGAGGGTAGTGAGCATCATCGATGAGATTCCTAGAGCGAAGCTTGTCATCAGAAACGAGATATACAACCCGGAAGGATACCTTGTATGCGAGGGTTCAGTGACACTCGGATTCATAAACTCAGAGACAAGGCGTCCGATAAGGTGTCCGGAGTCTCTGACGGCTATTTTTAATGAACAAATTCACTAATATATTATATTATGGTAATGCCGCTTATATTTAACTTTGGATTCTGGGAGATTGTAATAATCGCCCTGATCGTTCTCCTTATTTTCGGGGGCAAGAAGATACCTGAACTTATGAAGGGACTCGGCAAAGGTGTGAAGAACTTCAAGGAGGGCATGAAGGAAGTGGAGGATGACGTAAAGGAGATCAAGAAGGATATAGAGCCTGAAAAATAATGGCGCAGAGTACGGAAATGACCTTCTGGGATCATCTGGAAGACCTTAGAAAGAGTATTTTCAGGATGATTGCAGTGTTTGCTGCAGTTGTTTTGGGGCTTTTCTTCTTCAAGGACTTTCTTTTTGGTGAAGTGATTCTTGGACCATCCAAGGCTGACTTTTTCCTATACAGGCTTCTTGGGACAGACTTTTCGATGGAGCTTGTAAATCTGGAAGTTGCAGCCCAGTTCATTATTCATATGAAGGTCACATTCCTATCGGCATTGGTGCTGACATTCCCTTATATCATATATGAAGTATGGCGCTTTATTGCTCCAGCTTTATATGATAATGAAAGAAAGGCTGTCAGAGGTGCATTCCTTTTTGCATCATTCCTGTTTTATCTGGGTGTTCTTGTGGGATATGCGTTGATATTTCCTCTGATGCTCAACTTCTTTGCCGGCTATCAGGTCAGTCCTGACATACCGAATACGTTCTCATTGAGTTCATACATATCTTTGCTGACTTCAATGGTACTTACTTTCGGTATCGTTTTCGAGTTTCCGACAGTAGTTGTTGCTCTTTCTGCGTTGGGATTATTGAAGAAGGGCATGCTGGCCGGGTTCCGAAGGTATGCTGTGCTTGTTGTAGCTGTGCTTTCTGCTGCAATTACTCCATCCGGTGACCCGTTCACAATGCTGGTAGTGTCAGTGCCGTTATACCTGTTATATGAATTCAGCATTTTGCTGTGCAGAAAATAATATATGATATCTATTAACAATCTTACCGTAGCTTATGGAGGCTTCACCTTGCTGAATGAGATCAATTTTCATATCAGCGAGAGTGACAAGATAGGCCTTGTGGGAAAGAATGGTGCAGGAAAATCTACGATATTGAAGCTGATCTGCGGACTTCAGAGTCCGACGAGCGGTAAGGTTGCCGTGCCAGGTGGGCTGAAAATCGGTTATCTTCCGCAGATCATGGAGCATCATCGCGGCCGCAGCGTCATTGACGAGGCTATGACGGCTTTCGCTGATATGTTCGCTATGGAGGCGGAACTGGAGAGGATAACGCTTGAGCTCGCAGAAAGAACTGATTACGAATCCAAAGAGTATCAGGACCTGATAATCAAAATGAACGAGGTGAACGACAGGATTTCATATACTCGTTCTGACAATCCGCAAGTTCTGGCAGAGCGTACTCTCCTTGGCCTGGGATTCCGCTTTGAGGAGCTGTCGAGACCGACTGAGACTTTCAGTCAGGGCTGGAACATGCGTATCGAACTTGCGAAGATACTTCTTTCCAAGCCGGATGTACTTTTGCTTGACGAGCCGACAAACCACCTTGATATAGAGTCAATCGAATGGCTTGAGGGCTATCTGAAGGATTACCGAGGCTCTCTTGTGCTGATCTCACATGACAGGAAGTTCCTGGACAACGTCACCAACAGGACTGTCGAGATCATGGTCGGCAGGATCCATGACTATAAGGTTCCATATAGCAAATATCTGGAACTCAGGAAGGAACGCCTTGAGCAGCAGCGTGCTGCCTTTGAGAATCAGCAGAGGATGATCGAGAAGACCGAGGAGTTCATCGAGAAGTTCAGATACAAGCCGACCAAGTCCAATCAGGTTCAGTCGCGCGTCAAGCAGCTGGAGAAACTTGATAGGATTGAGGTCGACATAGAAGACCGTTCTGCACTCTGCGTGAAGTTTCCTCCGGCTCCTCGTTCTGGAGACATAGCATACAAAGCTGTGGATATGAAGGTTGGATATGGTGAGAAGGTGGTGTTCTCAGATGCGCAGATCGAGGTTCGTAGAGGCGAGAAGGTCGCTCTTGTCGGAAGGAACGGTGAAGGAAAGACAACCCTGATGAGGGTGATCATGCGTGAGCTTGATCCGATGGCAGGCGAGTCTCGGGTCGGATATAACGTAAATATAGGATATTACGCTCAGAATCAGGAAGATATCCTTGATAAGGAAGATACGGTATTCGGTACACTTGACCGCATTGCAGTCGGTGACATACGACTTAAACTCCGTGATATTCTCGGCGCATTTCTATTCAAGGGAGAGGACATCGACAAGAAAGTCGCAGTGTTGAGCGGCGGAGAGAGAGCGCGACTGGCTATGGCGAAGCTCATGCTGAAGCCATATAACCTTCTGGCGCTTGACGAGCCGACAAACCATATGGACATACGCTCGAAGGATATATTGAAGCAGGCGCTCAAGGCTTATGACGGTACGTTGATCATAGTTTCGCATGACCGAGACTTCCTGGACGGACTCGTTGACAAGCTTTATGAATTCAGGGACGGTCGTGTGAAGGAGCATCTTGGAGGAGTGCAGGACTTCCTGGAGAGAAGGAAGCTTGAGAGCTTGAGCGAGCTGGAAAGACATTACAAGCCTGTTGCAGAGGAAAAGCCTGTGGAGGTCGTCCAGAGGAAGGAAGAGGCGAAGCAGGAGTATCAGGCGAAGAAATATGTATCTAAAGAAGAAAAGAAGATAAGGAATCGTATCTCATTTGTAGAGAAGAAAATAGAAGAGTTGGAAGGAAGACTTGCTGAGATAGAGTCCGTGCTCATGAATCCTGGTCCTGAAGATGATGTGATGGAGTTGACCAGGTCCTATCTTGAGACCAAGCGCGAGCTTGATTACAAGATGGAGGAATGGGAGAAGTTGAACGAATCATTGGAATAACATCATATGGAAGAAAAGAAAATGCAGTACCTGTTCGGAATGCATCCTGTGCTGGAGGCTATGAAGGCAGGTAAGAAATTTGATAAGGTGCTCTTGAAGCAGGGACTTGAGGGAGCGCAGTTCAGAGAGTTGATGGAGCTCCTGAAGGTGAACGATATTCCGTTCCAGTTTGTGCCAGGAGAGAGACTCAACAGGGCAGTGAGAGGATCCCATCAGGGTGTCCTTGCATATATTTCGCAGATAGATTATGTTGATATAGAGCAGCTTGTGAACAATGCTCTCGGCTGCAGCGAGAATCCTTTGCTTGTGATTCTCGACGGAGTAAGCGATGTGCGCAACCTTGGCGCGATTGCAAGAAGTCTGGAGTGTGCCGGCGGACAGGGCATTATAGTTCCTGCAAAGGGAGGAGCGGCAATCAATGCCGATGCTGTCAAGGCTTCAGCCGGCGCGCTAATGAGGATGGATACATGCAAGGTGCCTAACCTCCGTGTTGCAGCGTATTATCTTCAGCAGAGCGGATTCAAGCTGGTGGCGGCTACTGAAAAGACAGACAACCTTATCTATGACGTAGACATGACCGGCCCTTGTGCCATAATCATGGGGTCGGAGGGCAAGGGAATATCGCAGGCCATGCTTGACCTTGCAGATGAGAAGGCAGCTATCCCTATGGCAGGTGAGATTACATCACTTAACGTATCAGTGGCGTCTGCCGTTCTTATGTACGAGGCTGTAAGACAGCGCATTAAAAAGTAAAACCTTAAATTTTAAAGATATGAAAAAGTTGATTTTCATGATTGCTGCAATGCTTCTTATGGGAGCAAACGCATTTGCACAGCCGCTTCTTGTTCAGGACAAGGATTTTGAGAAATTCCTCTCGCTTAATGTTGAAAGTGATTTCATTGTAAAGCTTGTGAAGTCTGACTCATATGCTGTGAAGCTTACTACTGATGAGAGGATCGCTGCTCATGTTCAGGCATTCGTCAAGAATGGTACCCTGTATCTGATTCTTGACGAAAAGGGATATACACCTGAGTTGAAGAAGCAGCTCCGTCAAAAAGGTGCAGCTGCTCCTGTACTTCAAGCAGAAGTGTATATGCCTACGCTCAATTCATTGATAATGAACGGAAAGTCTCAGCTTGTTCATTGTGATTCGTTCTACAATGAGAACTTCACTGCGACACTTAGTGGCAATGCCGTTGCCGCTCAGCTGAATGTTGGATGTTCAACTGCCGAACTCAATGTATCAAAGGGCGCCAAGGTTACTGCAGCTCTTGCAGTAGAGAGCAAGGTATATCTCAATGCGTCCAATTCTGCTACTGTCTCATTGACTCAGAATGGTGGAAATGCTTTCCTGAAACTTGGAGGATCTTCGCTTGTGGATATGAGGGCTGAGGCACAGTCTGTTGAAGTCGAGGCCTCTTCAAGTGCCGAATCACATGTCTCAGGAGTTGCTTCTATGCTGAAGGTGACAGCTGCCGGTCTCTCAAGGACTGATACTGAGTTACTTGAAACCAAAGATGGAGATGTTACCCTTAGTGGATCAGCAAAATGTCATGTGAATGTTACTGACAACCTCAAGGTTAATCTTACCGGAGGTTCGATGCTTACCTTCAAGAGAAAACCATCCATCGAGGTGGACAGAATCGTAAATTCTACACTCATCAAGGCTGACGATCCAAAGAGAAAGTAATGTTTCTTCTTGACAGTCATTGCGATACGCCTTCGCAGATTCTTCGTCTGAGGGATCTGTCGATGGATAATGAATATGCACACGTCGACTTCCCTAAATTGAAACGAGGGGGAGTCGATGGTGCTTTCTTTGCATTGTATAGTCCTGCTTCTTTGGGAAATGAAGAAGCGTATTCCTATGCCCACAGGCTTCTGGACGGTGTCAGGAGCGTTATTCATTCACATTCTGGAACAGCTGCTCTTGCTGTCAGTGAGAATGATGCTCTTGCAAACAAGAAAAACGGCTTGTTTTCTGTCTTCATCGGACTTGAGAACGGTTCTCCAATCGGACAAGATATCACAAGGCTCCAGGAATTTTATGATGCAGGAGTAAGATATATGACCTTATGTCATTCGGCAGACAATGATATATGTGATTCATGTGCCTCGCAGAACAAGACCTGGCACGGAATCAGTCCTTTCGGCAGGGAAGTCATAGCTGAGATGAACCGTCTTGGAATGCTGATAGATGTTTCCCACATATCTGACGAGGCGTTTTATGATGTCATCAGATGTTCTGCCAAGCCTGTTGTAGCCACTCATTCATGCTGTCGTGCATTGGCTGAGCATCCAAGGAACATGACAGATGATATGATAAAGACTTTGGCTGCGTCCGGAGGAGTGATCCAGATCAATTTTTATCCTTTGTTTCTTGATTCTGCATTCAAGCAGATACTTGCAGACTCCCATATTATGGAATATGGTGAAGAAGTCGAGGCCCGTTTCATCAATGATCCTGCCGACCCTGTCAAGAGAAAAGCATGGAATGCTGTTCAGAAGGCATTGACGGACCTCCCTCGTCCATCTTTCAAAAGGATAGCCGATCATATTGACCATGTGGTTGCGCTGGTCGGGATCGATCACGTGGGAATAGGTTCCGATTTTGACGGAATCGAAGTTACTCCTGCAGGTATGGAAGATATATCTATGATGCCTGCGCTGTTTGAGGAACTAGCCCTCAGAGGTTATTCCCAGGCTGATATGGATAAGATTGCTTCAGGTAATTTCTTCAGAGTGATGAATATGCAGCAGTAGGAGACTATTTCTTGTTGTTCTGATGCATCACCACTACTGTCACAGCAATGAGTATTAGTATTATACCGATCAGAGATCTGGTATACAGATGCTCGTGCAGGAACAGTATTCCCAGCACAACAGCTGTGACGGGTTGCAGAGCTCCCAGAATAGATGTAAGTGTCGGACCTATCCTTCTCACTGCCTTTACACCGGTAAAATTCGATATCATGGTCGACCATAGGCCAAGTCCAAGAATATACATCCAGTTCTTGACTCCGGTGATCATTGTAAGTTTTCCCTCAAGGACGAAAGCACATATGATGAAGTAGACTGCACTGAGCAACATGATCCATGTGGTGAACTTTACCACTTCTATCTTGTCTGCCTTCAGTCTCTTCATCAGTATGTAGTATGCTGCGAATGAGAATGCTGAGATGATCGAGCAGGTCAGTCCCAGCTTTGTGTTGCCGTTCTCGACAATGAGACTGTCGCCGGACGCAAGCAGATACACTCCGAATATGGCTGCTGCGATTGCAAGCATGTCAACCCATGACTTGTGTTCTCCGAATACGAACATCATGCATAAAGCAACGATAACCGGATACATGAAGTTGATTGTCGATGCGATTCCGCTGGAGATGTTGGCATATCCTATGAGCAGGGTGACAGAGGTTATCGCTCTGAGAACACTGAGGAGGAAGATCTTCCATCCTTCGTCAAATGAGTTGATGCGGAGAGTCTTCTTTTTCGCAAAGGCATAGATCATCAGTACGATTCCGGCAATACCCCATCTGTAAGAAAGCACATCAAAATTTGACAGGCCGGCAGCAAGAAGGCCGATGCTGAAAAGGGGAGAAAAGCCGAATGATGCAGATGATATAATGGCGTAGAATATACCATTCAATCTGATTCTCTTCTTCTTTTTCTCGTAATTATGATGTACTGAGCTCATTAACCTATATATGTTTATAAGTATTTAATAATCAATAATTTATTGAGTATATAACCGAAACTTATTGTAAACCCGCCCTGATGTAACACTTTTGTTATATGTATTAACAAGTTTGTTTCATCTGTTGTTTGTCAATGTTTTAATTCGTTTACAAGTTTTACCCTCAAAAAGTTCAAGGCATTGGCTGCAAATCTCTCAATATTGCGTTTCCTGTCTCCTTTGAAGTTCATTCTATACGTTTCCGTTCCTTCCTTTGAGCTGGTTGCAATCCACACCAGACCTACCGGCTTTTCTTCGCTGCCTCCTCCGGGACCTGCAATTCCCGAGGTTGCTACCGAGTAGTCGCTGCCTGTCAGTTTTCGTACTCCTTCAGCCATCGCCGCAACGCATTCTGAACTTACTGCTCCATATTTCCTTATGATTTCCTCCGGGACACCAAGGACTGATGTCTTGACGCTGTTTGCATATGATGTCACGGATCCCAGGAAATACTCAGATGATCCTGGTACTGAAGTCATCAGGGCTGCTATGGTGCCGCCTGTGCATGATTCTGCAGCAGAAAGAGTCTTTCCGGAAGCCTTCATAAGTTCTCCTATGCAGGACTCCAATGTATCGTCTTTATATGAGTACAGATATGTGCCTAAAACAGGCTTTATTTTAGCAAATTCAGCTTCAATCCTGGCTTCCTCCTCTTCCTTTATGCCTCCATATATAGATAGCCTTAAACGTACTCCTGTGAGAGGATTAGGAAGATAGGCAAGATGCATGTCCTCAGGAAGAGCATTCTCCCATTCCTCAATCATCTTTGACAGTGCAGATTCAGCTATTCCGAACGTCATGATGGTCTTATGGAATATGTCGGAGATCTCATTATGGCTTTTTATGTCATTCAGTACATCTTTCAGTGCCGCTATTGCTTCATACGGCACACCCGGGAGTGAGTATAGGGTGGCCTTATGTCCGAATCTTTCTTCCGGAAATCTGAAAACCATGACAGGCGCTGTACCCATTCTGTTCGGAATCACCTCACATGTATCGGGAACAGATGCCTGAGCCAGATTTATGTCCAACACATCCAAGCCTCTGGCACTCAATATTCTATGTATGATTTCAAGCTGTTTTTCATCAGTCTTGTTGTGCTGAGAGAGTGACAGCTTTCCCAATGCCGCCTTGGTTATGTCATCCTTTGTAGGACCGAGCCCTCCTGTTGTAATGACGATTTCATTGTCCTGCAGTTCTTTAGTCAGCGAAGATATGATCTCGTTCTGGTCATCACCTATGGACAACATGCGTGTAACCTTGATTCCCAATGAGTTCAGCGCTCTGGATATGTGTGATGAATTGGTGTCTACAATCTGACCTATCAGGATTTCATCACCTATTGTGCAGATGGATGCCTGTGTCATTGATTTGTCTCCTTAACTATTTTGCTTTCAGCACTTTCGAGATGATTGATGATCTGTTTGATAAGGCCCGGACCTTCATATATGAAGCCCGAATAGATCTCTACAAGAGAGGCTCCGGCATCGATCATATGCTGTGCGTCTTCACCTGACATGATTCCTCCGACTCCGATTATAGGCAGCCTGCCCTGTGCCTTAGTATTGATATATCTTACGAGTTCTACGTTCTTTTTATGCACAGGGGCTCCAGACATGCCTCCATTGCCGATCTTCTCGATTTTCTTTTCATCCAAAGTGAGACCGTCACGGCTTCTGGTGGTATTTCCGGCCACTATTCCATCTATGCCAGATCTCAAGCAGTAATCGACAATATCATCAATCTGGTCCGTAGACAAGTCAGGAGAAACCTTCAGCAGGATAGGACGATATGTATCGTAGTAACGTCTCAGATCAAGGAGTCTGTCCACGATGTCAGAGAGGAACGATATATCCTGTAATGCGGTGAGTCCCACTACATTAGGACAAGATACGTTAAGTACGAACATGTCTACGAAATCATACATCAGGGCGAATGCGCTTTCATAGTCCTTTGCTGCATCATCATTGACGCTGGTGGTATTTTTTGATATGTTGGCCGCGACAATTACTTCCGGACGATCCTTCTTTATGTGCTCTACGGCATTCTTTACGCCCTTATTGTTTATTCCATAGCGATTTATGATCGCCTTGTCCTGCGGCACGCGGAAACATCTCGGCCTTGGATTTCCATCCTGAGGCTTAGGTGTGAGGGACCCGATCTCCACAAAACCGAAGCCGAAATTGGCCATATCATTATAGAATTCGCCATTCTTGTCCAGTCCTCCGGCCAGTCCTACGGGATTCGGGAAATGCAGACCGAACACTTCACGAGCCAGTTTTGGTGACTCTTTCTTGTAGAAGGCCCTGATCAATGCCCGTGCGCCAGGAACATATCGTAGAAACGCGAGCAGTGAAAACAGAAGATTATGTGCTGTTTCCGGATTGAATTGGAAAAGGATAGGTTTAAGAAAATGTTTGTACATATTATGAGATATTATATACAAATATAATAAATAGTAAATAAAAGTGGCGCCATACGCGCCACTTTTATTTACATCTCCTGATATGTTCCATCATCATATAAGATGATAATTTTAGATACAATACGTTGTTTTATATTGTTTTGAGCAGTGTTATCTTTAGTAGTGATTTCATTCGAGGATTGAATTTTCTGCTCGACAATCTGCGGGGGATCATCTTCTTCATATGTGAAGAGGTTAGGTTCTTCCTCTACAGAAGGCTGTTCCGATACAGTCGCGGGCGTCGGCATGGGACCTGACGACGACTCCTTGTACATTTTGCCTTTGCCTAGCATCAGCCACTCAATGTTCAGGCTAGGGTAGTTGTCCATTATTGCCTTGATGAAATCATAGCTCGGATTGTTTCTTCCAGCAAGAACATGAGAAACGCTGGCTCGTACGACCTTGATTGTATCGGCAAACTGTGACTGTGAAATATTTTCGGCAGCTAGGAACTGCTTTAGGCGTGTGTTCATATTTGTAATCGTTTATGTTACAAAGTTAGTTAACAATATTCTGAAAAACAATATTCTGTTTGTGTAAAATTGTGACGGGTAGGGGAATAAGAGCCTGGAATATAGCTGATATTTACTTTATATAAATGCATATAAAATGCTGATTATATGTAATATATAAAAATAAATATGCGATTATATATACGAGATATGAGTAAAATTCGAAAATTCAACGCATGTTAATGAAATTACATATAAGTATAGTTTAGATTATATCAATAAACCTACTGATTATTAATTAGTTATGGAGTGGTAAATATTAAGATAAGAAAATATTATATCACAAATTTAACCAATAACAAAAATATACAAAGTAGAACGCGTGAGGTTTATATAATTTACAAATATTAACGCAATGATATAGTTTTGTATGTTTACTTTTGTGAATTACAAATGTAAACAAGAATGGTTTTCATAAAACGCAGGAATTGTGTATTTTTGTCAAAATTTAACAGAGTGCGCTAATAATGATTCCACTGATAAATATCTCAGATTATAATTATCCCCTACCAGACGATAGAATAGCCAAGTATCCTCTATCTGAAAGAGACCTTTCAAAGCTGTTGATATATCGTAATGGAGAAATAACTGAATCTATATTCAAGTCTATTCCGGAATATCTTCCTGAAGGACATCTCATGGTGTTCAACGATACCAAGGTCGTACCTGCACGTCTGCATTTTCAACGTGATTCAGGTGCGCATATCGAGATTTTCTGCCTCGAACCAGTTCAACCGGAAGAGTATGTGAGTATGTTTGCATCAACCGGTTCGTGCCAATGGAAGTGCATTGTTGGAAATGTCAAAAGGTGGAAGGGGGACACCCTGCATGTGTATAATCCTGAGAATGACAGCAGATTGTCCTCAATCAATCTTAAGGCTGACTTGATCGAGAGAAATGGTGAGACATCTGTCGTTCGCTTTTCCTGGACTGGAGAAACCCAGTTTTCGGCTGTCCTTGAAGCATGTGGACAGGTGCCGATTCCTCCATATCTGAACAGGGACACTGAAGAGATCGATCTGGAGAGATATCAGACGCTTTATGCTCGTCATAGAGGCTCAGTTGCGGCTCCGACTGCCGGTCTGCACTTTACAGAAAGAGTCCTTGAATCTTTGGCTGAAAAGGATATATCAGTCCAGAAGGTGTGTCTTCATGTAGGTGCGGGTACTTTTCTGCCAGTGAAGAGCGAACAGGTGTCTGAACATACGATGCATAAGGAACCGTTTGTAATAACCATCGGTTTTCTCAAGGAGCTGATAGGCAGACTGGGTAAGGTGATTGCTGTGGGAACAACTTCCGTGAGAACATTGGAATCTCTTTACTATCTCGGCGTAAGCTGTATTGAGAATGGCAGACCAGAAACTGTCGGTCAATGGGCTCCTTATTCACGTGATTATGAATATTCTACATCTCAGGCTCTGGAAGCATTGGTGACTTATATGGAGAAAAATGGCATGGAGTCACTTCAGACGGGCACGCGTATCATAATAGTGCCTGGATTCAGGTTCAGGATCGTTGATGTGCTTGTTACCAATTTCCATCAGCCTCAAAGCACTCTCCTGCTCCTTATTTCGGCATTTGTCGGAGGAGACTGGAAGAGCATATACGATCATGCATTGGGCAACGGTTTCAGATTTTTAAGCTATGGGGACAGCTCACTCCTGTTCCGTAGATAGCTGTTGATTTATTGCTCTCTTTTGCATATATTTGCATATTGTACTAAATTTTTGACCTATGGTAGATTTGACCGAATTCGAGAGCATCAGTCCGTATAATGATGCAGAAGCGGCCCAGGCGCTTAGCGCATTGGCTGAGTATCCTGTTGTAAACCAGGCATCTCAGTATTTCTTTCCGGAGGAGGCCCCTGATTTTCTGAAGAATCTTCTTAAGAGCGTCAAGACTATTGACGATTTTCAGATTCTTGTCATGCAGAAGTTCGTCCGCTGGGTGCTTCAGAGGACAGCTCATAACTTCTCATATGACGGAGTTTCCAATATAGATCCGCAGAAAAAGTTCCTTGCCCTGTCAAATCACAGGGACATTATTCTGGATCCTGCCATCACTCAGCTGGTATTGTACACTAACGGCATTCCTTTTACTGAGATAGCAGTAGGTGACAACCTCATAACAAACAAGGCGATAGAATACCTTATCCGTTCCAACAGAATGATCAAGGTTGTTCGTGGAATAACTGCAAGAGAGCTTTATCTTTCGTCTCAGATGCTCTCAAAATATATCAGGCTCAATATCACCGAGCAGAGAAGTTCCATCTGGCTTGCCCAGCGTCAGGGCCGTACAAAAAATGGTTATGACGTTACAGAGCAAGGACTGCTCAAGATGCTTGATATGAGCGGTCAGGCAGATTTCCAGGCTAACTTCGAGGAGCTCAATATCATTCCTATGAGCATTTCATATGAATATGAGCCTTGCGATATCCTGAAGGCACGTGAACTGGTGATTTCACGAAAGCATAAATATGTCAAGGCTGAAGGCGAGGATTTCAACAGCATCATGGTTGGAATCATGCAGAAGAAGGGCAATATCCATCTTAATATCGGTACTCCGCTTACTTCGGAAGAAATTGCTGCTGCCGCACAGTGTGACAAGAATGACAGGTATCAGCTTATCCGTCATGCTGTAGACATTAGAGTAATTGAGGGTTACAAACTATGGAAGAACAATTACATTGCATATGATATCCTCAATCATTCGTTCAAGTATTCAGATAAATATTCTGCTGAGGAAGTCGAGCAATTCGTAGCTTATATGGAACATCAGCTCAATACAGTCGAGCCTGAGCTAAATAGGGCAGACCTGCGCAAGCACTTCCTTGAAATATATGCCAATCCAGTTGTTTCAAAGGAACTTCTGCAGAAAGAGAAAATCACCGGAGGAATATTGTTATAAGAAAAAAGGACTTCAATTTTGAAGTCCTTTTTTACTATTTATTCAATATATTCACATCCAACTTAGGATATGGGAAGTTGATTCCCTTCTTTGGAAGTTCTTCATATATCTTGGCTATAAGATCGAAGTTTACATTCCAGTAGTCCTCGGATTTCACCCATACTCTGATTACGAACTGTATGCTGGAGTCTTTAAGGGCACTTAAAGCAACAAATGGATCTGCGGCGCCCTCAACGGATGAGGTAAGGATTCTTGTGTCTGCCTTTATGAGCTCACTGACTGCTTCGCATGTCTTTTCTGCAGATGTTCCATACTCTACATCTACGGTAAGGTCAAGCCTGCGGAGAGGAAGGTGCGAGTAATTGTTTATCGTACCGTTCGAGATCACTCCGTTTGGAATGATGATGATTCTGTTGTCAGTTGTTCTCAGTTTGGTGCTGGTGATGGATACTTCCACGACAGTTCCTGAATATCCTCCCACTTCAACGAAGTCATCGGCCTTGAACGGCTTGAACAGTATGATCATGATACCGCCGGCAAAGTTCTGTACGGTGCCGTTGAGCGCCATTCCGATAGCCATTCCACCACCTGCAAGCAATGCTGCAATTGAAGTGGTGTCAATTCCTAATGCTCCGATAGTTATGATGATGAGCATTATCGTCATTGCAATGCTCACGATGCTTTGAACGAACGAAGCGATTGCTTCGTCAGTCTGTCTCTTCTCGAAAATTCTTGTAAGGATCTTCTTGATTTTCTTGATAAGCCATGCACCTATGAAGTAAATCACAAATGCGGCGATGACTTTCAGACCAAAAGCAACTGCGCTGTCGATAAGATCTGTGAGCAGTTCTGATGGTGGCGTTGTCGTCAGTTTTTCGGCTACAGCTGCAATTTCAGCCTGGACCGCATTCAGGGTATCTATAGGAGCGGTTTGGAGTAAAGCTTTAATCATGTTTAGTATAGCTTGTTTATTTCTGATATGATTTCTTCTGCAGACAATGCAGGATCAAGCACGAGGTGCGGTCTGGCATAAACGATCTCCTGCTCGGATTTCGCTCTTTCTTCTCCGCCGCCTGTGATGTTGAGCATTATCGTCTCGTCCTTGGCAACTGCGCCGCATGACACGGCCTGGGCGAGTGATGCAACTGCCACAGCAGCAGCGTTGTGGATGTCGATGCCTTCGAGTTCGAGGAACCTCTTCTTCCATGTATGGAGTTCCTCGTTTGTTACCTTGAACATATCGCCACCGGCATCTTCCATCGAGTCAAACAGGCCTCCTGCGAGTCCGTAAGGCGGTTTTCTGTTTGAAAGCACCTTTGCGTCTATGATTGCGGCAGCTTCACGCGCCTGGTCAGGAGTCATGTCGACAAGGCCTCTTGAGTGCAGTTTCCATGAATCATACATGATGGTGAACGGATCGTTCTGAGAAGGGTAGAGGCGCATCTTGTGAGTGCCGAATCTGCCGTCCTCGATAAGCCTGAGGTTGTTTTCCCAAGCTGCGATTGTACCCGTGCCGCTTCCTATGGCCTGGAAATATGCATCCGGAATCCTTCCTATTGCTTCAACGGCAGATAGTAAGGTTGTTCCCATTCCGTCGCGTCTTGCGACATTTTTTGCACCTCCTTCAGCCATGAATCTGCTGTCAGTGCAGACTTTGTCAGAGAGGGCGATAGCGTCAAAATAGTCTGAACCTTTCGGCGAAGCAATGATCTTGACGCAGTCATTCAGCGGCTTTGTAAACCACAAGGCGCTGATATTGTCCTCCGGTATGGAGATGAGGAGAGGGATGTTGTTGTCTGAGCATACCTTGGCAAAAGCCCTGGCAGTATTGCCTGCAGATGCCACCACCAGCACTTTGCCAGTGTTCTCCGGGAGTCTTGCGCATACCGAGTATGCCTCAGTCTCCTTGAACGAGCATGTTTCCATCTTTGCTCCCTTTTCCGGCCAGTATCCGGAGAAGGTGATATATAGATTGGCAAGTCCCAATTCTTCCGCAAGGGCTTCACTCTTATATGTAATAGGAGCGCAAGATCCCTTCAGTGTCCTTCTGATCGGAAGCCAGTCAGCATATCTGTAGAATCCGTCGAGATCTTCGCGTGGGTTGAATTTCTTCTGTTCGTACTCAGCCCTTACAAGGCTTGGGCAGTCGCAATGCGGATCTGCAAGGCTCCAGCCTGCATCTTCGAAGATGTTGCCTGTTGCGCAGCATCTGAGCGCATACTTTGTAGGTTTGAATGTCATATGCATGGTTTTAGTCGTTAATTTCCTGTCTTTGAGTCTATTACTTCAACGATGTCAACTACCGGCCTGTCTGCGTATCTGCCGAATGTCGTCTTGCAAAGAGGGCAGGCCGTGACTATTGCGTCCGGATTCTCTGCAGTCAGATTATTGATCGCATTTTCTGTCATCAGCTTTCTCTGTTCAAATCCCAGACTCAGGCTGCCGAGACTGCCTCCGCAGCAGATGCTTTCCTTTCCTGTTTTCGCACCTTCGACAAGCTGTCCGGCAGCGGCAACGACTCTGCGAGGCTGTTCGTAGACTCCGCATCCTCTTCCAAGCTCACATGGATCATGGTAGGCATAGCGGACTTCCGAACTTTCTACGTGAAGTCTGCCTTCGGCTATCAGCCTGTCCATAAATTCTGTGTGGTGAATTATTTCTATTCCATCAAGCTCATATTCTTCCTTGAACACCTTCAGACATATAGGGCAGCTGAGAAGTAGGGTAGTCGCTCCGGATGACTTTATGATGTTGGTGTTCTTGCGGATCATTTCTTTCGCAGGGTCCTTTCTACCGGCCATAAGCATAGGCCTACCGCAGCATATTCCGCCGTCCTTGTCCATCATTCTGTAGTTTACTCCTGCTTTCCGGAGGACTGACTCCATTGATTTCCGTATTCCCGGAGTCAATGCGGTCATACATCCGGCAAAATATAGAACCCTTTTATTATTAGCGGTTGAAACAATATTGTTATTAGTGCTAACAAAATTGTTAACTGCCAAAATCGCTGAATTTTCGTCTATATTCGAGTAGTCAGGAGCTAAGTTATAAGGTCTGATAGACCTCTGGGCAATCCTGATCCTGTCACCTTCAACACCTACCGGACATACAGCTGTACACTTGCCGCATAGCAGACATTTATCGCTGATTTCTTCAATGCGTCTTTCATTATTTCGCTTGATCTGACGGTTAAGGTATACTGTGGCGTCCTTGCTGTTCGCTTTCACCACACCCATAGGGCAGGCGTCGATGCAGACACCGCAGCTCGGACATGAATATACCTGCAATCTGGCGATTCCTTTGCGCGCATGCCTTACCGGAATGCCCGCATTCCTCATAGGTATCAGCAGGATCTCAGCTGGAATGTGCATATATCTGCTGAACGGCAGGATGCACATGAATATGCATAGAGCGATCGAGTATGCCCACCAGGTCGGGAGCATGTTCATCTGGTCGCTGAGGAAGGAGTGAAGCACCAGGTTGAGTGACTTTGTAAGGAATGATCCTCCGCTGATATCGGCGGTGAAGCCTTCTGCGAGAAGTCTGAGCGGGAAAATCGCCCAGAGTGAGTATAGTCCTATGAGATCTGTAAGGCTGGCTCTGGTGGTGCGCCTCATTCCGAATATTCTTGAACGGGCCCTCTTTATTATAGCCAGAACGATCCCGCTGAGCACTACCAGAAGGAAGAAGTCCATCAGGAAGAAGAAGAACGATCCCTTCATGGTGCTGTCTGTTACGGCCACGAAGTATCTGAAAAATATCGGATACCACATCTGGTGCATGCGCTGCGGTGTGTAAAGGAAAACCTCTATGTGTCCCAACACAATTATCATGAACCATCCGAACGCTATGCTCGAGTGCATGTATCCCAGCAGCTTGTTTCTTTTCCATAACTTTACGTGGAAGAGGCAGTCGCAGAACCAGTCCCTGATGTTCTTGAGCATGATCTTCGGATTGAGGAATGACAGGAAGAACTTTTTCCTGTCATCCGGAGTCAGCTGGAATATGATCCTGACCGCTCCGATCAGGCACCAGCCCAGAACGAAGAGCATTCCGAACATGAACGGAAGGACGAAAGTGTTGAATCCGGAAAGGTAAATCTCTCTCATCGCTTGTCCTCCGTCTTATATATCCTGCTGATGGTCAGCACTATGCGTCTTGTGTTTATGCCTCGAGGACATACCATCGTGCATTTGCCGCACAGCATGCAGTTTGACATGAGTCTGAAAGCCTCTTCCTCCTTTCCTCTTTGCAGATTCAGCAATACCTTGCGTATGCTCATGCCTGAGAATTGAGCTGCAGGGCAGGTTGCGCTGCAGGATCCGCAGGACATGCATCGCAGCGCATCCGGTTCGATCGAGCACAGCTCCTCGAACCTGCTTCTGTCTACCTTGTCCAGGTTTATTGCAGAACTTGGTGAAAGTCTGAATCCGAACCCGTTCATTTCTCCTGCGATGTTATGTGTGAATGTATGTCCAGGACCGCAGACCTTGCCTCTGCAAGTGTTTCGGGCACTGTTTTAGGACCTGTGCATGCTCCCGCATAGAAGATTCCCTTTTTCGGAGATGCTGTTATGCGGAATACATTGTCGCTGCTCTTGAGGAAACCGTCTGAATCAATCGGGAGGGCCATCATGGAAGCAGTCCTGATGCTGTCGGGATTGCATACCATTCCAGACATGAGTACAAGCAGGTCAAGTGTTACCTTGATGGGCTTTCCGGCAAGCGTGTCCTCTGCCTTCACGATTACTTTTCCTTCGATATTCTCGCTTACCTCTGACACACGTCCTCTGATGAAATGTATGCCATGGTCGCGCTGGGCCTTTGTGTAGAAGTCCTCGAATTTCTTTCCGAAGAGCCTGAGGTCCATATAGAAGCAGTATATCTGGGCGTCAGGGAATTTCTCCTTCAGTTCTATGGCCTGCTTGATTGCCGTGATGCAGCATACTTTAGAGCACTGGGAGTTTCTTGCCTTCTCGTCTCTCGAACCTACGCAGTGGACGAATCCAATTGCATTCATTGGGGATTCGTCTATGCGTTTGTCCTGTCCGGTATTAAACCAATGCTCCAAGTCTGAATTGGTAATCACTTGGTTGTAAATTCCGTATCCATACTCTTCCTTCTTTGATGCTTCGAAAAGTCTGAAGCCTGTTGTCATCAGGATATACTTCGTGATGATGGATATTCCGTTTGACAGCATGATGTTGTAACTGTCTTTCAGACGATTGATGAAGGAAACCTCGGTATTGAGGAATATGTTTGCATCCTTGCTTGATGCTATGAGTTCGTCAACAAGATCTTTTGCTGGTGTCAGGTCAGGAAAGAGCTTATGCCAGTTGGCCACATGGCCACCCAGATGGTCACTCTTTTCGATGATTATCGGTGAGTAGCCGAGTTTGAGCAGGTTTGACGCCGCCTCAAGTCCGGCGATTCCGCCTCCTATTATGACTATTATCTCTTTCATTTCGGTTCAGGTTGATTGGTTTAGAAGCATTTGATGCTTGTCGGAAGCTCTGGCTTCAGCAGGTCTTTCTTGTCAACGCCCTTATACTTGTCCTCAAGATTGTATTCGATGCCGATCTTGTCCAGAAGCGGCTCTACCGCTACCTGATGTAGCTGCAGTCCGAGATCCCAAGGATCATATCCAAGTACAAGACCAGCTACTTCCTCGTAAGTCAGCACCGGAATTCCACATCCGTTCTCTCCGTATGTCTTTCCTTCCATTTCCGCAATGACGTACTGCCATCTGTCAAGGAAGTATGGGCATCCGGGGCAGTTGGTTATGATCATATCAGGCTTGTAAGGCTCCATGGACTCAAACTTCTTGTGGGTGTTTGAGAGTGAATATCCTCTGTTTGCCTTGACATGATACTGTCTGAATCCATATCCGCAACAGTGGCGACGCTCAGGGTAGTCAATCACATTGCCTCCCCATGCCTCGACCATGCCTGTCAGCACATATGGGTATTCGGCTCCGCCTACGCCTTTGGACGGGAACATCTTCGAATAATGGCAGCCGATGTGTTCCACGACGCGAAGCGGCTCGCCGGTCTCCTTGTTTATAAGGTGGAACTTTGCTTTTTCCGCAATCTCATTGCGATACTTATATATAAGGTCGCTGGAATGGGCAAGATATTTCGGCTTGTTGAACTCCTTTCTGCATGATTTCCACAGCATTTCCCTGATCTTGGCCTCGAGTTCGGGGAACTCGTGCCATGTCTCAAGGATTTCGGTGTAATTTCCGAACGAGGTGATGCATGAGGCTACATAATTCTCATATCCGGCCTCAGTCATAAGGGCGAACTGTCTCGCCACGATTGTCATCGCAGTCTCCTGCGGTATCGTGTCGCAGTGGTATGCAATGCCTCCGCATGTCGTGTGGTGCTCGTTTTCATGGAAATCCTTGCCGAGCACATTGCGGCAGATCTCGAGAAACATCTTTTCCGAAGCGGGGAAGAAGTTCTGCCTGATGCAGCTTCTTACATAATACCAGTGGTCATCGGGGATCTCTTTCTGGTAGTCGCTCCATATTTTCTGCTTTCCTTGATAGATCATGATCAGTCGTTGTTAAAATGTCCTTCCGAGCAGTACTCGAATGTGTGTCGGTAATATTCTTCCATCGTCATTCCCATCTCCTCTGCCTTTTCCTTTGAATATTTCTCTATAGTCTCGATCCTTTCAGTAGCTCCGGTGACATCAAAGATGCTCTTCAGTTCGTCAAGGTCTTCCTGCGGGATGGCTCTTAATGCTCCCGGGCCCTTGCCCTTGTAATTGCCTCCGTTTCTTGCGAAACTGTCTTCGAAGTGCTCTGTATGCCATTTCCATACAGGCCCAGCCTCTATGTGATCCTTCCAGCTGAATGTGTCCGGATATATGCAGTATCCGTAGTTCAATATGTTGCCGGTCATTATCTTGGTGAGAGGGTAGAGCTGTCTTCCTTTTTCCGATTCCGCAAAATATCCCAGCTTTGCGGACAGGTTGCGCAATGCCATTATCACCAGGCCCGGGCCGTTCTTGCGAGGGCATCGTGTCAGGCACGACAGACATTCTCCGCAATACCAGATTACATCGCTCTTGAGGAGCTTTTCGATCTCCTCGTCGTCTCCACGCTGGACCGTATCCACGATTTTTCGTGGATCGTAGCGGTAGAACTCGGCTGCAGGGCATATGGCTGTGCAGGTACCGCAGTTGATGCAGGTCTTCAGACCTTCCTTTACGCGATAGTCCTCCCTTAGCATATCATATAATTTCCCCATAAAGATGTCTTTTAAGCAGGGTTAACGAAAAGCCAGATCATGTATCCGATTTCTATGGCAAGAAGAACTCCTCCTTCAAATCTGTCCAGTTTGTTCGCACGGAAAGTATATGCGCTGGAAAGAATGAATACGGCTGCAATCATGACAACTCCCAGGTCGACAGGAGTCATTCCTGCGAATGATAATGGGTTGATAAGCGCGGCGCCACCAAGAATCAGCAATATGTTTGAGATGTTCGATCCGAGAATATTTCCAAGTGCGAGCTGTCCATGACCTTTCATTGCAGCAACGACACACGTTGCGAGTTCAGGAAGGGAAGTGCCCGCAGCCATTACTGTGATGGCAATGAATTTCTCTGAAAGATGCAGGTATTCGGCGATGGCTGTTGCTGAATGTACAAACATCTTTCCTCCTCCTATCAGTGCAGCCAAGCCGGCTATGATAAGGCATGCCGAAACGGCTCCTGAAAAGGTCTTGATGTCTTCTGAAGATTCTTCGCAATCATCTGAAGGAGTCCTGAATGACCTCCACAGATACCATGCGAATATTGCCAGCATTATGGCTCCGTCCACTCTCGTAAGGCAATCCTGGCCAATGCCGAAAAGGGAATTCTTCATTCCAAGGAATATCAGAATAGCGGTGACAGCTATGTTCAGAGGTATGTCCCTCTTCAAGTTGCTCTTCGTGATGATAAGCGGACTGATGAGGGCTGTTACGCCAAGAATCATAAGGGTGTTGAATATGTTTGAACCGACAATATTTCCGACCGCCATGTCAGCTTTTCCTTCGAAGGCCGAAATGAAGCTTACCACCATTTCAGGAGTGGAAGTGCCGATGCCGACGATAGTCAGTCCGATGACGAATTCGCTGATGCCGGTCTTCCTGGCAATGCTTGATGAGCCGTCGACAAGCCAGTTGGCTCCGAAAAGAATCAGAAGGAGACCTGCAATAAGTATTATTATCTGTAAAAACATATTTTCAAACGTATTATTTCTTTATTTTCGTAATAAACAAACATGGCAAAGTTATAAAAAATCTACAAAATATCTATATTTGTAAGGTGGCAGGACTAATTTCGAGAGTTATGAAGAACTTTATATTATTTCTTTCTTCCATTTTACTAACAGGGGTGGTAAACGCCCAGGATTCTCTTACGGTTTTTTACCGGATAAGGCTTGATCAGGATATAGATAAGGCGGCTCAGAGACTTGTGGTCACCGGGCTGGAAAAGGCTGCGGAAAATGATGCGGACTATGTGATCCTTGATCTGGATACATATGGTGGTGCGGTAGATGCTGCTGACAGTATCAGAACAGCGCTTCTACGCTATCCGAAGCCTGTCATTGCATACGTCAATCTTCAGGCTGCGTCAGCAGGAGCTCTTATCAGCATTGCTTGTGACTCGATATATATGAAGACAGGCAGTTCCATTGGTGCTGCGACAGTTGTCGATCAGAGCGGAAAGGTCATGCCCGACAAGTATCAATCTTTCATGAGAGGTATGATGCGATCTACTGCAAGTGCAACGGGACGCGATCCTCATATCGCGGAGTCAATGGTTGATACCGCAAACGTCCTGAGCCTGACTCCGGAAGAGGCTGTAAAGGTAGGATACTGCGAAGGAATCTATGAAGATGAAGTTGAAGTAGCAGAAGCGGTGAGCGGAGATAAAGAGTTTGTTATCAAGAATATGGAGGATGACATGACTTGGGTTGACCGTCTCATTCAGTTCTTGCTGAATCCTCTGCTTCAGTCAATCTTCATGATGATGATCATAGGAGGAATCTTCGTCGAGATCAGGACTCCGGGCATAGGACTTCCATTGGTGACCGCCATAGTCGGAGCCTTGCTTTATTTTGCACCGGGATATGTCGGCCATCTTGCCGAGCATTGGGAGATACTGATGTTCGTAGTGGGACTGATCCTTATAGGACTGGAGATATTCGTAATTCCAGGATTCGGTGTATGTGGAATATCAGGTATCGTAATCGTGGTCATCTCGCTTGCATTGGCGATGGTGGACAATGTGGAATTCCATCGTTGGGACGGAACATTCAGCCTGGAGCCGGTGCTGATGCCGTTGGGAATTGTGATTCTTTCAGCTACGGCTGCCATTTTCGGATCAGTATGGCTTGTCAGAAAACTATATACGACAAAGACATTCGACCATATCGCTCTCCGCCAGGAGATGAAGGCATCAGAAGGATTCACCGGCGTGGTATCCGGACTGGAAACGCTTGTCGGTGAGACAGTTGAAGTCTTCACAGACATGCGTCCGAGCGGAAAAGTAAAGACATCGGACGGCAGGATCCTTGAAGCGACATTGAAATTCGGCGGATTCGCTTCCAAAGGTCAGCCTCTGAAAGTTCTTTCCGCCGAACAGGGTAGATTATATTGTGATTTTATCTCCGCTTGAGTGCGACTACGTTTTCTACGTGGTGGGTGTGCGGGAACATGTCCACAGGCCTTACGGCTGTTATCTCATAGTCTCTGCAGAGAATCTCGAGGTCGCGGGCCTGTGACGCAGGGTTGCAGCTGACATATACCATTCTGTCCGGAGCAGCGTTCAGGATAACCTGGGCTACATCCGGATGGATGCCTGCGCGAGGCGGGTCGAGGATGATGACATCCGGACGGCCGTGCTCCTCCACAAATGCGTCTGTGAGGATGTCCTTCATGTCGCCAGCAAAGAACTCGCAGTTTGTTATCCCGTTATTGGCAGCATTTATCTTTGCATCTTCAATAGCCTCTGGAACATATTCGATGCCGATCACTTTTGATGCCTGGCGTGAGACGAACTGAGCGATGGTTCCTGTACCGGTATATAGGTCATAAACGACCTCTGAGCCTGTCAGAGCTGCATATTCGCGTGCTACGCTATAGAGCTTGTATGCCTGCTTCGTATTGGTCTGGTAGAAGGATTTCGGTCCGATCTTGAACTTCAGGCCTTCCATATATTCATAAATCGCATCTTCTCCCTTGTAGAGGACGCAGTCTTGGTCAGAAATGGAATCATTTGCCTTGCCGTTGATGACATAGTACAATGAAGTGATCTGAGGGAACTTTGCTGCTACGGCGTCGAGAAGGGCGGTGCGAGCCTCTGCGTCTTCATGGTAGAAGCAGATTATGAGCATTACGTTTCCCGCTTCTGTTGTCCTGATGAACATGTTGCGAAGGAAACCGACATGCTCACGGATGTTGAAGAACGACAGGCCATGCTCCAGGGCATAGTTCTTTATGAACAGGCGTATCCCGTTTGACGGCTCCGGCTGGAGGTAGCAGTGGTCAATGTCGAGAACCTTGTCGAAGAACCTTCCGACATGGAATCCAAGACCATATTTCTCCTGCTCTGTCAGCGCCTCGGCGTCCTCGCTGTCGAATATCCATCTTCTCTGTGAGAAGGTGAATTCCAGCTTGTTACGATAATATGTAGTATCATCTGAAGGTACGATAGGGGAGATTTCAGGAACATCGAGATGTCCTATGCGCACGAGCTGGTCATACACCTGCTGCTGCTTTGCCTGCAGCTGCATCTCGTACGGCAGCGGCTGCCACTTGCATCCTCCGCATACGCCGAAATGCTTGCAGAACGGCTCCAGACGGTGCTCTGACGGCTTGACCATACGGAGGATGAATCCTTCCATATAGTTTTTCTTCTTCTTGGTCACCTTCACGTCCACGACGTCACCAGGCACTGCGAACTGCACGAAAAGTACTGTGCCGTCAACTCTGGCCAGTGCCTTGCCCTCGGCTGCAACGGCCTCTATTGTGATGTTCTCTAAAATGATGTCTTGTTTCTTTCTTGCCATAATATTTTGGTTTATAGTTCCCTCAACTTGCTTTGCTCGCTCGGGATGACAACAGCGCAAAGTGTTCGGGATGACAAAACAAAAGCCCCGAAGTATCGGGGCTGCAAAATTATCAAATAATCACGAGATTAAGAAACTTTAATCTTGCATTTGTATAGATCCTGCGAGACATTGATCATGAAGTCTCCCATCTTTTCCAGCTCATTGACTATATCCAGGTAGTAGACGCTGGTCTGATAGTTCTTGCGCTCGTTCTCGATGCTTTCGATCTCCTCGTCGCGGAGATTGTTGCGCATGTTGTTGATGCGGTCCTCGGCGTCGTAAGCGTTCGAAATCTCCTCGAGCCTTGCCTCATCTGCAAGAGTCAGGTTAGTTATCATCACCTCATATGCGCTGTCGACCAGTTTGATAAGAGAGTTCAGCCTTCTGACTGTTTCGGCATCAAATGTCTTCTTGTGAATGTTCCTGCGCGAAAGGATGCGGCTGATTGACTCTCCGGAGTCTCCGAGGGATTCGAGCTCGCCGATGATCTTGTACATGGCCTTGATCTTTATGGATGTGCTCTCGCTGATCTCGCCAGCTGATACATCATTGAGGAAGGTTGCAATTTCATATTCGATCCTGTCTGAGATCTCCTCATACTTGACAAGTTTCGCACGATATTCCTCGAACTTGTCCGGATCTGTCTCATTGACGGCATCCTTGATGTATCCGAGTCCGTTTCTTGAGATCCTCGCAAAATGACCGATCTCCTTGAATGCCTGTTCAATGGCGAGTTCCGGTGTCGCCAGAGGTCCAGCATTGATATATTTAAGCCTGTATGCGTCGTCCTCTTTGTTCTTTGAATCCTTGATGACCATGCACACAATCTTCTCGATAAGAGGTATGAACCATATGAGAATCAATGTATTGATGGTGTTGAACAGAGTATGGAGCATAGACAGTCCATATAATGCCGCGGTCTGGGTGTCGCTTTGCGCCCCTTCTGCTCCTGCAACGACGCTGAATGTTTCGCCTGACGGATTAGGAAGTCCGAATATGCCGGCTGTTATGAAGCCGACAAGCTTCAGAAAGTATGGGAAGAGTATAAGTGCCCATATCACTCCGAATACATTGAACACGGTGTGGGCGAGTGCAGCGCGTTTTGCTGAAGGGTTTCCGACAGCTGCGGCGATGTTGGCGGTGATTGTAGTTCCGATGTTTTCTCCGAGCACCATTGCGCATGCCATGTCAAACCTGATCCATCCGAAATTCAGCATCATGATTGTGAGGGCCATTGTCGCGCTGGAAGATTGAAGCACGAGTGTCAGGATCGTACCCAAAGCAAGGAAAAGGAGTACCGAACCGAATCCGTGTCCCTGCCATCCCTGGATAAATGAAAGCACTTCCGGTGTCTCGCTGAGGTCCGGAACCGAATTCTTCATCAGTGAGAGACCCAGGAAGAGTAGTGAAAAGCCCACAATGAGCTCTGCAATGTTTCTTCTCTGGCTTTTCTTCGAGATGGAAAGCACGAATCCAACAGCCATGAGAGGTACTGAGAATATTGAGATGTCAGCCTTGAATCCGAGCCATGAGACGAGCCATGCTGTGACTGTTGTACCGATATTGGCGCCCATGATCACACTGATTGCCTGTGCAAGTGTGAGCAGACCGGCATTTACAAAGCTGACAACCATCACTGTTGTTGCAGATGATGACTGAATGACTGAAGTGATGCCCAGACCGGTGAGCACTCCCTTGAACGGGTTCGAGGTCATTGCCGAAAGGAAATTCCTCAGACGGTCTCCTGCAGCTTTCTGAAGTCCGGAGCTCATCAGGTTCATTCCGTAGAGGAACATTCCGAGCGCTCCTAATAATGTAAAGATCTGTAACATATGATATTGAGCTTGGTTTTATGCAAATAGATACATGGTGTAACATATGAATCCTGCAATCATGACAACACCCTGCCATCTGTTGATTCTACCTTTCAATCCAAACAGGAGAGGGATTATGGAAGCAACTATCGCTACACCATAGTCAACAATGGTGATTCCCGGTGAAGACAAGTCGGTTACCTGCGAACTTAGACCAAGAATCAGCGTTATGTTGAATATGTTCGATCCGATGATGTTACCGAATGCCAGTTGCGTATTCTTCTTTACGGCTGCTGCGATGGAAGCCGCCAGCTCCGGTAGGGAAGTGCCGCATGCTATCAATGTGATGGATATTACCGCTTCGCTGACACCCCATGATTTGGCAACTATGATGGCTTTGTCTACAAACTGATCGCAACTGAAAATGAGAATGCCAAGTCCGACAGCAACCTTGAGACTGCTTTTCCATACCGGCGTGGTTTCTTCTTCATATTCTGCCGTGGTTCCTGCTGCAAGACTGTTCTTCGTGTCCCTGTAGAATGAGTGCCACATGAATATGCCGAATGAAACGAGAAGTATGAGTCCATCGAAGCGTCCCAATTCGGAAACATCTGTATTAAAGAAGTTGAATGACAATACTGTAAGTAAAAGAGTGACTGCAATGCAGCATGGTATCTCAAATTTGAGATTATCCTTTGTCACAGCGATAGGGAAGAGCGCAGCAGTAACTCCCAGGATGCATAGCACGTTGAAGATGTTTGAACCTACCACGTTTCCGATCGCAACGTCAGAATTTCCTTGCAATGCTCCAAGGAAACTGACCATAAGTTCCGGCATTGACGTGCCGACTCCGACTATCGCTGCACCGATTACAAAATCGGAGACCTTGAATTTTCTCGCAATGCTTACCGAACCGTCTACGAGCCAATCGGCACCGAAAACGATTCCGGCAAGTGCGACTATCAAAATTACGTATTCCATTATCTACCAAGAAGTTTAGAAGCCTCTTCCATATTGAATTCGTAATACTTTGAACAAGGCTCGTATTTATATGGAACGTATTCGTTCAGCTGCGCATAAGCCTTATCTGCTGACTGACTGTAATATATGTCAAGTCTCAAGCCATTTCCTTTATCCTCGGCAGCAGAATCGATGACCTTAGGTGAGGTGAGTGCAGACTTGATGCATTCGCGCATGTCCTGAGCGAAGAAACGTTCTGTCTTGCAGAATCTTACACCGGTTTCTACATCTTTATATCCGGTTTTAAGCAATAAGCAGAGCAGAAGGCCTGCAAAGAGAATGAAGAATCCTGCGATGCCGACTGCTTCAGATACGGGAAGTGTGACAAGAAGAAGGCCTGCAGCCAATAAAAGTGTACATATAACGATGTCCTTGGTAGAACGGACTCTGACAAATCTATTTTCCATAAAAGTAAGTAATTGATAATTAATGAATTAAATAATAGGGTAGTCCGCACTATAGGCATAGTGCGGACATAATTGTGACTTTTATGGAAGTGCTAGATGATGAGTTTTCTCAGGCTGATGAAGTAATTTTCATGTCTCAGCATACCTGAGATGCAGCTTATGCTGTTACCGAAATATGATCTGAAATTAGTTATGCAGGTATGTTTACCAGCTATGACCAAAGCAAGTGGCTGGATATTTTCTCTGGAAACTCTTTTAGCCTGTGAGTTGTTGCGAAGAGGAGCAGAATAATTTGTAGGTCTCGGAGCATAGATGTCATTGCCTGAAGCTGATACAGTTTCCGTTGCCAGTTCTTCGTAGATTACTTCAGTCAGGAAATCCGAGTCTTCAGATTTACTTATTGACGCACCAGAATCCGACAGCTGACTGATTATCGCTGCGACAAATGCAAATATTAGAAAATACCTTTTCATTCGAATTTTTCCAGTGCGATGCAAATATAATACAAATATTCAATTCTCGCGCAGGGTATTGTGCAGATAATCTTTCTGACATGTCTATGTTAACATAATGTTGATTGTGTAACAAAATATTTACGGAGGGGAGGAACAGAAATGTGAATATAAATTGGAGCGATTGAGGTAAAATCATATATTTGCATAAGAATTGTGTAATCCGATAATAATCTGAATATTTATGAAAAAGCTGACTGTCATTGTATTTGCAGTGCTTGTTTCCGTCATGTCCGCTTATGCTCAGCATAATCTGAGATCTGCGTATTTTCTTGACGGGTATACATACAAGCATAAATTGAATCCAGCATTCGGTGGTGAACGCGGATATTTTGCGATTCCTGCATTGGGCCATCTGAGTCTTGGTGTGGAAAGCACTATACCGGTAAACAACATTTTCTACAAATCCGGAGGACAGCTCACTACTTTTCTTGATCCGGGAATTTCTTCATCTACCGTAATGAAGAATCTCAAAGACAACAATCCCCTTGTCTTCAACACTGATATTTCCCTTATTTCATTCGGATTCAATGTTAAGAACAGCTATAGTACCATTGACCTTTCTCTTAAGACAGACGGTCGTGCAATCGTGCCATCTTCTGTCTTCTCATGGGTCAAGGGATCAGCTTCGAACATTGACATGAGCAACCTGCGCTGCAATGCGGACGCCCGTCTGGAACTGTCGTACGGATATTCGCAAGAGATCAAAGGTTGGCTCCGCGTAGGAGGAAAGGTAAAGTTCCTGGCAGGTCTCGCCAAGGCTGAATATATTCCTGAAAAGCTTAAGCTTCAGCAGAATGGCGACAGCTGGATGGTAGAATCTGCAGGACAAGGTTATTTCCTTCTTCCAGGGTCTCAGTTAGTCCTTGAAGGAACGGAAAACCGTATCGATGACATAACTATGAATCCTTTCAAGGATGTGCTTAATGTGATGCTTTCAACCAGGAGTTTAGGTGCTGCACTGGATCTGGGTATTTCTATGGATCTTGCGAAGGATTATATTACGATATCGGCAGCTGTCACAGATCTGGGAGTGATCAGCTGGAATGGCCTGAACCACATCGGATGTCCTTCAGGAACACATGAATACCAGAACTTTGTGATAGATCAGGAAATGACTGTATCTGAGCAGCTTAGCGAGTTCGGAGGAGGCCTTGTCGACCTCGCGGCTCTTCAGGTCAATTCTACGGATGCCAAGCTTATAGACATGATCGGCATGACTGCGCATCTCGGCATCGAGCTCAGGATGCCTTTCTGGAAACGTCTTTCTGTCGGTTTGCTCGGAACAGCACGCATTGATGGAAAATACAGCTGGTACGAAGGACGCGCTTCTGCAAACCTTGCTTTGTTCAGATGTCTCTCACTTACAGCAAATTATGCATATTCAACCTTCGGGCATAACTATGGAGCGGCACTTAATTTCCATCCGAAAGGTATCAATCTGTTTGTCGGCATTGATTCGTTTGCACCGCTTCTTGACAAGAACTCTACCCTGCCGAAGTATATGATGGCTACAAATGCAGTCTTCGGTCTTGACATAGCATTCGGCAAATACACCGGCAGGTATACGAAGAAAGTAAAGGAAGCTAAATAAAGGCTTTGATTCTCTTCCAGTTCCCGAACTTGAGGTCTGACTCTTTCATCAGAACATTGAGTCTACCCTGGTTCGGGAATTGCATTTTCACTGCGTCCTCACCATCAAGTTGAATGAGCGTAAGCATTCCCGGATAATCGGTACGGACATTCCCGTCTGCAGGAATACCAAGGAGCTTATGTCCAGCCGAATCATCGTCGCAGCTGCTGAATACCATCTCCATTTCCGGCTCTGTCAGGGACTGGTCGTCGTCATCAACGAGTATGCATGACTTGAATGTTTCGAAGTTGATGGCTTTTGCATATTTGACTACGAAATGGCCTTTAGTCCATTCACCAGTCGAGTTCTCTGTCGGGCTCTCGTAGCCAAGCCACTCGTCAATGGCTCCGAAGAAATACAGCATCCCTTCGTGCGGCAACCGGTTTTCCTTGTCATATGGAATCAGATCCTCGCAGTTGATCTGACATATAAATGTCAAAGGATAATCGTAACTCTCCCCTTCTTCAGTAACCTCTACGGTAGGATATTCCATATTTTCAGGGAGGTCAGGGTCGCCCCACCATTTGCTGGCGCAGAAAAGGATGCGCTCAGACTTTCTCATTTCTAATCTTATAGCCATATCGAAGTGTTTGTATCAGTTAAAATGTAAGTGACATTCCGACGGAGACAGCTGCCAGTAAGGCGCTGTTCCTGTTGGTCCATTCCAGGGTTATCAGGTCGCCCTCATCTATGATCTGAGGATGTGTATGAGTCAGTCTTACAGCAGCTATGAAGTCCAGTTTCGTATCCCTGCTTAAAGATATTCGATAGCCTGCTCCTAATTTTGCTGTCGCCAGTTCCTGTGGCTGGCGTTTGATACTTATACCAGAACCTAAGTCGATGAATGCCAGCCATCTGTCTGCTTCCGGCAAGTTGCCGAAGTATCTCGTTGCACGTATGGAGACAGGAACTGCGTTATGTATGTTCATCAGGCCGGTAAAGCCTGCATAGAGGGCTATGTTCCAATGATGGTTCAGGTTATAGCCTATATGAAGATTGACTTCCCCGTTGCTTCCTATACCAAAGGCACCGTGCTTCTCGGACATCCTGTAGCCTTCAGTAGAGAAGTAGTTATAACTATGATAAGAAAAGAAAGTGGCCACATATCCCCATTCAGCGCCGAACGTCACTCGAGGTAACTGGCGGGAAACCGTGTCAGCGCCCGTAACTTTTATGTTAAATACGCTGAATAATAGCAATATGATGATGGCTTTCTTCATTCTTTATCAGAATCTGTATGCAATTCCTATTTCGGGCATTATTGCCTGGATAAATCCTTTTCTATAATATCTCATCAGCAATTCTTCGTTCCTCTGATACAGGTGCATTCCAAGAATCGGTGCCAGAGCCAGTGAAATGTCGACGTTCCTGTCGAAGCTGCACCTCATTCCTACCCTGCCCTTCAGTCCGAAGAACAATCCCTTATCAGGAGTCTTGTAATCCTCTGCATAGCCGACTGCCACACCTGGTCCGGCATAAAACCTGACCTCGATGTCATTTCGCGACTGCATGGAGCCGAATACAATGTTCCATGTGAATGATGCGCTGCCTCCGGGCTTTGTGGAAACTCCTATGAATGTGTCGAACATTTCAGCGCGGACGTCCACCTGGGCAAATGTCTGTGTGTCTTTGTGATACTCGTACGAAATACCGATACCGGAAAAAGACCAGCTTGAGCCGATGACATGATGCTGTGCCTGGATATCAGGCGCAGACAATGCGAATGCGGCTATAATGCATAGTATTCCGGTCAGTCTTCTCATATGAATATATTTCCTACACTCTACGCTACTGATTTGCGAATTTAGTAAAAATACGGGAAATACGGGATTTTTTAATAACTTTGTAGAATGTACTAAATTTAAACCGGGACTTTATGTCAGTAACAATCAAGGCCGTCTCATCTAAAAGCGAGATGAAGACATTTGTGAGATTTGCCAACAGACTATATAAGGGAAACAGATTCTATGTTCCTAGCATGCCGTTGGATGATCTCAATACGCTGGATAAAAATAAGAATGGAGCCTTTGAGTTCTGTGAAGCAGAATACTATCTTGCATATAAAGACGGCAATGTGGCGGGAAGAGTAGCTGCCATAATCAACCACAAGGCAAATGAAAGTTGGAAAGTCAAGCAGGTCCGTTTCGGATGGTTTGACTTCATTGATGATATCGAAGTGTCGGAAGCGCTTCTGAACGCGGTCATTGCCTTTGGTCAGGCACATGGAATGACTCAGATCGCCGGCCCTCTTGGTTTCACAGATTTCGATCCTGAGGGAATGCTTGTAGAAGGATTCGACAGGCTCAGTACTATGGCTTTGATATACAACCATCCTTATTATCCGGAGCATATGAAGAAGCTGGGATATTACAAGGAGACAGGATGGGTCGAATACAGGATCACAATTCCGGACCAGATGCCGGAAAAGCATGTGCGATATGCAGAAATCGTCAGAGAGAGGTATAAGCTTACCGTCCGCAAGCTCTCACGCCGACAGATCAGGAAGGAAAGATACGGACACAAGCTTTTCCAGCTTATAAATGAAACATATTGCGTCCTCTACGGCTATTCACTTCTGTCTGAGAAGCAGATAGACCAGTATGTGGATATGTACCTGAGCATAGTAGATACCAAGATGCTGACATTCATAGAGAATGAAAAGGGAGAACTGGTTGCTGCCGGCATATCGATACCTTCGCTTTCGGAAGCTTTGCAGAAATGCAACGGTGAAATCGTTCCGTTCGGATGGTGGCATCTGCTCAAGGCTATGTATTGGAAGAAGCCTGACACTCTTGATCTTCTTCTCATAGGCATACGCCCTGATTATCAGAGCAAAGGACTGAATTCTCTGGTGTTTGTAGATCTTTTCGAGAATTATAAGAAGCTTGGATTCAAGTATGCAGAGACCAATGCCAATCTTGAAACAAATGTAAAGGTACAGGCGTTGTGGGCTCCTTTTGAGAAGATTCTTCACAAGCGCCGTTGGGTGTTTGCAAAGGATATTTAACTTTATCGAGATGATGGAATACGATGACAATATAGGGCGTGGAAGGATGCTGGCTCCCCTTCCGGAGCGAATGAGGCCTCAGACTCTTGATGGTTATGTAGGCCAGAAGCATCTTATCGGGCCGGGCGGAATCCTTAGAAATATGATCGAGACAGGCAATCTGTCTTCATTCATCCTCTGGGGCCCTCCGGGAGTCGGTAAGACCACATTGTCACGTATTGTCGCCAAATCTCTCGGAAGGGAGTTCTTTACGCTCTCGGCTGTCAGCGCCGGTGTCAAGGATGTCCGTGAGGTGATTGACAGGGCACGTTCGAATTCATTGTTTTCCAACGGTCTCTCTCCGATATTGTTCATAGATGAGATTCATCGGTTCAACAAGTCACAGCAGGACGCGCTTCTTGGAGCTGTAGAGGACGGCACCATCGTACTTATAGGAGCCACTACAGAGAATCCTTCATTCGAGGTCATTACTCCCCTCCTGTCCAGATGTCAGGTATTCGTGCTCAAATCACTTGGAAAGGATGACCTGCAGATTCTTCTCGACAATGCACTCACCTCAGATGAAGTCCTCAAATACAGAAACATCAAGGTAAAGGAAACTGATGCATTGTTCAGATACAGCGCCGGTGACGCCAGAAAACTTCTTAATATCCTTGAAATAGTTACGGGATCATTCGCTGGAAAGAAGGAGATTGTCATTGACAACAAGGCAGTGACTGCATGCCTACAAGAGAATATCGCGATATATGACAAGGGTGGAGAAATGCATTATGACGTCATTTCCGCCTTTATCAAAAGTGTGCGTGGCTCCGATCCAAATGCAGCTGTATATTATCTTGCACGAATGCTTGATGGTGGCGAGGACCCTCTGTTCATAGCACGTCGCCTCTGTATCCTTGCGGCTGAAGATGTGGGTCTTGCTAATCCTAATGCACTTCTGCTGGCCAATTCCACATTCCAGATAGTTCATACGATAGGAATGCCTGAAGCACGTATTCCGCTTGCTGAGTGCACCATATATCTTGCTTCTTCCGCAAAGAGCAATTCTGCCTATATGGCTATCAATGAGGCTCTTGGAGTCGCCAAGGAGACCCAGACAGCCTCAGTTCCGCTTTATCTGCGCAATGCTCCGACAAAGCTTATGGAAGAACTTGGATATGCAGACGGATATAAATATGCCCATGAATATCCGGGGCATTTCGTAGACCTTGAATTCATGCCTGAAGAGCTTGCGGGACGTAAATTCTACGAGCCTGCAGACAATAAGCAGGAGGATGGTCTTAGAAATCGTCTTGAAAGCCTGTGGCCAAAGTATTATCCCAAGAAATAAACCGTTAGAAAGGATATCCGACTCCGAAATGCAGGGCGAAACCGTCTCTGCGGAACCATTGGTCCGGTCCCACCCATTTCTGCTCCCTTGCCGGATCATGTACCTTAAGACCGAGATCCAGTCGAAGCAAGAGGAAGTCGAAGTCAAGTCTTATTCCGGCTCCCCAGTTGGCAGCTATGCTTTCTCCGAGGGTATTCCATTTGAAGAGTGCTCCGGAATTCTCCGCGCTTGGATCTTCCTTGAGAGTCCAGATGTTTCCTGCATCTACGAAAAGGGCACCAGCCACTTTCCAGAACATCTTGAATCTGTACTCTATGTTGGCTTCAAGCCTCATGTCACCGGCCTGATTAGGGATGACGAAGGTTGTATCCCTCTGGGATGTGCCCGGACCTACAGTCCTGGCCTGCCAGCCTCTGAGGCTGCTTGCTCCACCGGCATAGAAATGCTTCTCGAAAGGTAGTGCATGTGAGTTGCCGTATGCGTGACCGGCTCCAGCGACCAGTCTTGTAGCTATGGACTGGCCTGAGTTCTTACCCCATATCCATGTCTTTCCAAGTGTGATCTCACCACGAATGAACTGTGAGAAAGGAGTGTTCCATATCATTCCGGCACCATCGGCGTCCTTATTCATGACTCTCTTGAAGGCACTGAGAAGGTTTCCGGCAATGTCCACCTGAAGACGTGCATAATGATATGATGTCTTTGGAATGCTTTCAGGATTAGTGGTATAATAGAATGTTCCTCCGGATCCCAGGTCGAAGTGGTCCTGATATGCATTTCTGAGGAACGGGTCATTGGCGAGATTCTTATAGAAACTGTCGTCAAGGTCAAAAAGTCTGACAATATTCAGCTGCAGAGGATATACCTGGTAAAAGAATCTGTTCCTGACATTTCCATTATAGCCATATGAGGTGGATATGATGTTTCTGGTATACTCAGGACGGCTCTGGTAATTGTATGACAGGTTTATGTCAGTCCTCGGAATCGACTCGTTGAAATATCTGTATGGGAGCAGCAGGAATTTCGGAAAGCTCAATCCTGCAGAAACTCCGAACTCGTTGGACCTGATGTCATCATTGAACTTGAACTGGAAATTGCCCATGAAGCTCAGGTTGAGCCACTCTCCTCCCCTGAAGATATTCTTGTGATAATATGACAACTGTGGAGATATTCCGAACAGACCGGTGGAGTTTGACGATGCCTCCAGATTGAGCTTGAATCCCTGAGGCTTGGACTGTGAAAGGTTGATAGTGCAGTTTACCTTGTTGCTGTCCACAGGCGTCATACCTATATTGACACTGCTGAACACACGCAGAGCGGATAATCTGGAGTATGTATTGTTGACGACGTCGCTGCTGTATATATCGCCGGGCTTGATCGTGTTAAGGTCATTTAAGACTTTCTCTCTGATCTTCAGTGTCTTAGGGTATGAAATGGTGACGTCGTTGAAATAGAACTTGCTGATAGGGTGAGCCTCCTCCGGAGTTTCGTTCCTGGTGTACTCGTTGATGGTCATCTTGAGCAAGGCTGTATCCGGAATGCTCAGAGTGTCCGCTTCGAAGAAGAAATGATTCTTGTTGAACTCGAAGTAGCCGAGATTCTTCATGACGGCACTTGAACGCACCGTCTCCTTTTCGAGAATGTCTTCGGAAAGAAAATCTCCTGGCTGGATCAGCATCGAGGCAGTGTCTCTGATGAAATCTTTTGTAAAGGTGCTGTCTTCCGGAAGGACGATTTCAATGTCTTTGACCGGGAATCTCTTGCCTAAGGTTATGTCGTAATTGACATAAACCCTCTTTTTCTTTACGTTGATGCGGCTCTCAACAGATGAACCGTAATATCCGAGATATTCAAGTCGGTTCTCAATGTTCTCAATGGTTGCGTCTACAAGGTCTGATTCATACACTACAGGAGCGACTCCGATTTTCTGAACGAACTTATCCCAGCCTTTGCCTTTTCCGTTTGACCAGTTGTAGACATTGAGGAAAGGGTTCCATCCGAAGATGAAATATGAATTCGGCTTCTGCTTGAGGTATGCATCAAGAGATCCGGTATTGAATGTCTTGTCATTCGAGACCGTGATCTTATTCTTAGCAAGTCTGTACTGACCGTCCTGCAGGACGCGTGTAGTGCTGCAGGAAAGTGCCGCCAGAATGACGGCCAGAAGTACAATTATGCGCTTGAATGCTCTCATATATATTATGCAAATTTATCTAAAAGTGTGCTTTACTCAAAATTTTGGCCGAAAATATTGCCGCAAATGATGCTGATATCAATATAAATGATATCTTTGCGCTGATTTACGGCAATCCGAGTGAGTCGGATTGATTGAAATCCGATAAACTGACTTAATCAAATTAGTAGAAATGAAGAACAAGTACATCGATCTGATTGACCAGACCTTTGAGTTTCCGCAGGATGAGTTTATGGTTGAAGACGGCGAGCTCCACTTCCACGACATCAACATGATGGATATCATCAATCAGTACGGAACTCCACTCAAGATCACTTATCTGCCTAAGATCTCATCTCAGATCCAGAGGGCCAAGCGTATGTTCAATGTCGCTATGGCGAAGGTGGATTACAAGGGAACATATAACTATTGTTACTGCACCAAGAGTTCCCACTTTGAGTTTGTACTTAAGGAGGCTCTTAAGAACGAGATTCACCTTGAGACTTCTTCCGCATTCGACCTCAATCTGATTGAAGCGCTTGAGTCTGAAGGACTTGTAAATAAGGATCAGTATATCGTATGCAACGGTTTCAAGAAACCTGCCTATGTAGAAAACATTGCCAATTTTGCCAACAGCGGTTGGCAGAACATCATTCCTGTGCTGGATAACATGCACGAGCTTGAGGCATTGGACAAGCTTGTTGAAGTTCCGGTAAATCTCGGTATCCGCATTGCATCCGAGGAAGACCCCAAGTTCGATTTCTATACATCACGTCTTGGAATCCGATACAGTGACATCGTTCCTTTCTACGAGAACCTGATCAGCAAGAATCGCAAGTTCAAGCTGAAGATGCTCCACTTCTTCATCAATACTGGAATGCGCGACACTGCATATTACTGGAATGAGCTTGCGAAGTGTGTCGGAGTCTACTGTGACCTCAAGATGATCTGTCCTGAGCTTGATTCTCTGAACATTGGCGGTGGATTCCCTATCAAGAATTCACTTGCATCAGATTTTGACTACGAATACATGGCTGAGGAGATCATCTCACAGATCAAGATCATGTGTAACGCCCGTGGAGTAGCCGAGCCGAACATCTTCACTGAGTTCGGAAGCTTTACAGTCGGTGAATCCGGAGCTACGATATTCCAGATACTTGACATGAAGCAGCAGAATGACAGGGAGCGCTGGTACATGATCGACAGCTCATTCATGGTCACTCTTCCTGACACATGGGGTATCAAGCAGAAGTTTATTCTCCTTCCTATAAACAAGTGGAATGAGAAATATCAGAGGGTGTTCCTCGGAGGTCTTACATGTGACAGCGAAGACTATTACAATGCAGATGCTCACGCAAATGCCATCTATCTTCCTATGATCGAGGAGGAGGGTGAACCTCTTTATATCGGCTTCTTCCATACAGGAGCTTATCAGGAATCGATTTCCGGATACGGCGGCATCCAGCACTGTCTCCAGCCTGCTCCAAAGCACATCATCATCGACAAGGATGAGAACGGAGACTACACTACGAAGCTTTTCAGCAAGGAGCAGACATACAAGTCAATGCTAAAGATCCTTGGATATTGATATGGCATGCATTTCAAATAATGAGATGAAAAGAGTGAAGTCTCTGCATCTGAAAAAGACAAGAGACGAACTCGGATTGTTTATTGTAGAAGGTGAGAAGATGGTCCAGGAAGCCATCGCCTCACCTTTTGAGGTAGAACGCATCTACAGAAGGGATGAGATCGGTGAAGAATCCATGAAGAGGATTTCCGCATTGTCCTCCCCTTCTCCTGCCCTTGCAGTGCTGAAGAAACCTTCCGATGTATATATGGATGACGCTTCTGCCGCAGAGGAGATCATATCCAAGGGAGGCCTGTTCCTTGCGCTTGATTCTATCAGGGATCCAGGCAACCTTGGTACTATCCTTCGTGTTGCAGACTGGTTCGGCATTGACGCCATATTCGCTGCAAAGGACACTGTTGACGTATTCAATCCGAAAGTCGTTCAGGCTACAATGGGAGCTATATTCCGTGTGAAGATGCATTACATTGACCTGCACGACGTATCCCGGATAGTATTGGATAAAGGCGGCAAGGTATACGGTACCTTCCTTGACGGTCAGGACATGTATAAAAAAGAACTGGAGACCGGTGAAGGTGCTCCAGTCATGATTGTAATAGGAAACGAATCCGAAGGTATCTCTGCCGAAATGGAAGAGTTTGTCTCCGACAGGTTGTACATACCTCCCTACCCATCCGACAGTCCTGGATCGGAATCCCTGAACGCCGCGATTGCGACTGCAATCACCATTGCGGAATTCCGTAGAAGGATCTGACACTCAGACAAGTTGAATCACTGTGCCGTCCATTGGCGGCACTTTTACGTTTATCACCTTGCCGGGATACATCTTTTCCGTGATAGGAATACCCATCCACTCAAAGGCATGTTCAGGAATGACAAGCTTCATTTCTGCTGCCTTGTCAGAGAAATTGATTGCAATCAGAAGCGTATGTTCCTCATAATCCCTCAGGAATGCAAAATGTCTGTTCTTGTCAAACCCGTCTGATGACATGTTGCAGTAACACAGATCGTATGTCGTGCCCATGGATATGGCAGTGTCAACAGCTGCAAGGCGCACAGCCTGAGCAAATCTGCAGAATATCTCAGCCTCATCCTTCTTCATTCCGGCTGCAGTCAGTTTCGACACCTTGAGATCTTCGTATGCTTTCGAAGCAATAGCCTTGCGTAATCTTCTGACGCTGCCCACACTCCACCAGTCGAAAATGGTAGTACGTCCGTCACGTCCGCTGAATCCTTCCTCATCCATTCCTGATTCTCCGACTTCTTCTCCAAAATATATCATGAACGGTGCTGTGTTCAGGAAAAGAGAAGCGTAAAGTGGAGCATAGGTGTTGTGTCCGTCCCTGCCGAAGAATTCTGATGCGAAGCGCTGCTCGTCGTGATTTTCCAGGAAGTTCAGCATATATGGCTGAAGGTCACCCAAGAACTGCCAGTTGCGTGTGATTCCCGTTGTCGACTGCCACAGGTCCACCGGCATGCCGTTATCGTTTACATTCTTGTCAACAATTGACCTGAGTGTATCATACAGTCCTGATTTGTCATACAGGTAATCAAATCCGACCTTATGTACATAATCACGATACAGCTCCTTCTTATATACCTCTGCTATGAAGATGATATCCGGGAATCTGTTCTTTATCTGTGAGATAGCCCAACCTATGAAGCTCTGTGGAATAAGTTCCACCATGTCGCACCTGAAGCCATCAACTCCCTTCTCGGCCCAGAATGTCAATATGTCCAACATTCTGTCCCATGTGGCAGTGTGATTGTCTCCATAGTTGATCTTTACAGTCTCATACCAGTCATTGATACCTGGCTCAGGACTGTAGCAGTTGTTTCCGGTTGCCATTGCCGGCATTTCCATGTATGGTTCCATTCCCAATGGGCATGGAGTAGGTAGTCTGAGTGCTTCCCCCGGATAATAGAAGAAATCATTATCCTCCTTCCAGTGTACTTCCCTGTCATCATTTGCTCCCAGCATCGGATGCCCATCCGATGCGCTTGTCTTGCCATAGTCACGAGCCACATGATTAGGTACAAAGTCAATGATAACCTTGAGTCCGGCTTCGTGGGTCCTCTTGATCAGTTGCTCGAACTCAAGCATTCTATCTTCAGGATTATCAGCAAGATATGGGTTTACATCATAATAATCGCAGATTGCGTATGGAGACCCTGCCTTTCCTTTTACGAACTGAGGATGCGACGGAATGCAGCCTTCATCCGATTCTTGTGTAGAATGTCTTATGATACCTGTATACCATACATGGCTGCAGCCGAGCCATTTCAGATATTCAAGAGTATCCTTGTCAATGTCAGAGAGTTTTCCTGTGCCGTTATCGGCAAGTTTTCCGTTTTTCTTTGGTCTTATCTTATCGTTTCCCCACAGTCGAGGAAGCATCTGGTAGATGATCGGTTTGTTCATGTTTACAGTAAAATTTTTTCTAGTGTACCATCAGGAAGTATTCTGTATAATACCTGATTGGTCGTTTTTGATTTCAGCCCTCCTAATGCTTCAACATACGGGCCAATCTTGACATAGTCAAGGACTCTCAGGTCAAATCCGACAGGAATATTCTCCTTTCCGGAATACCATGCAGTCTTGAGATGCGGAAAGCTTTCCTTTACCACTCCTGCAAGCCGTTCTATTTCCGAAGGATCTGCATCACCACCCATGAAGCAGAAACAGGTTATGGCTGCAGAATATCTGCCGATGAGATTCCTGAGCATCTCGTCGGACATTTCTTCCCCCTCGTCTTCCCACAACCAGGGACTATGGCAACCAGGGCATCTGTTGGGACACCTTGAAATGTTGACTGCCAGGCTGATCTCATCCGGGATCTCCTGGCAGACAATATCAAAACTGTAGCATTTTAGCATTTAGGCTTATCTTCATTCTTATGGTAGAAGCGTCTTGCGGCCTCCTCCTGACGTGCCATCGAGAAATTGCTTACACGTTTCATATAACCAATGATACGGGTCAGATAGTCGATATCCTGGCTATGGCATTCAGGACACTCCTTGAGGTAATGTTTGCTGATGTGGCCGCAACTGTTGCATATTGTATTCGGGATGTTGAAAGTGAAGTAGTTGCATCCTTCCTGTGCTGCGACACGGAGCAGCTGTGCATACTGCGCCTTTGACAGGTGCTCCTCGAGATTGAGGTGGAGCGCCGAGCCTCCTGTGAGATGCTCGATGTATTTGCGGCCGTGCAGACGCATCTTGTCAATGATATTGAGAGACTTGTCCTCTACAATATAAAAATAGCTGTTGTAGCAGTCGCGAGGTACGACATAGCCGTCTTCCCTGTCCCACTTCGCATGCTTTACTCCTACGTTCTCTGCAGGAATCATTTCGCAGTTGAACAGTGTGGTCTTTGTGCGGTACTGCTTGTTGTATTTCTCTATCAGTCCGAGTGTGTTCTGTACAAACTCAACATACTGAGGATTGTCATTGATTTCGATGCCGAGGAACTCAGCAGCCTCCACGAGACCGTTGATACCTACTGTAAGATACTGACGGCCGATATTGATGAATCCGGCATCGAAGAGCGGAAGCATACCCTGCTCCTTGAGGGCCTTGAGGTTCTCATCATATGCGAGCTGGACCTTATGTACAAGGTCAACCACTTCGGCCAGATATGTCATGTAGTCGCGACCGTTCTTGACAGCATACTGGATACAGCGGTTCAGGTTGATGGTGAGTACACTCTTCGAGCCTGTAGACACACCACCAGCTCCAAGGGTATAGCTGAATCCGTTATCCTGGATCTCGTTGCGCAAGCGGCAGCAGGAAGCCAGAGAGTCTGCGTTATCACTCATATATGTAAAGAACGAGTGTCCTTCAGCATACATTTCTGCAGTGAAGTCTCCCCACTCCTTGTCCTTCACCTCATTATTCTCAGTGAGGAGAGCCATTGTCTCTACAGGGAATGTAAGAGGAGTCTTGAGTCTTTCTGCATTGAACCATTTCATGAACCTCTTCTGGAGCCATGAGAGGCCGTCCCAGTCTGGTTTCGATCCGTCAGGGAAACGGAATTCTCCGAAGATGCTTTCGAAATAGTTCTTGTCGTAGTATGAGATATTCCAGAACACAGCCTGGAAATTACGAGCTCCGGTAGGTTGGTTGATAGAGTATACAATCTGTTCGAAGCAGTCTGTGATGACTTTGTCTATCGAACGTTTCTTGATTGAGTTATCTGCCTGACGCTGAGGGTCTTTCCAATAGTCGAGACCATATTCCTTACCGATGAAGTAGTTCATGTACATAAGGAATTCCGGAGTGGCACAAGCACCGCTGAGCATGCTTGAGACCATGAACACGAGGTTGATGAAGCCTCCGCAGAATGACTTGAGATTTGTAGGGCCTATAGAGTTGCCGCCTATAGGTTTTGTACCCTCGAGCAGCCAAGGATACATTGTGATGCTGGCGCAGTAGTTTGCCAGTGATGTCTCATCATTCTTATAAAGGTGGTGATTCTTGAGCAGTCTGATATACTTGTCCGAAAGCTCCTTACCATACATCTTCTTCATCCTGTCTGTCAGGATGCGGCGATTAAGTCTGATGAAGTTCTTTTTAGGAAGTTCTCCGATAAGAGTGGCAAGATTCTTCTTCTCGATATTTGCATTTGCGTCATATTTGCTGCCGGTTGCAGCATTTTCTGCCTGGCAATACTGGATGAGAAAGTCAAGGTGGTCACGCACCTCTCTGTCTTCACTATGCCTCTGGCGATAGAGCATGAATGACTTTGCTACAGCAAAATACTGCTCTGCCATAAGTCCTATCTCTACCTGATTCTGGATATCCTCCACGTGCATTCCTTCAGTGATACGCACGTGCGAAAGGATATTTACAAGATCTTCCTCTGTTGCAAAAGCTCCTACTGACAAGAAGGCTTTGCGTATTGCATTCTTGATTTTCTCAACGGAAAAAGCCTTATGTTTTCCGTCTCTCTTTACGATGGTTACCTCAGCGCTGCTCATAATAATTAGTGGTTATAGTCTTAGCACGCTAAGATATTGAATAAAATCATCACATTCCTAGAAAATACAATGTCTTTATCAACATACTTATAAACAACTGCCCTGGACGACCGTCAAATGGCATTTATCAATGAATCGACTGCCTTTTCATCGGTAGCCCAGCTGGTGCAGAAGCGTACGGCAGTATGTGACTCGTCAATCTTCTGCCATACAGAGAAAAGGAAGTTTTCCGCGAGACGCGACATAGTGTCATTGTCAAGTATCGGGAACTGCTGGTTGGAAGGACTGTGGACTAGCATTTCGAACCCCTTGCTTTCAAAAGCATCACGAATCCTCAAAGCCTGTCTTACTGCATGTTGCGAGATCCTGAAATACAGGCCGTCTTCAAAAAGAGTAAGGAACTGGAGACCGAGAAGACGTCCCTTTGCAAGCATTCCCCCGTTCTGCTTTATGAAATATCTGAAATCCTTCTTCAATGCATCATTGACTATGACCACCGCTTCTCCGAAAAGCGCACCTTGCTTGGTGCCGCCGAGATAGAAGACATCGGCGAGCTCAGCAATGTCCTGCAATGTAACGTCGCATCCTTCGGATGCCAGACCGTATCCCATCCTGGCTCCGTCGATGAACAGCGGAAGTCCGTATTCTCTGCATGCGGAGCTGATTTCCCGAAGCTGTTGAAGAGTGTACACTGTTCCCAGCTCCGATGAAAATGAAATATATACCATTCCGGGCTGCACGGTGTGCTCAGGACCATCTTCAGCATAATGCAGCTCCATTGCCTTTCTGATCTGCTCCGCTTCAAGAAGTCCGTCTTTGGCGTTGACAGCAAGAACTTTGTGTCCACCATGTTCTATGGCTCCTGTCTCGTGGACATTTATATGTCCTGTCGTGGCACATAATACACCTTGATATGGGCGCAGAATTGACGATATGACCGTAGCATTGGCCTGCGTGCCACCGACAAGGAAGTGTACATCCACATCAGTCCTGCCAATGGCCGTGCGTATCGCTTCACGTGCCGCCGCACAATAATGGTCCTCGCCGTATCCTACGGTCTGTTCGAGATTTGTTTCGAGAAGTCTCTCCATGATGCGCGGATGAGCTCCCTGGTTATAGTCACACTGAAACTGGTACATAGGTCAGAAGGCTTAGATCTGTTTGATTACTTTACATGGATTACCTACGGCAACAGAATTGCTCGGAATGTCTTTAGTGACGACCGAACCGGCACCGATAGTAACATTGTCCCCTATCGTCACGCCTGGAAGTATGGTAACGCTCCCTCCGATCCAGACATTGTTTCCGATACACACCGGCTTTGCCCATTCATCGCGAGTGTTTCTCTCAACCGGGTCGGTGCTATGGCATGCCGTGTATATGCTTACATTAGGACCGATGAAGCAATCATCACCTATCGTAACAATTGCCTCATCCAGGACTGTAAGGTTGAAGTTGGCGAAGAAACGTTTTCCGACACTTATCTGCTTGCCGTAATCACAATAAAACGGCTGATTGATGATTATTTCATCATCAGCAATATGTCCAAGCAGACCTTTCAGGATTTCCAGCTTTTTCCGAAGATCGGAAGGTCGCAATGAATTATAGTCATGGATGATTTCCTTGACGGCATTCAGTTCTTCCAGCAACTCCTTGTCAGTTGCTGAATAGACCAGTCCTGCCAGCATCTTTTCTTTCTCTGTCATACCTATAGTCAAAGTTATTTAGACAAAGTTATGGAAAATTTATAGTATCTTCGCATAAAATATACATACTACCGAAAAATGAAAAGAATCCTTTCCATCATTGCTTGCCTGGGCCTTGTTGCCTGTGCATCGCAGAACGACGGTCTGGTCGACCGAATGACTCATGACCCTAACAGCACCAATACGGAGACCATTCTCCATGTATGGAGCTGGAACTTCCCTACTATCGCTGAAAACATGAAGCAGATCGCCGATGCAGGCTTCACAATGCTGCAGACCTCTCCTGTGAATGCATGTTTCAGCCCTGAAGGCGGAAACATCAAGATCCTTGACGAGAAGGAGGGAAACTGGTATCATTATTACCAGCCGACCGATTGGACTGTAGGAAACAATATCGTCGGAACAGAAGAAGAGATGAAGGCGATGCTGGACTCTGCAAAGAAATACGACATCAGAGTCCTCGTGGATGTTCTTCCAAACCATACAGCTTTCAACATCGACCTTGTCACTGATGAGTTCTATGAGGCCGTTGGCGGCCGTGAGAAGATGTTCCACAGCAAGGGACTTCAGGGTATAGTGGACTATAACGACCGTACAGAGTGTACTCATCAGGGCGTCGGTGGACTTCCGGATGTCAACACTGAGAATCCCCTCTTCCAGAAATATTACATGCAGTTTGTAAACAAGCTCATTGAGATGGGTGTTCGTGGTTTCCGTTATGACACAGCAAAGCATATCGGCGTACATTCAGACCCTCTCGATACAGAGGCAGGTGTTACAGAAAACGACTTCTGGGATGTGGCTACAGGCCGCAAGGAAGTGCTTGGAGTGTCACTCTGCATTCCATATGACAGCCTCTTCGTATATGGCGAGGTTCTTCAGGACAGAAACGTTCCTGAGGAAGAGTATGCAGGCTACTTCGGCCAGACAGCTTCAAGCTATGGACATGTCCTCCGCGAGGTTCTCTGGAAGAGAAGCGCAAAGGACCATGACCTGCTTTCATGGTACCACAGGGCTGCTCCTGAATACCTTACAACATGGGTAGAAAGCCATGACACATATTGCAATGCAAATGAGAGCGCAGGCCTTACAGATGCTCAGATCCGCACAGGATGGGTATTCCTTACTGCCCGTCAGAACGGCACTCCGCTCTTCTACAGCCGTCCTATGAACTCGACACGTGAGAATTATTTCGGTGACAACCTCCTTGGAGCACGTGGAAATGACGAGTTCTTCCATCCTGAGGTTGTGGCTGTGAACAAGTTCCGTCAGGCCATGAACGGTCAACTTGAGGACGTCAGGATTTCCGAGGATGGCGAAGTCATCGTTGTCAATCGTGGCGACAAGGGTGCAGCTGTCATCAATTTCGCTCTTGAGGCAAATCCTGTAGAACTTCCTACAGCACTTCCTGACGGTGAGTACAAGGATGAGGTATATGGGACTTCGTTTACTGTAGAGGCAGGTGTCCTCAAGGGAACCGCACAGCCTGAGACCACATATTTAATTAAATAATATTGAAGTCAATTACATAAGAAGAGCCGTTGCACATTTCGCAGCGGCTCTTCTATTTTAGTGGCAGTCGTGATGGTCGCAGATTTCGCCATTGTCTTTGATTTCACCGGCGAGGAATGATGCAACAAGCTCTTCTACATTACCGCTACATCCTCTGATGACCTCTATGCGCTGTGCTTCGAGTACGTTCTTAGCTCCTTGACCCATATTGCCGGCCAGCATCACCATTACGCCCATCTGTTTCAGCACAGGCGCAATTCCGCTTTTGCATCCGCATCCTTCAGGAGAGGCAAGCTTGCTTGTTCCTGTCACCTTTCCATCCACAACATCAAAAATTGTATAATAAGCACAATGTCCGAAATGATCGTCCACGTGACCGTCTCTTGTTGGAACTGCTATCTTCATATTTATATGTTTATTATTTTTAAGCAAATTTACACAAACTTATGATATCTTATGCAATTAAATTATATTTGTGAGTATGTATAAAAGATCAATCATAACAGCAGTCATGATATCAGTAATGTCAATGATTGCAAACGCACAGACAGGCACATGGTCTGGAAAACTTGATGTACAAGGCACAACGCTTTCGCTTGTGTTCCATCTTGACGGAGAGAATCCTTCGATGGATTCTCCGGATCAAGGAGCCGAAGGCATTCCCATTCAGGTGAGCAGACCTGCTTCAAACACCATAAAGGTCATCATCCCCTCTCTTGGAGCAAGCTATGAAGGTGTGTGGATGATCCGTCAGATTGTAGGAACCTTCACCCAGATGAATGCTTCATTCCCGTTGACACTGACCCCGGGTGAGAACAAGCCGGCGCGTCCGCAGACGCCGAAGCCACCGTATCCATATCAGACTGAGGAGGTTTCGTTCACCAATGGAGATATTGTGCTGAACGGTACCTTGACTCTTCCGGCAGGATGCTCCCGCGAAACTCCTGCGCTGGTGATGGTCACAGGCAGCGGCATCCAGAACCGGGATGAAGAGCTCTTCGAGCACAAACCGTTTGCAGTCATCGCTGATGCTCTTGCACGGGCAGGAATCGCCACTTTGAGATATGATGACAGAGGATTTGCCATGAAAGGAGGCAATCCCCTCTCCTGGACTACTGAAGACTTCAAGTCTGATACAGAGATGGCTGTAAATCTGCTCAGAAACAGATTTGACAGAGTCGGAGTAATCGGTCATAGTGAAGGAGGAACAATAGCGCTGATGCTTGCTGCCGAAAAGAAGGCTGATTTCATCGTCTGCCTCGCAGGAATGGTTGTCTCAGGTGCTGAGACCCTGGTTTCACAGAACCGCTCTGCCCTTTTGTTGGCCGGCGTTCCGGAAGAAGTGACAGAAGAATATTGCAGGCTGTTGGAGAAAGCCTTTGATGTACAAGTCAATGGCGGTATGATGCCGGATCCCGACGACTATAACCTTCCAAAAGAATTGAAGCAGAACTATCAGGCAGTCTTGAACCAGGTCCGGACTCCATATCTTTCGAAATTACTCACACTTGATGTACGTCCGCTTCTGGCAGACATAACGTGCCCGGTTCTGGCTTTGAACGGCACCAAAGACATACAGGTCGATCATGAAAGCAATCTCGATGCCCTGCGCATTGGATTGAAAGCCTCTCATGCCCACCATATAGAAGCAATAGAAGGCGCAAATCATCTTCTGCAAAACTGCATGACAGGTGCTGTAACAGAATACAGGACCATCGAAGAGACTATCTCGCCTAAGGTCCTGGAAACTGTCGTATCGTGGCTATCTGCCCTATAAATTCATATAATTACTTGAAATATATGTTCAGTTCACTATTCAACAGATTCGTGCTTGCTGCCGGTCTGGCATTATCTACCTTGGGTGCAGCCGCTCAGGACAACATTATGACAGTTGATGCAGGAAAGAAAGGAATTCCTGTTCCGGGTACCATGTATGGCCTTTTCTTCGAGGACATAAACTTTGCGGCAGACGGAGGCCTGTACGCTGAAAAGGTGAAGAACCGTTCGTTCGAGTTCGACGATCCTTTCATGGGATGGAACATTTTCGGCAATGTCACCATCTGTGATGACGGTCCTTTCGAAAGGAATCCTCATTATGTGCGTCTTGCTTATCCCGGCCATCCGGCGTTTGTCACCGGCCTGGAGAATGAAGGATTCTTCGGCATCGGTGTGGAGGAAGGCAAGGAATATCGCTTCAGTGTATGGGCGCGCACTTCCGGCGACAAAGAAAAGGAACTGATTTCATTCCGTCTCTGCAAGAATGCCACAATGGGAGAAGACCAGGCATTCTGCCGCGGATATATTGAGGTTGACTCAAGGGAATGGAAGAAATACGAAGCGGTCATCACGTCTCCTATAACAGAGGCAAAAGCCTCTCTTCGCATTTTCCTTGAGCATCTGTCGCCTGGTCAAGGCATAGACCTGGAGCACATATCATTCTTTCCTGTCGAAACATTCAACGGACACGAAAACGGTCTTCGCAAAGACATTGCGGAGGCTTTGCAGCAGTTGAAACCGGGAGTGTTCAGGTTTCCAGGCGGATGCATCGTAGAAGGCACTACCCTTGAAACACGATATCAGTGGAAAAATTCGGTGGGTCCGGTGGAAAATCGTCCAATAAACATGAATCGCTGGAACTATACCTTCCCGAACCGCCTTTATCCTGACTATTTCCAGTCATACGGACTCGGATTCTATGAATATTTCCTCTTCTCGGAAGAAATCGGTGCAGAGCCGCTTCCTGTTATCAGCTGCGGCCTTGCATGTCAGTTCCAGAACGATCCGGCTACAGATCCGCATGCCGCTCTTGACGAGCTGGATCCATATGTTCAGGATGCTCTTGACCTTATAGAGTTCGCAAATGGAGACACAGACACCCAATGGGGTAAAGTGCGAGCTGAAATGGGACACCCTGAACCATTCAACCTTAAATATTTAGGTGTCGGAAACGAGCAGTGGAGCGAACTGTATCCAGAGCGTCTTGTAGTATTCATGGAGGCTATACGCAAGCAGTATCCGGACATTAAGATCATTGGCTCTTCAGGTCCTTACAGAGATGGAAAGGATTTCGATGAGTTATGGGCAGCAATGCGCGAGCTTGATGTGGATCTGGTTGATGAACATTACTATGCCGAGGAAAGCTTCTTTGAGAATAATGCGGACCGCTATGACGGCTATCCAAGAAAGGGACCGAAGGTCTTTGCCGGCGAGTATGCGTGCCATGGCGTTGACGGCAAGAAGTGGAATCATTTCAATGCGGCTCTGCTTGAGGCGGCATTCATGACCGGGCTCGAAAGGAATGCTGATGTCGTGCTGATGGCATCATATGCTCCCCTTCTCGCCCATGTGGAAGGCTGGCAGTGGAGACCAGACATGGTGTGGTTCGACAACCTGCATGTGATGCGCACATGCAGCTATTATGTACAGCAGCTCTACGCCTGCAACAAAGGCACAGAAGTCCTTCCGCTTACCATGAACGGAAGACCTGTGGCCGGCAAGGAAGGTCAGAATCAGCTGTATGCTTCAGTTGTAAAGGACTCTGGAAAGAATGAGTATATAGTCAAGGTTGCAAACCTGTCATCTGACCTGCAGGAAATCAGCATATGCTTCACACGGCTTCCTCGCAGGCAGAAGCTTGCACCAGAGGTCTGCTGCACGACACTCCATTCAGACAACAGCCTGGCAGAGAATACTTTGGATAAACCGGATCAGATTGTTCCGACCACTTCGCATATTGCCGACGGATTAAAAGACAATACGCTTACGACAGTAATCGGTCCGAAGACATTCGCAGTATATAAATTAACATATTCAGAATAATATCGTCATGTTCAAGATCATTTTCGTATTCATTTCATTGCTCTTTGCTTCATGCACTGCAACGCCTTCAACGGATCAGAATTCACCTGCTCCTGTTCCGACACCTGAGGAAAACACAGACAAGAATGCAACAGCGTCAATGCTTGTCGCCTTGAGTTTTGACGATGGTCCGAACAACACCATTACACCTAAGATGCTTGACATCCTCGAGGAACATGGTGTTCCCGCCTCGTTCTTTGTCATTGGACAGTATATCAATGATTCCAGCGCAAAGCAGATGCAAAGGGCTGTCGCTCTCGGTTGCGAGATCCAGAACCATTCATATACGCATACATACATGACTCAGCTCTCTACCGAAAGCTTCAAGGACGAAATAGAGCGCACAGATGACCTCGTGGAGAAATATGTCAGCACACGCCCTGCATACTTCCGCCCGCCGTACATCAATCACAACCCATCAATGCATGCAGCAATAGACCACACATTCATCAGTGGTGTCGGCTGCCAGGACTGGGAAGCCAATCGTACCGCCCAGATGAGATATGACGACCTGATGGCCAAGGTCCAGGACGGCGACATCATCCTTCTTCATGACTTCGAGGGAAATGTCAACACAGTAGAGGCTTTGAAGATGATCATCCCTGAGCTGAAGAAGCGAGGTTTCACCATGGTTACGGTATCCGAGCTCTTCAAAAGAAAAGGAGTGACACCGAAGGACGGATACATTTACACTAACGTCCTCCAGGAAACACCATATCAGAACAGGTAGTTTATATCCAAGGTATTATTTCTGCTGAGCGGACGTAAAATATCCGGGTGTCCGGTGAACTCGTGTCAGGTACTATACCTCCGGTAATATCTACAAACTGGAAATTGTAATATGAAGATGACTTTGTAGCTAAAGGAAAATCAAGAAGATTCAGACGCTCCATCATGCCGTTGGCAGTGCCGTATGTTCCTCCATACTTGAACTCAATGTCATATTCCTTGCTGATTTCAGCGCCGCCCGCACATGGCTGGCCTGCTTCATCAGCAGGGAATGTCATTTCAAGATGGACGGTAGCTCCATGGTCGACAAAAGCATATCGACCATCGACAATATGCTCTATTGCACCAGTCTCACTGTCTTCCCTGCATATTTTCACGACATCATCCACACCTCCATACCTGAATGCCAGTAACGTACCGACAGCGAGGCTGTTCTGTGTCTCGTATACTTTAATCGCCTTAAAGGCTTCACATACATGTACAAAGATACTTATTGACTCACCGGTGGTCTCCTCTGTTATTCTTATAACCGTATCTCCTATCTTCTTCGGTATTAGAGTCACACCTGCCGCAATCATGTCAGGGCCATCAAAACCGGACTTTTTGACATCTCCCTTTTCATACGAATATCCCAGATACTCCTGATCTTCAATCTCGATATGATGGCTCTTTCCCCAACCTCCGTAGAGACTCAGGACAAATGGTTCATCAAGCTGGTGAGGCACATAGATGTGAGCTCCGTCTGACTCCAACAGGCCGCAATCCTTGTGGTATATACGGAACTTCTGTCCGTCGTAATATGGATGGTATTCGCATCCTGTCAACATCGTCATTGCCGCAAGCGCAGCATATATAATTCTTTTCATAATCATCTGTTGCTTTCAATCATTTCCGGTGTTATCCAACCTGTCTCTGTGCAGCACACTCCTGCAAACACTCCATATCCTCCTTTGATGTTGGAATAGCAGAAATTTGAAGGTGCAAGACCTGTGATGAAGTCAGCATTATCTTTTATCAGTTCCTGGGCCACCATGTATTTGTAGAATTCTTCAGTCATGGTAAACAAGTTGAGCCTGCTGCGGGAGTGATATGGTAGCCTGCCGGTCACATTGCCCTCTTCATCATACCCAAGAAGCTCTCCGTCGTGAACGAACAGATTATTATATGAGTCATAGCCATCATACACATGAGTGTCCAAGGCCATTACAAGGTCTTCCGTATACCCCGATTCCGAGCCAGCCCTCCATGTCGCTACAGGAGATGAGTTCAAATAAACAGTCATTCCGTCCATCGAGTGTGGCGCCAGATCGTAATAATCCTGAATCTGATCTCCTACATACATTCTGACATATGTCTCCTCCCCTTCCGGATAATAATAAATATTCTCTTCAAAGATCTGGAGTCCGTATGAATGATACTTCCCCGGATCATTGTATGGTGTCACGCGTATGACAGCAAGTGTGCGGTCACCGATATCTTCTTTCTGGTATCCAAGCCTCATCTGAGGGAATGCCTCTGGAATTGCAGTTTCCGCATTGATGCTCTGAAAGCCTTCAGCAGACACCTGTATAGACATCTTGTCACCTGAAGAAGGTCTGTATTCGGCTATATAATATGATTCCTTATCGGCCCTGACAGGGATTACATTTCCGTTGACGGTGAAGACTATCTCAGGATTGAACTCCGGCTTGACGGCAGTATTTGACTTCGAGTAAGCAGGCAGGATCTTGAAAGTTACGACTTCTTCTAAGCCGGGGAATGATTCCAGGAAAATGATCGGCTCATCATCAAGATCCAGGTCAAATGGTGTCATGCAGGACGCAAGACCAAGTGACGCAATGGCAGCTATTATATATTTGATGTATTTCATTGTATCAGAATTTTAGGGTATAACTGAATGTCGGGATTATCGGAATGATGCCTGCCGCCGATCCATAATATGCGAGTACTGTTCCGTTCATTCCTATGGAATCAATAAATGCTGTTATCGGATTCATGCGGCAATATGCGTTGTAAACGCTTATATTCCAAATGCTTGTGTTGCCTCTTTTGGTCGTCTTGATAAAATTGAATCCAAGATCGAGTCTGTGATAGTCCGGCAGCTTGACATTGTTAGGCTCCGTATACAGATCTTTTTCGCCTCCATTGATATCATGCGAGGCAAGCGAGATACGGTTGCCGCTGTGAAAATTCCATGCTCCATACAGTTCGAAACGTTTGCCGAACTTATGTTTTGCCATGACAGTGAGCTTGTGACGGTTGTCGTTCCTGTCCTTGTACCATGAATGGTAGAAGTCATCGAACTTTCTCTGCGACCATGACAAGGTGTAATATACATTTGCCTGAGTCCTCCCGTTGTCGAATCCGAAATCCAGTTCAGCTCCCCATGAACGTCCCATGCCTGTCTTGTAGCATTCCTCCCATCCGGTCAAAGGTGGAAAAACGCTATATGATCCGGCGTATTCGATCAGATGATGCATGTGCTTGTACCATCCTTCTACATTAAGATGAATGTGATGTCCCAGATTGGAATAAATGCCTGCCGCAACTTCCCTTGACCGTGAGGGACGTATTTTCGCGGTCGAAGGCAGCCAGGCATTCGTAGGCAGGTCAATATACATGGATGACACCAGATGAGTAGGCTGACTCATTTCAGTGTATGAGACTTTAGCCGCAAGCCTGTCATTGATCCTGTATTTCATCGCTACGCGCGGCTCAAGCGAATGCCATGTCTTGCCTGCAGCTGAATATAGCGTATATCGGAGCCCTGCGTTCATAGAGATGCCATCGGTAAATGCAATTTCATCCTCAGCATACAGCGATGCCTCTAATGTGTTGTATCTTAATGTATCAGCGTATGCTGTAGTCGTGGCATTCACTCCTTCGTATGCATAGTCTGTCCTGGCGGTAGCATCGGGGCAATAGATGTGATATTGCAATGTAGCTCCATATCTCAGTTTCTGCTTAGGTGTCAGCCTGTAGAACCAATCCGATTTAAGTCCCATATTATGGACATTGGATGTATTATACTCACCGGCTGTCACGCTGTTGTTTCTTGAATCAGTTTCCTGATTTGAAAACGATAAGGAAGAATAGGAACCGCTGTAATACGCTATGTTCCTCACCGACATCCTGTCACTGATTTCATAATCCCAATTCAGTGACCCAAGAATGTTGCCCCAGGAAAACGCTATGTCAACGACATCTCTCTCGGATATGAATATGACCTCGTTGTTTTCATCATAATGTTCATGTAAATTGTCATTCAGATATCTCAGGGCATCTCTTCCCGCGTAGAAATTGGCTGATAACCTGTTGGTCTCGCTGAACTTATGAGTAATCTTTGCGTTGAAGTCAGAGAATGCATATCTCGCATTCTGCTTGTCAGGCCTGTTGAATTTGTTCATGACTGCGAAGATAGGCAAGGTCAAGGTTTCTGTCCATGTCCTCCTGAGGCCTACATTAAATGACGTCTTTCCTTTCCACAGAGGTCCTTCAAGCTGAAAACGGCCGTCAATCAATCCAATGGCAAATGTGCCATGAAAGTCATTGAAGCTGCCTTCTTTTGTATTTACATCAACCACCGACGACATCTTTGAACCATAGCGTGCGGGGAAACCGCTTTTGTAGAAGTCCAGACTTCCAATGACATCAGTATTGAATGAAGAAAACAGACCGGCAAGATGGCTGACCTGATAGATCGGAACTCCGTCAAGGAGAAAAAGATTGTCGCTTCCGTCTCCTCCGTGAACATAGAAGCCGGAGAGCAGTTCAGTGCCCGATGACACTCCAGGCATCATCTGGAGTGTCTTTATGACATCGGGGGTACTGAATAATGCGAATCCGGAGTTGAGATCCTTGCTGGTGATCCGTTTAAGCCCGGTCTGAGTCTCATTCTTCTCTGGATTCAGTAAAGCAGTCACTACGGATTCGTTGATCGTGTCGTGCTGTTCTTCGATCAAGATGGTGTAGTCCTTGGGCTTCTTCTTTGAGCCTTCCTTCGTCAGGACTATGTACTTCTTCATAATCTCGAAGTCCACGCCGGAATTCTCGAACAATGCCATAAGGCATGACATGAGGCCCTTGTCATGAGAATTCTTCGCGTCACGGGCCACTTCTTTCATCGGCTTACCGCTGTAGGCCTTCTTCAGGTCAATGGACGAGTCATATACGAAGTTCACTCCAAATTCCTGATGAAGGAACTCCATTTCTGACTTAAGCGTCCTTTCCTGCTGCTGTGCCATGGCCGGAAATGCCAGGCACAGCATTGATGCAATCAATAATAGTACGTGTCTCATTGTCAGTTCTGTTGTTATCTGTGTCACTATAATGACGTCGCTTGAATGAAATAGTACTATTCGGTCATGTAAATTATTTTCTGATGAATTTCCATTTGCAGTTATCGCTGTTGAAGTCATACTCCGCCAATGTAGGGGTGCTGTCCGCTATGGATGTAAGCACATATTGACGCTCAGTTCCCGGAACTTCCTTAGGCATGATCCTGAAAGTCCCGTCCGTGAGCTGTTCGATGCGCCAGAGCTGCTCTGCAGCGCCTGTAAATGATGGTGCAACAGTGACTTCTGCGTCTTTTGCCGCTGCGAGAACCCTGTCCGTACCTTCGATCTGGATCTTATAATATTGTCCTCCAAGATAGCCTCCGGCCTCGGGAACTGCCGTTACGGTCCATCTTTGGTGAGGACGGTTCATCCAGTCGCCGATGCGGGCAGGAATTTCTCCCTCCGGCCATGTGTCTTTCACTTCTTCCAGCGTCTGATTTGGATATGATGCAATCGGCTCGTCGGAAGCCTCCCACCATCTGCTTCTCGGTATGTCATGTCTGACAAAGTCTACTGCAAGCTCCAGGGCATATCCCCTGCGTACAGACGAGATTTCGTATACTCCTGAAGTAAATGCTTCGCCAGCAACAGGCCAGTCATTCTCCCACAGCAGAGGGCGTATGGCAAGAACGCTACGACCTCCGCGGTCCAGGTCGGCTTCCCAATGGAATGACATCTTTTCAACACCCTCGTCTTCGACATAGCGACCGAAGTGTCCGGCTCCGAACTGGCGGTCTGCCGCATCGACAACCATCTTTCCTCCGCCAGCAATCATGTCTCTTCCCATATTGTCAAGATATGGACCAGTCACATTGCGTGAGCGGCCCACTACTATATTGTATGTGGAATTCACGCCGTCGCAACATGTCCCGTGAGTGCCGAGGAGGTAATACCATCCGTTTCGCCAGATGACTGTCGTCGCTTCGCAGTCTATGGCTATATTTACAGCCTCGTTCCCTTCGACTCGAGCTCCTGTCTGAGGGTCAAGTTCGACAATGCGGATGAAGCCGAAATAGGTGCCGTATGTGCACCAGAGGCGCCCTGTCGTCGGATCCATGAAAAGCCCTGCGTCTATTGCATCGCAGTCTTCATCAACCTCTGACGAAGCCACTTCCACGGGCTCTGTAAAGCCGAAATCCGGAGACTTAGGATCCAGCGTCCTGTTCCACATCGTGAGTATTCGACCTGCATGTCCGCCTCCAAGACCACCGCCTGTAGAACTGTATGCGACCAGATATCTGCCTCCGATTTTCATTGCATCCGGTGCCGCTCCCCCTCCAGGACGTTCCGCTCCGGGATACCAGTTCCAACCGTCTTCTGAAATGAGGCCGCCTCCACCGGTTCCGAACGTATAGTATTTCCCGTCACATTGCATGATTGTCGACGGATCATGAATCCACGGTTTTCCTTCTTGTGCAGAGGCTGTCATGGCGGCTGCCATGAATAAAGCCAATGATGTGAGTCTCAAAGATGTCTTCATGGCAGAATCACTTGTTTAGAATTTCATAATCAAGTACCGGCTTGCCTTCTTCGTCAATGAAGCGTACGCAGAAATCGCTCATTCCCGGGCCATTGATGATGGCACCCGAAAGTATGTGGCGTCCCTTCTTCAATGTGAGTCTTCGTGATGCTCCGTCATCCATGACCATTCGTCTGTCTCCAGAAAGGATCAGCACCTCTTCCCCATCTATCCACCACATTGACGCTGAATTGGAACCAGTAGCCAGGCGTACGCATTCAATGTCTTCAGGAACGTCTATGACGGTGACGACGCGGCATATCATTCCGTAGCGTCCTGTCTCTGTTCCGACCGCGAATCGGTATAGCTTGACATTGAACAGCCTGCTGTCAAGGGCATGCCAGCCGTCCCTGCCGTCCTGAGGAAGCTTGAAGTCTCCCTTATTCCAGCCGGTATCAAGATATTGCCTTACATAGCTGTCCACAAAGACAGTGTTGGTGCGTGTTTCGTGGGCTATAGGCTCCAGAAGCAGCCACCTGCGGATAAATCCTTTTTCATCAGGCTGCATGGCTTCAGTTGAAGGAGTGCTGAAATAAGGCGCGAGGGCAGGATATCTGGCGATAAGGTCCTTCGGCTTTTTTCTGGCGTCAGATGTTGATGACAGTGCCAGGAAAAGGATTAATATGTATAAGAAGCGTCTCATGAGTCTTGGTTTATGATTCAGGGAAGATGATCTGATATTTGCCACTCAGGTGCATGAATGCAAAAAGGCGGAGAAGTCCGTCGTAATATGCATCGAAATATCCATCCTCGTATGGAACATTCTGTGAATCCCACAATGCATCCACGAATTCCTTGTTGATGCTATGATCTGTCAGAAGAGTTGCGGCAGCCACAGTAGAAACAAGGCCTACAGAGTGTCTGAGAGCCTTTGTCCAACCTCCTGCAGGCAGGATTTCATCTTCAGAAGGCAGTGTGCCGTCAATGCGATATTGATCAACGAAATCATTGATCCCCTGCGAGTAGAAGAAGTTCTGTACCTTCTCACCATATTCCCTCTGCCACTCCTTGTCTGCACAAGACCATGAGTAGTCCATTGCTATGTTCATAGGCACTCTCCATGAATCATAGCGGAAGTTTCCCGTGCCGAAATGACTGCCCCTGAACATTCTCAAGGAGCCGTCGTAGTTGCTCATGTCAGGATTCAGTCCTGTTTCCGGGTGAATTGCCTTATTCAGATATTCGCGTGAGGCTGTCGCACATTCTTTCCAGAAGCCGGCACGTCCGTCGTCGGCCCATTCCGCCCAGATCTCGTAAAATACCGGAATGTGGTATGACGGGTCAGTGAAGGTGTAACCGAAGTTGTCCGGGGTGAATGTTATAAGCTTATGCTCTGTGTTTATGAAGTTGTTGACGCCTGTCGAACCGTCCTTTGCAAAGGCACAGTCAAGAATGTATTGCGCCTCGGCCTTATAATCAATGCCTGTGTCATCTCCCCATCTGTTCGATGCAAACAGAAGAGATGTGACATAATACAGTTCCCCGTCTGATGCCGGTCCCTGGGCATTTCTTGTGCCGTCAACCTTGCAACTCCACGCAAAGTATCCTTCATAAGGCCCGTCGGCATGCTGCATGTATTTCCTGCACCATCTGAACAATCTGTCAAAGATGTCCTTGCGGTCCATCTGCACGGCTATCATCATACCGTATGACATTCCCTCGGTACGCACATCCTGATTCTTGATGTCGGAAATATACGCCAAGCTGTCCTCCACTTCAAAGTATACCTTATCCGGCCCGAAGAACACCTCATTGAAAACCTCTTCAACCTTCGCGTCTACCGCTTCAGGGGCATATCCTGCCTCCACGAACACATTCCTGTACTTACGGGTCTTGAAAGCACCATCTTCTGCAGGAAGGAGCGGCTTGATGCCGGCTCTGGTCTGGATTACAGGGCGGATGGTTCCGTCAGGATTGTAAAACAGCTCGTCGACGCATACGCTGCGGCGGCCTGTGGCCGGACCGTAGCCGTCCAGGGAAAGGATTGAATTGTGATAGAAAAGGTAGGACTTGCCTTTATAGTCGATTATGCCGGGATGGATTGTAAAGCTGTCTTCAGCCATTCCTGTGAGTTCACCCATGAATGTCCACGGACCTTCTATGTTGTCGGCCATTGCATAGGAAATGGTCTCCAGCGGATGTCCCATTGATGCATATACATTGTAATAATGGCCATCACGCTTGTAGAGCCATGGTCCCTCGACATAGTTCTCCATAGGCAGAACTATGATGTCGCCGTCAAGCTCGATCATGTTCTTCTTCAGCTTCACGAGAAAGCATGTGCCATTTCCCCAGCTCATCCAAGGCGTTCCGTCATCATCTATCATGACCGTAGGGTCGAAATCGTTCCACCATCCTCTCGGACCGTTGTCTGTCATTGAGTCTACAATCAGAGGCTCCCCTATGGCATCGACATATGGGCCTTCCGGCTTGTCTGAAACGGCGACACCGACTGCCTTGCAGTTCGGGTCTCCGCACTGTGTCGAGACATAGAAATAGAATTTCCCGTCAGGACCCTCAATCGCCTGAGAAGCCCACGCCTCACCTATCGACCATGCAAAATCGGTCGGTTTCATGACCACGCCGTGGTCTGTCCATGTGTTCATGTCCTCAGTCGAATAACAGAGCCATTCCGTGATGTTGAAGCCGTATTTGCCTTCGTATCCTGGCCTGTCCTCAAAGCACTCGTCATGGCCGCAGAAAATGTATAGCCTGCCGTCCGAGGCGACCATAGGAGCCGGATCTGCCGTATATTTGTCACGGACGAGAGGGTTGCCCTCATAGACAAATGTATTCTTGGATCCGCAGCCGGCCAGACACGCGGCCGTAATGATAAATGACACAATCTTTTTCATAGTTATTTGAAAGTTATCCAGTCGATTTCAATTTCAGTATCAGAAACAAGTTTCACCTTGATGTTATGTATATTCTTGACTTTGAATGGCATACGACATGTCACCTCAATCCATTCTCCGGACTTCGGGATGTCGAATTCCGCAGTCTCTCCCGCTGTAAGCGCAAGCCTTCCTCCTGCCTGCGCTTTTACACGCAGGCTGACGGTCTTCGGTG